>DAOTVD010000345.1:0-5071 GCA_034437075.1 Anaerolineae bacterium
CTTATCTTCACGCGCACGCAGCGGTAAATGCGTGAGGCTTCGGCAAATAAACCCAAGGAGAAAACCAACATGGCCAATATCAGCATTATGGCCGCGCAGGTGCGCCCCCTGAATGGCGCGATTGTGCGGCGCTTCATCGCCGGGGGGGCTGTTTCCGCAGGGGACGCGGTCTACATTCATACTGATGGCACCGTGCTACGCGCCGATGCGGACGCCGTCGCCAGCGCCCAAGCGCGCGGGATTGTGGTGGGGGTCGGCACGGCGGGCGCGGCGGACGCCACCACGGGGGACGCCATCGACGTCGTGACGCATGGCCCGGTCGCGCTGGGCACCAGCGACCTGACCGATGGCGCGGTGGTGTATACCAGCACGACCGCCGGCGCCCTGAACGATACCGCGCCCACGGGCGGCCCTTTTCCGTTTGTGGTCGGCTGGGCCGAGTCGCCCACTGTGCTCTACGTCGCCCCGCAGACCGCCGTTCCCGAAGCATCGACCTAAGCAGGAGGTTCATTCATGTTACTCGGCATTAACGATCTGAAGCAGTTCGCGCTGCCCACGGGCATGGACGACGGCGACCTGGCCCGCTATGCCCTGGCGGATGGCACCACCTACGAGCAATTGATCGAAACGTTGGCCGCCGGGCTGGCCGTCGCTAACGATGGGCTCATCAACGATCCGATTTTCGGCGGGCTGATGAGTATCACCCAAGAAGCGGGCATCGAATATCGCACCGGGGCCGGCAACGGCATGAGCAAGCGCAGCGAACATAGCCGCCCCGACCCGCGCCGCGCGGCCACGGGCGGGCATATGTTGCCCATCCACAGCTACGACCGCGCCCTGGGCTGGACGTTCGACTTTCTGCGCAAGGCCCGCGCCGCCCAACTAGAAGCTGACATCGCCGATGCGCTCTACGACATGCGCGATAACTGGGAAAAGCAACTCCTGACGCGCTTTTTCAGTAGCGCGGAAAACGCCATCGGCGCGGGCTACGACGTGCCCTTTATCGCTGGGGATGGCGGCAACGTAGACATGGTGCCCCCGCCCTACGGCGGCCAGACCTTCGCGGCCACGCATACCCATTTCGCCGTTTCGGATGACGAAGCCGCCCCGCGCGCGACCGCGCTGAACAACGCGGCCAAAAGCCTGTGGGAACACGGCTTGTTCGGCCCCTACGCGGCCATCATCCCCTTCGCGGACATCGACAGCTACACCGCGTTGGATAACTTCGTGAAGCCCGATCGGGGCATCGAATACATCAGCACCGGGACGAGCGCGCCCTATGCGCAGGCTAATTTGGGCGACGAGCGCTATATCGGCCTTTACGAGAGCGATTATGGCGTGCTGCGGCTGTGGATCACGCCCCATTTGCCGACGGGCTACGCGGGGGTGTATAAGCCCTTTGGCCCTGGCGACGAGCGGAATCCGCTGCGCGTGCGCGTCTCGCCGGATTTGGGCGCGGGGGCGGTGCTGATGCGCGGCGAAGGCTTCCGCCAATTTCCGCTAGAGCAGGCCATTGTGCTGCATGAATTCGGCGTGGGCGTGGGGCAACGCCTGAATGGCTACTGCATCCGGTTTACTGCCGACGGCAGCGGCACCTACACCGACCCGACGATTAGCTAAGCCCTCGCCCGAAAAATAACAAGGGGCAAAAGCCCCTTGTCCTATTTATCGGACCTGCGCCAGATATTTAACGACGATACGCTAACGATATACGCTAACGATATACGCTAAAGGAGAAACAACCATGGACGATATGATCGCAGATATTCGGATGCTCATCGGGGACAATACCGACGGGGACGGCGTCAAGCCGGACGGGAGCAACTTTACGGACGATGAATTGACCTTTTTTGCCAAAGACGCGCGCCATATCCACGAGGCCGCCGCGCTGGCCTGCGAGGCCCTGGCCTATATGTGGAATACGCATCCGAACTTCGACGCGGACGGCCTGCGCGTGGATCATGCGGCGGTCGCGGCGGGCTGGATGCGCGCGGCGGTGCGGTTTCGGGCCAATGCGGGCGCGCGCTTGGTGGCCGCCCGCCGCCAGGACGGCTATAGCGAGGAGGCCGCCGCATGAAAGCGCCGGACCTCTCCCGCTTGCGGGCTGCGCACACCGCCAGCCTAACCGCGCGTTGCGACATCCGGCGCAAAACGCCCGCCACGAACGACGCTGGCGGCCCGGCGGATACTTGGTCGGTCGTCGCGGCGGAGGTGCCTTGCCGCCTGATGCCGGAGCGCTCGCGGCGGGTTATCGAAGCGGCGGGCGGGCGCGAAAGCGGGTTTAACTACTATCGCCTCTCGTTGCCATGGGATGCCGACATCCGCCCCGATGACGAAGTACACATCGAGGGTCGGACGTACCAGGTTGTCAGTTTGTGGGATGCGCATACTCTGCGCACGGCCCGCCGCGCAGTCTTGGCGGATGTGCGTTAAAGATTGATGCCGGGTGGGTCGCTGGCCGGGAAGCTGCCGTGTAAATCCGCGTGCAGGGGGTCATCTGATTGGCGGCTGGGCCAATCCTCATATGCGGCCTGGGTTTTGGCGGCCATAATAAAGTCGTTGATTTCCAGGCCACCGAGCGCGGCGTTCCACCAATCGACCGTGACGGTCGCGCCATTTAGCGTGATGCGCGGCAGATGACCATAAATTTGGGCCAGGTCGCCTACTTGCGCGATGAAGTGCAGGGCTTCGGGGAAGTCATTCAGTTTGAAGTGACGACGCAGTATATCGGCCTCGTCATCAGTGTGGGTGATTTCCCAACCGAAAAGGTGCTTATCAAGTAAATCTTGCGCGTCTTCGTCGGATAACGCTTCGGTCGGGGTTGCGCGCAGGGTGCTCTGCGCGAGGGTTAGCATTGGCATAGGGGTTCCTCATCTTCTCTAATTTGCTATAGTTTGGGTTGTGTCAATAAAGTCCGGCGAATCGCTGTTCTGCACGGTGGGGGAGGCGCGCTCCCCCACCGATTGTGTGTGGTTCTGACTAGCGGACCTGCACTTTCCAATAGGGCTTGTAGCCGTAGTAGTTGTAAATGCGCTCTAAGAATTCGATATCGGTAGCGTCGGGCCAGTCGTTTTTGTCGAAGCCTTCGGCATTTTGCAAGCGTTCCTTGGGGATGTCCAGAATCACTTGTTCGTTGTCGGTATCCAGGGTGAACATGCCCCAGGGCATGGCAAAGAGCTTATTGCCCAGGCCCAAGAAGCCGCCGAAATCGACCACTGCATAGGCCACATGCCCGCGCACGACGTCAATCATCAATTCTTTGATCGTGCCCAGGTCTTGTTCATCCGGGTTAGTAATTGGCGTACCTATCAAAGAGCCAGCGGATAACATTTGCATGGGGTTTCCTTTGTCTATATTTTTCGGTATGCCTACCATATCAGGCCCCGCGCGCGCTGAAGGGGTGCAGGCGGTGGATTTTTGCATGGGTCAAATGGCTGAGGGCGGCGCTGTCGCCTTCATACGCAGGGTGCCGCCCAGTCCTCGCCATTTAGGCTTTTCCAGAAAAATAATTACCCCTCCCCAGCCCCTCCCCGAATTCAGGGAGGGGCTATTATGCGCACGAGTAAGTTCTCCCCCCGAATTCGGGGGGAGCTAGAGGGGGGTAAAATCAAGCCGGTATCCTTTTCGACAAAAGCAAGCGGCATAGTTAAATACTTGGAAAAGCCTTACAAGCGCGCGGGCTGGGCGATTACGGGCATGTATACCGAGAAAGAGCGCAACATGCTCTACGTCACCATTGGCCGCTCGGAGGCGCAAGCGTTGCGCGCGCGTGTGCTAGGGGCCGACCCAGGGGCGTTTCGTGGGCGAATGGTTACAAGGTCATCTCTTACATTCTTTAGAATTGATGTATGCTATCCCTAAAGATAGTGTGAGGCCAAATTAAAATGCAGGAACGCTTAATTGATGCTGATCGGATGATCGTTCGGATCACCAAAACACGTTGGCAACTCTATCGCCAAGGCGACGACCACGGTGCCTACGGGACGATTCCGTTGTTCGAAGCCGTGCGCGGCGGCAACGTCATGACCTACGACGCGACCTACGCCAACCATGTACGCCTGCCGGGCACCCAATGCTCGGTGGATTATGTGCAAGCCGTGCTGGTGGGCTATCACGAAGAACGCGGGCGCTGGTACCTGGGGCTGCATATGCTCTCGTATGACCATATCCGCCAAGATACCAGCGCCGACAAACCACAATTCAAGCGCCTGATGCGCTGGCCAGAAGAACCCAGCTATCGCCACGCGGGCGACGTGCGGACGGCGGCCCACGCTTTAGCCATGATGCTCAGCGCGCCGCTCAAAGTCTTCGGCGAAAAGAAACTGCCCACCGACACCGATGACCCGCTGCGCAGTGGCGTCACCGGGCCGCTAGAACCGCACATGCGCCAGCGCGTCGAGACAGACGCGGTGCAAGCAATCGCCGTGCAGATTGATTTGCCCATCAAGGGCGAGGGCTTCGTCCTGAAAGACAGCGCCATGGGCATCACGCTCCATTTACCCAAAGGCAGCGGCGCGGGCGGGCAAGAAGCGCCCGTTTTTAACCTGGTGGATTTTAACAAGAAAGCCGCTAAAATCAGCCTCATCCCGCCGACCGGGCTCTTGGGCACGTTCATGAAGACGCGCGGCCAGGAATACGACTTCGCACAGGTGCAAAACGTCGAGCATCGCTATATCCGCCAAGAGGTATCGCACAATATCCGCGCGGAGGATGGCAATTATCAGGTCGAGAACCTGACCTACCAACATAGTTGGGGCGTCTACCTAACGCTGCCGGATCGCTCGCTGTTGCTTATCCAGCACAGCTACCAGCAATCGCCCGAGTTACTGCATTCGCGCCTCTCCACCCTAGAAGGCGGCAAGCGCGATACCGAGTCGGCGGAGGGCTTTCGCTATTTCAACGAGCATTTAGAGGAGCAAAACCGCATCGATGCCTATAAAACATCCACCGAACACACCGCCTATCGGCTGGCGAATATCATCGGTTGCCCGCTGGTGATGACCGAAGTTGGGATCGAACGCTAGTATGGCGCTAGAGGTGGAAATCAAAATTCATGTGCCCGACCTGACCG
>DAOTVD010000346.1:0-13918 GCA_034437075.1 Anaerolineae bacterium
AACCAGGCTGGGCAAGAGGTCGTCGTGTTGCCGGGGGGGCGCGGCGGACGCGGCAACACGCATTGGAAAAGCTCGCGCAATCAGGCACCCCACATTGCCGAGCGCGGTGACCCCGCCGAGGAAAAATGGCTGCGCCTGGAACTCAAGGTGCTGGCCGATGTGGGGCTGGTGGGCATGCCCAACGCCGGAAAATCCACGCTTTTGTCGGTTATCAGCAACGCCAAGCCCAAAATAGCGGCTTATCCCTTTACGACCCTGGTGCCGAATTTGGGCGTGGCGGGGCTTGAATACCGCGATATGGTCGTGGCCGACATCCCCGGTTTGGTGGAAGGCGCCGCCGAAGGGCGCGGGCTGGGGCATGCGTTTTTGCGCCACATCCAGCGGACGCGCGTGCTGGTGCACCTCATTGACGGGAGTGCTGAGAATCCCTGGCACGACTTTCAGCAGATTAACGCCGAACTGGCCTATTTTGATGATCGCCTGGCCGAGCGCCCCCAACTGATCGCCATTAACAAGCTCGATTTGCCCGAGGCCGAAGCCGCCTACGCCGAACTCGAACAGCTTTTCACGCAAAAAGGCTATCCGGTGATGGGTATCAGCGCGGCAACCCAACACAATACGCGCCAATTGGTGGGGCGCGTGCTGGATATGCTGGACGAATTACCCGACGATATGCCCAGTGTGGTGCGCGAGGAGGAAATGCCCGTGTACGAACTGGAAGAAGACCCCAACGCCTTTACGGTGGAAAAGGCCGAACCAGGCGTGTATATTGTGCGCGGAACGGCCATCGAACGGGCCGTCGCGCGTACCTATTGGTATGAGGATGAAGCCGTGCGGCGCTTCCAGCATATTCTGGATGCAACCGGAATCGCGGAGGCACTCACGCGCGCAGGCGTGGAAGATGGCGATACGGTCATCATAGGTGAAATGGAACTCGAATGGGGTTACGACGAGGTTTAATGCGCTGGCTATTCAATATCCACGCGCGAGACCTTGCCGACATTTAGCTCATCTGCTTTTTCAAGGATAGTCCCCAGCAAGAGTTTGGCGAACCGGAAGAAGTCCAGCAGTAGCGACATACGTTCAATATAAAATTCGCCAAGCTTGGCGTTTTCTTCGTCCATATTGGGTTGGTCGGCTTTAATCTGTTCGATGCTCTGCTGCATCACCGCAATCGCCAAATCAATATCTTTCATTTCGCGCCCGCCCAACATTTTGGAAAGAATTTTCCACAGGTCGTTTTCTGCTTCGTAATATTTGCGATTGCTGGGGTTATCTTCGCGCACCCAAACTTCTTTAACCGCGCCCATAAATTCGAGCGTGCGGGTGTTCATACTGACGCTGGCCTTGGACTTATGCACTCGGTCTTTAAGTTCATCCAGGCTCATAGCCCCCGGATGCAGCAGCAAGGTTGCGTACAATTCGCCCATCACGCGATTATAGCCAAAATAGTCGGCGAGTTGGCCTAAGCCTTGCATCATGCTATCGTGCACGTTCTGGATGGTGGGGTGCAGGGGCGTGGTGTTGTCGTTTTGGTTTGCGGACATCAAGTACTCCTTATCGAAGGGAGTTAACGCGCGTTAACTCGGTGGAGTTTATGGATTATTACATAAGAATGGTTATTCGATTTGGTATTGGCGACTCCAATACACGGAGTCTAGCAGCCCCGCTCAGGTATGACAAGCGCAGCCCGGCCCATTCGCGCGCGGCGTATCCGATGGTTGGGGGGTGGGGCCGTCGTAGCCATCCGGGCCGAGTGCCAGCCCTGCGGCGGTGGCCAGCCCGGGCAAATGTGGCACCAGATTATCCCCTGGGCAGAGTGTCCCGGCGTTGAAGGCGCGGTGCCCGGCTAGGTGCGTTAGTTGCAAGAACCCAGCCAACCACACGACTAGCCCGCGCGCGGCATCAAGTTGGGCTGGCGTGGGTTGTTGGTGCATGAAATTCCCTAGCAGGCACACGCCAGCACTCCCGGTATTGTGCCCGCCGACATGCACGCCGCGCACGGTCAGGGGCCGCCCTTCGTAGAGCGTGCCAGCCTTGCCGATGAAATAGTGATAGGCGACATCCGCCCAACCGCGATCCCCCCGATGCAAGTTCTGGATAAAGGCCAGCGTTGCGAGGTCGTCGGCTTCTTCCTCTACGGAATGATGAATCACGACCGTGCGATAAACATCGGCCAGCGGTTGGTCGTATACACGCCAGCCTGCCGGGTTACGCTCGGCGTCGTAGAAGCCGTTTTCGAAGCGCGCGCTATGGTCGGGGGCCAGGGCACCCCAGTCCGCCCGGCGCACCATGGGCAAATTCTCCGGCGGCGGCAGGGTAGCCAGGTTCAGCGCGGGGCGTGTTGAGGGGGCGCCAGTATCGCGGCGCGTGGCCCACAATGCGATGCCACCTAAGCCCGTTAGCCCGCATGCGCTGACGACGCTCGCGCTCAGGCCGCCCAGCGCGCAAGCCAAAAATTGGCGGCGAGGAATATTGGGGTTTGCCATGGTGCACCTTTCTTGTGCCGTCTCAAATCAAATCGTACGGGATGCCGCGTAAGAATAACGGGTTCAAGTATCCTCTATGATAAACGATGGATCAAACATATAAGAAAGCGATAACCCGATGCGAAAACGACTCCTTTTGTTGGTACTCGGCCTGGCTTTGCTGGTCATTAGCGTTGTCTCTGCGCAAGACAACGATGCCCCCGTACAAGATTATACCTTCCGCCCGATTGAAGATATTGTCGATCACGACATCGAAGTGACGGATTTTCGGCCAGATGGCACGGCTACGCTGCCGATTATCACCAATATCCCGGTCGCGTGTTCGGTGATCTGGGGTGAGACGACCGATTTTGGTTCGCTGAGCATTGACCAGAATATGGCGGGCGGCGCAATTGAAGACCACAACCCCATTCTGAGCGGCCTAGAGCCCGAAACGACGTATTACTTCCGCGTGCAAGGCACGGCGCAGGATGGCGTAGTATATCTTTCCGAGACGATGACCTTTACGACCCCGGCCTTCAATGCGAGCGATGTCGATAACCTGGCTTCGCCGTTGCGCGGTGCCGAAATCGTGGACTATAGCAGCGCGTTTGGCGATGCTGCACCGGATGAAACCTGGGGCATCAATCGTGCTTTTGATGACAATCCCAATACCGAATGGTCAACGGCGGGGGATGGTGACGACGCTTTCGTGACGGTGCGCCTGGCCCAGCCCGCTCAACTGAACGAAGTCACCTACACGACGCGCGCCATGAGTGACGGCACA
Source organism: Anaerolineae bacterium (assembly GCA_034437075.1). Taxonomy (GTDB): domain Bacteria; phylum Chloroflexota; class Anaerolineae; order Aggregatilineales; family J027; genus DAOTVD01. Next base: position 3,256 of record DAOTVD010000346.1, read on the forward strand.
GCCATTACCAATGCCTTTACCGTGACCACGGGCGCTGGCGAAACCTTCGGGCCATTTGACGTAGATCAGGCGGTTGAGGTAAACATATACCCGATAGATGTCACGGCGCAGGAATTGACCTTTCGCCTAACGGACACGACCGGCGGCAATACGGGCGCGGTGGATATTGGGGTCTTTGGCCAATTTATCGACGAGTAAACACTGAATACCTATGGATGTTCTAACCACTGTCTTCTTGTTTGCCCTGTTCGGGGTCATTGGCTTCGGCGCGTTGCTCTATGCGGGTCTAACGCGCTTGAGCGCCCAGGCCACCGCTCAGGCCCTGCATACTGTGCGCCATGAGGCGCTACTCGAAACGCGCTATGGTGCTAATTTCTTCGGCCAACAATCGGTGGGGGTGGTTGCTATACGCGGGAATGGTACGCTATTGCTGACTAACGAGCGGCTCTATTTCTTAATGTGGTTCCCGCGTAAAGAAATCAGCATTTCGCTGGCTCAGATTACTGGTGTCGAGGCGCCACGGAGTTTTTTGGGCAAAAGCAAGGCGCTGCCGTTGTTGCAGGTGAATTTTTTGAACGAGGCTGGCGAAGCAGATGCCGCCGCCTGGCTCATCAAAGATCGCGAGACATTCCAGGCGGCGCTTTTGGCGGCTTAGGCTTTTCCAGAAAAATAATTACCCCTCCCCATCCCCCTCCCCGAATTCAGGGAGGGGCTATTATGCGCACGAGTAAGTTCTCCCCCTGAATTCGGGGGGAGCTAGAGGGGGGTAAAATCAAGACGGTATCCTTTTCGACAAAAGCAAGCGGCATAGTTAAATACTTGGAAAAGCCTTAGTGAGCCGCTTGCATATCCAAGATTTGGCGGGTCACCTGCGCATGTCCTAGATGGATGGCCGTATGTTCCAGGGTATGGGCCAGCGCCCAACCTACCGTGAAGGTGCGGTCGGGGTGGCGGGCAGAGGTGCATTCGTTGCCAAGGTCATCCATGGTGATGCGGTCTAGCGCGCCGCGTACGTAAGCGCTACTTTCGGCCAGGCGCGCCAGCAGTTGATCCTCTGTGTATCCCTGGGCGCGAAACTCGGCGTCGCGGTCACGCCCGGACGGGTCGCACAAGGCCACATCGCCAATCCAATAGCGTTCTGCGCCCGCGATATGCACCACCAACACGGTGAGTGAATTCATGGCCGGGCCGGGCACCCAATCGAGTTGGGCGGTGTCTAGCCCCTTGATGACGACCTCGAAACCGCGATGTAGATCAGTGATGCGTTGCATATAGTCTTCGAAAAACCGTTGCATAGAAATTACCTCCGTGGATGATGTTGGGGTGTGGACAAGGCGCGGGCCTATTCGTCTGCCAGATTGATGTTCAGCGGTGCTTTTGAATCGACGCGCAAGGTGAGCATCGGGCTGAGCGAATCCAGCGCCGCTGGGGTAGCCCAGACCTCGTTACCGCGTTGAAAACGGCCTTCGGGGTGTAAAGTAATGTGTTTGTCGGAAAGTGTTATGCCGTCGCCTGGCACGATGGTTAGGGCGATGTTGTGCGGCAATTGTAGCGAGGTGGCCACACTATCGGCGTTCAGCACCAGTAACCCGGCTTGGCTGGGCAGGCTATCGTAATACAGGCGCGTGGTGCCCATCCGCCCGCCGAGGATGATGGTCGTCGCGTGGGCGTTTTGGGCATTGTGCAATTCGATCTGGCCGCCCAGATTCTCGAATTCTAGGGCTGGCAACTGCCCCGGGTGCGGCGTTTTGAACGTGATTTCGGCACTCCCAAGCCCAGCGGCAATCCGCACTTCATCCAGCGCCAGGCCACCCAGGTTCAGTTCGGCGCTATCACTGACGATGCTCACGGCCAGGGCGAACGCTTGCGCGGCGCTAACGCTCAGGTCTAGGTGTGGCGAGTCTTTGGCGACGCGAAACATATTCGTGAGTTCCGAGCGTGGGTAATTTTGTTCGATGCGGGTTTCGCCGCCGGTCTGGCTGATCTGAGGGCCAGGGGGGCGCTGGTAGGTTGATGTACCGGTGATCCAATGGGCAGCTTCGGCAGCGTTCAGGCTCAGGCGGCAACCATTGCACTTGAGCACCAACTGTCGGGGCTCGCTATCCGGGTAGGGTACTTGGATGGTTTCTTGATGGGTTTGTTGGTTCATAAGGTGGGCTCCTCCTCGCAATTTATCCCACGCTGGCGCCTCATAAGGGGCCTTAGCGTATGAACTCCCGGAATTGGTCGATAAACAGCATCATGACCAGTGTACCGAAGACGATATACGGGCCGTAAGGCAAGGCGGTATACATCGCGTAGCGTTGGCCAGAGATGAGGCGGTAGGCCATGTAAGCCAACGCGCCGATGGCCCCCGCAAAGACTGTAATGAACATGGCGAAGATCATAGCGCGCCAGCCGATCATAAAACCGCACAAGATGGCCAGCATGACATCCCCAAACCCAAACGCGACTTCTGCTAGGGATTGCCCGCGCATGGCCGCCACGGCATCCGCAAAGACGCCGCCCCCCAGATACAGAATAAAAAACACCACGCCGCCGAGCACGCCACCCCATACATATTCTATGAAGTCGCGTTCGCCGCTCGGGCTATTGGCAGGAAAAAGGACATTGAGTGCCAACACGATGACGGCGGATGGGATAATGACCACGAATAGGATCAGGCGGTGCTCCAGATCGATGATTGTAATCAACATGAGGATGCTGATGAACACCAGCCACACCCCAACGCGGGGAAATTCAAAGGGATAGGTAACCACGAATATAAACAGCGCGGCCATGGCGATTTCGGTCAGGGGATGGCGCCAACTCAGGCGGGTGTCGTATTCCAGGTGAGCCAGTTCCGAGAGACTATAGCGGGCTTCTTCTTCAGGCGGAATGCGAATTGGGGGCCCCTCGCGTTGGCCCGTTAAGAAGGCTAGCAGCCCGCTCCACGCGCCGGGCGGACGGGGGTGACCATTCGGGTAGTGAGGTAAGCGCGGGTTCTGGCGTTGGGGTAAGTCATCGGCCAGGGCATTGATCATTGCCCCGACGAAAATGCCGAGCACGCCGGCTGCCAGGGCCGTGATGAGCGTTTCGAACAATTCCATCGATCAGCGTGCGGGCACGGGCCGCTCATTGGGCAAGTCGATGCCCTCGGGCGGGGTCGGCGTGGGGTATAGGGGCGGTGCGGGCAACATCTCGATGGATGCGGTGAGTATCGCCAGGCCCAATAAAACCGCCACCAGCAGGAATATCCAGAGTGGGGCTGCGTGTCGTGATTGTTTCATGCCGCACATTATAGCATAGCCCCCGCGCTTCGCAGATGATAAAACATGGTCTACCTGACCCTCGCATTCCCCGCGCAGGGGGAGTATATTGTGCACGCGAACAACACGAAGGATACACTATGATACTTGTCACCGGGGGCACAGGCTTTTTGGGCCATAGTTTGCTCCCCCTTTTGCGCGCGCATGATTACCCCGTGCGGGTGCTGACACGTCAACCGGAGGCGCACCCCTGGCTGCGCGAGCTCTCCGCGAATGTCGTGCAAGCGGACATTACCCACCCGGATGCGGTGCGCCTGGCCGCCCAAAATACCGAAGCGATCATTCACGCGGCGGGCCTATTTCGTTTTATGGCCGCGCGCGATGAGTTCGAAGCGACCAACAGCCAAGGCACCGAGAATGTCTTACGCGCGGCAGTCGAGGTCGGGGTGCGGCGCGTGGTGCTGGTGTCCACGATTGCTGTCGCAGGGTGGCCCACCGACCCGACCCAAGCCATTGATGAAGACACGCCGCCCCGTCCCTGGGATGATTACCAACGGACGAAGCTGGCCGCCGAACAGCGTGCGCTAGCATACGCTCGCGATGAAAGGTTGGAGGTAGTCATCGTGCGCGGCGGGGCGTTTTACGGGCCGCATGGGCGCTATGCCTTCAACAAATTATTTTTCGAAGACCCGTTAATTAATCGCTTGCCCATGGGCGTGGATGGCGGGCGGCACATCACCTTCCCCGCGTATATTAAAGATGTGGCCCAGGGGGTGCTGCTGGCCCTGGAAAAAGGCCAATCTGGCGAAATCTACAACATCGCGAGCCAAAGCCTGGCCCATCGCGAGGTGGAACGAACGATTGCGCATCTGGCGGGTACATCGTCCTGGCGACTGCACGCGCCCAGCCGTTTAATGATCCCGGTGGCGCGCATGTTAACCCAATTTAGCAAGCTACGTGGCCAGGAGACACTTTACGTGGCCAATATGCAGCCCTATATTCTGGGGGAATGGAACGTCTCTATAGAGAAAGCGCGCCGCGCGCTGGGCTACGAGCCCACGCCATTTGAGCAGGGCGTGCGTGAGACGCTACAATGGTACGCTGAAACAGGTTTATGGAAGCCAAAAAAGGGATACAATGCCTAAAATTGTCAGTGTTGAAGAAATGATCGCGATTGAAAAAGCCGCCGATGCCGCCGGGCATAGCTACGCGGCTATGATGCAAGCGGCGGGGGCCGCGCTCGCCGAACGGATTTTGGCGCGCATCGTGGAATATGGCGGCAGTGCGCGCGTATTCATCCTCGCTGGGCCGGGCAACAATGGCGGGGATGGGCTGGTCGCGGGGCGTTTGGTGAAAGAAGCGGCCCCCGATGCGGAAGTGACGGCTTATTGTCTGGCGCCACGCCCCGAAGATGATGACATCGCAGCGGCGGCGCGCGAGGCGGGCGTGTTTATGGTCGATTACGCAAACGATAAGCAAAATCGTGTGCTGAAAAATAGCCTGAGCGCGGCGCATGTGTTGGTTGATGCGCTATTTGGTACGGGGACGCACCTGCCATTGGAAGGCGACGCGGCCAAGTTGCTGAAAGCGGTGGCGGGTGTGGTAGAGCGCCGCGCGGCGGATTATCCGCGCGCGTTGGCGACGAGCCCAACCGGGCAGCAAAGCGCCTTCATCGAAACGGAGGAACCCGCGCGGCCCTTCATTATCGCGGTGGATTGCCCCAGCGGGCTAAACTGCGATACAGGCGATGTCGATAAGCTGACCCTGCGCGCGGATGAAACGGTCACCTTTGCGGCGGCGAAATACGGTCAATTAGCCTTTCCTGGCGCGGCCTATTGTGGTGATCTGTTCTTGGCGGAGATTGGCATCGCGCCGGAGCAGGACGAATTGGCAGCGGTGCAAACGGCCCTCAGTGATGGGGCGAGCGTGGGCGCATTGCTGCCCGAACGCGACGCCAACGCGCATAAAGGCACGTTTGGCAAGGTCTTTCAGGTGACGGGCAGCGCGAATTATGTCGGGGCTTCGGCGTTGGCCGCCGAAGCCGCTTATGCCGTCGGGACGGGCTTGGTGACGGTCGGCGTGCCACAACCGCTCATCGCGCCACTGGCCAGCCAGGTGTTGGAAGCCACCTGGGTTTTGCTCCCGCATGATCTAGGCGTGATCAACAAGGCTGCTGCGCAGGTCGTGCGCGAAGAATGCGCGGGCTATGATGCGCTGCTGGTTGGGTGTGGCATCGGTGACGAAGACGAAACGCGCGACTTTATGCAAGCCTTGCTGCAACAATCGCAAGAGGCCACCCGCAAGCCCGCCGCGCGCCGGATTGGGCTGTTGCGAACAGCCGTCGAGGAAGAAGACGAGGGCATCGAAGAAACCGCCGAAGGTGGCTTGCCGCCCCTGGTCATCGACGCGGATGGGCTGAATGTGCTGGCCAAGCTGGATGGCTGGCCCGCGCTGCTGCCCCCCGAAACGATCATCACGCCGCACCCAGGCGAGTTCGCGCGTTTGGCGGGCCTGGAAAGCGCCGCCGAAGTACAGGTCGCGCGCCTCGCGCTAGCGCGGGAAAAAGCCGCCCAATGGAACTGTATTATCGTGCTCAAAGGCGCGCATACAGCCGTGGCCGCGCCCGATGGCCGCGTGACGATTAGCCCCTTCGCGGTGGCGCGCCTGGCCACCGCCGGCACGGGCGACGTTCTGGCGGGGGTGATCTCTGGCTTGTTGGCGGGGGGCCTAGACCCGTATGACGCAGCCGTTGCGGGGGTGTGGCTGCATGGCCGCGCGGGGGCACCCTATAGCAACCTAGAAGCGCCCGTGATGCTCGCGCGCGATTTGCTGTGGCGTTTACCGGACGCATTACTCAGCGCTTACGATGCGGCCCACTAGCCTCGTGCAGACGCTCTTGCGCGGTGCGCGGGGGCGGTGCCCCAACTGCGGGCAGGGTCGGCTGTGGCAGGGATTATTCGGCGTGGGGGCGGCCTGCCCAGTCTGTGGGCAACGCTTCCAGAGCCAACCCGGCGATTTCACCGGTGCCAGCGTGCTGAGTTATGCGCTGGCGTCCGTGGTTGGGTTGGCCTTTGGGCTGCTGGCTGTCTTGTTTTTCGAGTGGCCTTTGTGGCTAACGATGACGCTTGGCGTCGCGTTGATCGTGGCTGTGGTGGCGTTGACCTATCGCCCGCTAAAGGGGCTATGGATCGGTTTTCTGGTGTATAGCGACTTTCTGCCACCCCCCGGCGCCGAGCGCTAGAGCGTCGCGCGCAGGCTGCCCCCGTCCACCGGAATCATAGCGCCATGCACGTAGGACGCCGCAGGCGAACACAGAAACGCGGCCACGCGCCCGAATTCTTCTGGTTCGGCCATGCGCCGCAAGGGCACATTGGCGGTGCGTTCTTGCAAAATGGCCGGGACGCTGCTTTCGCGTTGTTCGGCTTGCTGCTTTAGCAAATAGGTCACGCGGTCGGTGCGCGTCCAACCGGGCAAAATGGCATTTACGCGGATACCCTTCGGCCCGAGTTCGTTGGCCAGAGTCTTAACCAAGCCGCCAACGCTCATCCGCACGGCGTTGGAGAGCAATAGATTATCAATGGGCTGCTTGATGCTGACAGACGTCACGGCCAAGATAGCGGCATGCTCCGAAAGGCGCAGCAAGGGCAAGGCGGCGCGCACGAGGTAAACGGTGCTCATCACCAGGCCATCGTAAGCCGCGCGCCAATCGTCGTTGCTCAGGCTTTCGAAATTGCCTGAGGGCGGCCCGCCAGCGTTAGTCACCAAGATGTCGATGCCCCCGTATTGCTTGGCGGTTTCTTCCACCAGGCGGCGTGCGTCTTCTTCGCGAGAGACATCGCCAGGGATAGCTAGGATGTCGCTGCCCGTGCTATCGCGCAAATGATCGGCGGTTTGGGCGAGCTTTTCCGCCGAGCGGCCATTGATGGCCACTTTAGCGCCTTCTAGCGCCAGTTGCGCGGCGGTAGCGGCACCCAAGCCCGCACTACTCGCAGCCACAACCGCGCGTAAATCTTTTAGTCCCAAATCCATTGATGCAACTCCTATTGTTCGGCGGTCACGCTCGTACTGGTGATGTCCTCGGCGCAACTACAGGAAATCGTACGGCCATTGCTTTCACAGATAATATCGCCCGCCCGGTTGGAATACCATTGATACTGTTCGCGGTAGCCATCCAGATAGACAATGCCCTCGCCGTTTTGGATGTCGAAACCCCGATTCGGGCATTGTTGGTCAACGGCATGTTGAAATTCGTTGCGCCAGACTTCGACATTCTCGATGGCTTGGAAAAACGACATGATAATGATGATGCATCCGCACACTGCCGGCAATATTACCACCACCAGGGCGGGCAAAATGTATGTATTGCTGAGGGCCGGTACAGCTAGAGGCGAGCGTTGCATAAACTAATCAATCGTCCGTGTTGCTTGGTGGTCAGTCAAGTTCGAGCCGTAGTTCTACGGCACCGATGCCGATAATGTCGCCAGTGGAAAGCACGACGGGCTCGTCGATGCGCTGGCCATTGAGCGCGGTGCCATTGCGGCTGTGTTGGTCTTCGAGCCACCATTGCCCCATCCGGTGAATGACGCGCGCATGATGATTGGAGGCGAACTGGTCGTCAATCTGAATCGTGTTGCTCGCTGAGCGGCCCATGGTGGTGCTATGCACCAGGGGCAAGACATCCCCAGGAACAGGTTGGTTGTTGTCGCTTGCGATGACAACCAGGCGGCCCGCTTTTTCGTGCCGAGTACGTAATAGCGCGCTGGTGGCTCGATAATCCTGATACAAGAACCACGCCAGGCTGCCCCAAAACGCCAGCAGTCCTCCGCTAGCGGCGCAGCGCAACATGAGAAAAATGGTTTCATCGGTCACAAGGGTGCATTATCTCGTGTCTGGATGGCCTTGGCAAGGTATGGTCTAGCCTTGTTGATCCAACGCGCGGCCTACGATTTGCCGAAATTCTTGCAAGGCATAGGGCTTTTGCAAAATATAATTGGCGAGAGCGGCGATATCCTGGATTTGCTCGGCATTAAACACGGTCGTGATGATGACCACCACATCCTGTAAATCGGGGCTTTGGCGCATAAAGCGTAACAGGGCTTCGCCGCGTATGTGGGGCAGGTTCAAATCCAAAATGACCAGGTCGTAGCGGTTGTTTTGTAGAAGATCCATGCCTTCAACCCCATTTTGAGCAGTGTGAATGGTGCAGTGAAAGGGTCTGAGCATGTGCACGATCATCATTTGTAAATCGAGAGCATCCTCGATAATGAGTACGTGCTGGGTGTTGGGGGTGTTCATGATGGTTAGTAAGGTCAGTGTTTGTCTTCGAGTGATGATCGTTAACCCCTATCAGTGTAGAAAACCAATATTAATGCGGAGTTAAAGGTTTGCAAATGTTTTACCCATGGGTTGGCCCCCAGTATAGAAGATGCAGATGCCCTGCCTCATCCCCCAGCAATAGCTGGTGATGCCCGGCGGATGCCATTGCGCCAAATAAGGGGCCGGGCTGCCAACGATGCAGGCAACGCTGGGCGGCCATATCCCACACCGCAAGTTCACCTTGCGGGCTCAAACTGCTGAGCCACTTTGGCCCAGGGATGATCGCCAACGCTTGCAAGCCGGATGCGTGCAAACGCCATCCAGTATGCTCCGCATCTGTGTTCAGGGCTTGTAAATAGCCATCGCTAGTGCCCGCAAACCACATAGGCCCAAAACGTAATATGGCGCGGATGGGTTGGCCGAGCGCCAGAACAGGCTCCAGAGAGTGACCAGACCGAAAATTAATGCGCAAGACATCCCCGCTCTGGGTGCCCGCCAAGAGGCGAGTATCGTCTTGCAACGCAGCGCAGTGCAGCCCGACAGGCGCAACAGACCGGGCGCTCAAGCGAGCGCCGTCTTGTTTTTTCCATTGCGCGAGCACACCATCGGCCCCGCCGGTGATGATCGCGTCGGCGGGTTCTGCCAAGATAAACGTCACCGCGCCGCGATGCGCCTTAGCTTCCCAGCGCAGGCGGCCCCGGTGGCGGTCGTAGCAACGCAAACGGCCTTCCTGGTCGCCCGCGTAGATATAATCGGCATCGATTGCCAACACGGTCGGGATGGCTTCGAGCGCAAAGACGGCTTGCAATGCACCGTCCGCGCGTCGGCTGTGGGTTAGGCGACTATCATAGCCGATGGCGTATGCATCGTTGTCATGAGCCGCTACGGCCACAATGCCGCTGGTATGTTGCCCCGTGCGCCGCGCGGCCAGCACTTGCCCGCCGCGTGCCTGAATATGCAAACGACCATCTGCCGTGCCAACTACGCGCGCCCGCGCGTTTAAGGCGCAAGCGGTGAGGGACACGGCCTCTTGCGGGAAGGGCCGCGCGACTTCGCGTAAAGTGCCCGTGCGTAAATCCCAGGTGCACACCTGGCCATCTGTGGCGCATGAAAGCCCGTATACGCTGCCATCCGCCCCTTCGTATATATGACAATCGGCGACGGCGCCGCGATGTTCGCGCAAGGCCAGGGGGGGGTCTTCTAGCAGGATGTCCCAGGCGTATAAGTTGCCGCCAGCATCGCCCGAAAACGCCAATTCGCCGCGCAGATCACACCCGAGCACGGCTTGCAAATGGCCTTTGAACGTTTGCAAGATGTCGCCGTTTGCCACCCCTCCGAGTTGCAAGCGCTGGTCATCCCCGCCGAACAGCACTAGGCTGCCGCTGGGGTTGAGGGTGCAGCAGCGAATCGCGCCAGTATACGTCCGAAAGACGGTTAACTGCCGTTCGGCGCGCAAATCCCACACGCGCAGGGTGCCATCCGCGCCGCCCGTGGCCAGAATTTGCCCATTTGCCGCCAGGCTACAAGCATAGACGGGGCCCGTATGGGGCGCGAGTTCGTGCAGCAATAGACCATCCTGCTGCCACACACGCACGCTGCCGTCCGCGTGGCCCGTGGCCAGGTGCCAGCCGTCTTGGCTGATGGCCAGGCTGAGAATGGGCACATCGGTCGCGGCTACGAATGTGGGTTCGGGTTCGCCCAGGCCCCAGCGATAGATAAAGCCGTCTTCCCCGGCAGATAAGAATGTATCCTGGTCGTTCAACCAGATACAAGAACTGACCCGGGTGTTCTCTTTGTTATGATACAGCGTCTGCTTATTGCCCAAACGGGGTTGCAGCAGGGGCGACCAGACCCATTCTTGTTCGGTTGTGCCAGGTGGTTCGGGCGGCATCTCGTGCGGCAGTGGCCAGGCGATCTCTGAGGTGATTTCGGCGAGCCAATCCAGCAGATCATCCACAAAAGTGCTCGCATTTGCGTAACGGCGGGCGGGTTGGGGATGCAGCGCGGCTTCAAAGGGCGTGCCTGCTAGGGCGCGATGTTCGCCACTGGCGAAGTGGTCGGGGGTGGGCAAATCGAGCCGCCCGGCCAGTATGTGCAAG
>DAOTVD010000347.1:0-3185 GCA_034437075.1 Anaerolineae bacterium
CGGCTAGCGGAGGGCGCGAATTCGCGCACCAGCGCGCGGGGCAGCCCGGGCGGGGTCGCTACACGACCCCGCGAGGGCGAGCATGCTCGCCCTCCAGCGCGCACGCGCTGCCGGGCTGCCCCCCCCCCCTGACGGTATCCAGAGCGCTAGGCTTCCTCGGGTTGGGGCGCGGTGACCTCCCTGGGTTGGCCCCGATAGGCCCGCTCGGCACGTTCGCCCACCTGGTCGATAAGCGATGAAAAGATCGGCCCATGGATGGGATACAACGCCCACCAATACAAATAACCGAACAACCCTTTGGGCGCGAAAAAGGCGGTCTGCGTCAGATGCGTGCGCGTCTCGTCATCTTTCAAAGGCGCTGCGCGGAACTGCAACCAGGCCAGGCCGGGGACTCTCATCTCCGCGCGCAAACGCATCAGGCGATTCGGTTCCAGGGCCTCGACGCGCCAAAAATCGAGCGCATCGCCCGGGCGCAATTCATCTGGATGACGCCGCCCGCGCCGATACCCCACGCCCCCGGCCAAGCTATCCAGCAGACCGCGCAAGCGCCAGGCCCAGTTATAACTCAGCCAGCCGCGCCGCCCGCCGATTCCGGTAAATATGCGGTAGACCTCATCGGCGGGCGCGTCGATAAGCCGCTCGCGATGTTCCATCAACATGCCTTCTTGGCTGGTGAGGCGCACCGGCGTGACATCCCCCTGGCTACTGGCTAGCGGATCGCTCCAACTGGTTTCGACCGTGCTCGCCGCCAGGCGACCCAGCGCCAATTCCACCGCGCGGCGATAGGGCATGGGGTCAATATGCGGGAAAAGTTCATGCGCCAGGCGCGTATCGGCCACGGCTTCGTTGCGCAAGCCCTCGATGAGCGGACGCGCGATATTGCCGGGGATGGGCGTCACGAGATGCACCCAATACGACGAAAGGCGCGGCGTCAGCACAGGCACGGGCATAATCGACCGCCGCAGGCCGCGCACATCAGCATAGACCATCATCATATCGCGATAGCGCATACGATCCGTGCCGCCGATTTCGATGACTTTCCCGGCGCTATCGGGCACTTCCAGCGCGTCGATCAAATACGCGAGCGCGTTGCGAATCGCGATGGGCTGCGTCTCGGTGAACACCCAGCGCGGCGCGACCATCACGGGCAGGCGTTCGGTCAGGTAGCGCACCATCTCGAACGATATACTGCCCGAGCCGACGATAATCCCCGCGCGGAACTCCGTCAACGGAATGCCACTCTCGCGCAGCGTTTCCCCGGTCAGTTGCCGCGAGCGCAAATGCTCGGAGAGCGCGCTGTTGGGGTCGCCCAAACCGCCCAGATAGATAAGCCGCTCTACCCCGGCGTCTTTGGCCGCGCCGCTGAAGTTCCGCGCCGCGATGATGTCGCGCTCGTGAAAATCCTTATGGCCGCTCATGCTATGGATCAAATAATAGGCCGCCCACACGCCGTCCATAGCTGGGGGCAGGCTATCGGGTTTCAAGACATCGCCTTGCACTACCTCCACCGCCTCTGACCACGGACGGCCCGCCAGGCGATTGGCATCTCGCACCAAGACGCGCACGCTGTAACCGGCTTCGAGCAGGCGCGGCACCACCCGCCCGCCCACGTAGCCAGTCGCGCCAGTGACTAAAATCGTTTTGCTGGACATAACGCCTCTTTCGTTCTGAGTCTATCGCTTAGAGTTTAGCAAAAAGCACGCGCGCCGGGTGTATCGACGCCGCGCCCTCAGATTCGGTATCATTGACCCTGCACGCCCAATGGAAGGACATAACACAATGCTGGAATCATTAGAAACGGGCTGGGGGCTGGATGTCGTGCTCTGGCTACAAGAAAGGCGCACCGGGCTACTCGATGCCCTGGCGGGGGCGACGGATTTCGCCGGAGATACGCTGTTTTTTCTGGCAATTTTGCCCATTTTTCTGTGGTGCATCGACAAAAACTTGGGGCGGCGTATGCTCTTTACGCTGATGGTGACGGGGGTAGTCTCGTATTTTCTGAAGGCCCTTTTCGACCGCCCGCGCCCGTTCGAGGTCGCGCCGGAGCAAGTCGAGCGCCTGGTGAGTGCTTCGCAAGGCGGCATCCCCAGCGGGCATACGATGGTCAGCCTGGCGGTGTGGGGCGTGCTCGCGATATGGGTCGCGCAGCGCTACCCCGCGCGGCGGGGGCTGGCCTGGGGATTGCTGGCCGCGTACGTCGTGCTGATGGGCCTTTCGCGCATGTATAACGGCGTCCACTATCCGCAAGACGTGGTCGCGGGGATATTTTTCGCGGGGATCATCCTGGCGGGGGTGTTGCCCTTCGAAGCCTGGGCCGCGCCGCGCTGGTTCGGCCTGCCGCCCATGGCCCGCGTGGGGCTGGGCGTCATGGTCTGGGTAATTAGCGTGGCGCTCATCTGGGATAACTCGGACGCGCTGGCCCTACTGGCGACCCTGGCGGGCGGCGTGGTCGCGATGGTGTTGGATCGCACGCGCATCGGTTTTAGCCCGGCGGGGCCGCCCGCGCAACGTGCCGCGCGCTATATCGCTGGCCTGATTTTGCTGGTGGGCGCTTTCCTGCTGATGGATTCGGCATTCGAACCGCTAGAACCCGCGCCGATCTGGCGCGCGTTGCGCTATGGCATCACCGGGTTTTTGGCGCTGGCGGGCATCCCGTGGTTGTTCGTGCGGCTCGGCCTAGCCCCGCGTGATCTCACGCCCCGGCCCGGCCAACCCGGCTACGGCTAATCATCCGTGCGGGGGCAGATAAAAAGACACGGCGCTCAGAGTCACCCACGGGCAGGTTGGGGCCGTAGGTGGCGAAAGGCGCCCGGTATTCCCAGGTCAGTCATACCTTAAGACCCATGGATACAGTTTGCGAACGCCTATTTGGCTCCTTATACATGTTGTTTTCCTCCTCTTGTCATATATTTCCGTATATAACAATGGTAAACTAGATTTAAGGCAGTGATGCTAATCGCAGAGCGATTGGGCCATCTCCGCACCGAGTTTCAGCGCAGGTTGTGGATGACAGTCGGCATACCGTTTTCTTTCATCATCTGTTTTCTGCCCAAGTGTGTTCATTTTTGATGACTGAGGAACCTTGCGTGACGAGCCCTAGTGCTAATTTCATCGTCGGTATCGGTGCCTCGGCAGGCGGGTTAGAAGCCCTGGAAGGCTTTTTCACCCACATGCCGCATCATCAG
>DAOTVD010000348.1:0-2371 GCA_034437075.1 Anaerolineae bacterium
CTAATCTCCTCGCAGTGGCGTTACGCACGCCACCGCGTAAAGCGTTTGGTACAAAAGCACAGGCCCCGCCCCCTAAGGCGGGGTTTTGTGCGTGGCGCAAGCGCAACCCAGCCTCACGCCTGCCGGACCTTTCCCCGCGTTTCACTTTCCGCTATAATGGCCCTATGAGCAATGACCCCTTGCAATTCACCGACCCCGAGAATCGGCCCACCCGCGCGGACGCGGTGCGTAACCGTGCCTTGCTGCTAGACACCGCCCAGGATTTATTCGCAAGTTGCGGCGTCGAAAGCGTCTCGATGTCCGCGATTGCCGAAGCCGCTGGGGTGGGCAAAGGCACGCTATACCGCCATTTCGCCAACAAAAGCGAACTCTGCCAGGCGTTGCTCGACCACGACATGCAAAAATTGCAGACCCAAACCCTGGAACACCTGCGCTCGGCGGATGATCCGCTGGATAAATTGCGCTGGTTTATCGACCGGGTCGCGCGCTTTGCCCTGCGTAATAACGACTTGCTGAGCGTAGAAGCCAGGGAAAGCGATGGCGGGCTCTTGCAGCATCCTGCCCACGCCTGGATGCGGCGCACCTTACGCGGTTTGCTCGCGCAGTTGGGTTTGCCCGGCGATGTCGATTACCTGGCCGATGTGCTGTACGTGATGCTAGACGCGCGCACGTTGCGCTATCAGCGCGCAGGGTTGGGTTACGACGATGCCCGCATCCTGGATGGCGTGCAGACCCTCGCCTTAAAGATCATCAACCCCTAAGGCTTTTCCAGAAAAATAATTACCCCTCCCCAGCCCCTCCCCGAATTCAGGGAGGGGCTATTATGCGCACGAGTAAGTTCTCCCCCCGAATTCGGGGGGAGCTAGAGGGGGGTAAAATCAAGCCGGTATCCTTTTCGACAAAAGCAAGCGGCATAGTTAAATACTTGGAAAAGCCTAAGACGTCGCGCGGCGTATCTCCGCCACGCTGACCCCCTCGCGCAACATGGATAGATTACCCGTCACGAGCGTGATGCCGTTTTGCTGGGCGTGCAGCACTACCGCAAAAGCGGCGGCTTCCTCCGGTGCGATGCCCAAACTGCCCAACGCCAACGCCACCGCGAGTTGATATGTCCCGGTGGAACCGGGCAGCAAGGGCAAGGCCAGCCCCAACCCCGCCCCCACCAGCGCGACCAACCCCGCCGCCAGGCTGGCGTCCTCCAGAAAGACGAGCAGCAACAGCCAGTTCGAAACCGCCTGAATGGCATAATTCAACAACGAAATCAACAGCAGCGCCACCACTTGCCGATTATCGCGCAACGTGGCCAGCCCATCCCGCGCGCGGGCCGCAATCCCGACGACGCCTTGCGCCAACCGTTCTGGCAGCAAGCGCGCCGCCAGCGGGCGAATGATGCGCGTCAGCAGGGCATCGCTACGCGCCAGAGCCAATACGCCCAGCACCGCCACGGTCGTCCCGATGGCCAATACACCGCCCGCCGTTGTCAGCAGGGGCGGCAAGGGCAAAAAGAGCAATAGCCCCGCCAGTAAGGTCATCAAAATCAGCATATCGAAGGTGAGTTCCGCGCCCACTGTAGAGAGAATACCCACCATGCTGAGGTGCGGCGCGTGCCGCCGCAAGACCACCGCCCGCGAAATATCCCCCAGGCGCAAAGGCAAAATCAAATTTAGATATGCGCTGATCTGATTGGCCGTGAAGCAATCCACCAAACGCGCTTCGCGCCCCAGAATTAGCCACCAACGCCAGATGATAATGGCCAGCGTCACCAGATTCAGCAATGTGGAGGGTACCAGATAGCCCCAGCGGGCCTCCGCCAGCACCGTTTGCAGGCGATCCACATCCAGCACGGCGGCGGCCAATGCCAGAATCCCGAGCATGACCAACAGCGTGACCCCCCACCGAATGCTGGGCCGTTGCCAGAGGGCTATCATAAGCGCGCCGCCAGGGTATAGGCCGGGACGAGCGCGCGCGGCCCCGCGCCGCGCCATACCCCCAGCGGATACACCGCTGCATAGGGCGTTACCTGCGCGAAGCCCGCCGCGCGCAAAGCGGCGCGCATGGCATCCAGCGGGCGCGGGGTCAAGGTGAGCCCCTCGGCTAGGCGGGAGCGCACCCCACGCCGGTACAGCAGAAAATCCGCATTCAGGGCCCAGCCCAGCACCAAACGCCCCCCAGGCCGCAAGACCCGCGCGGCTTCGCGCGGCAAGGGCGCGGCTTCGGGCAGGCATTGCCACACGCCCGTCGCGATGACCGCATCGAAGGCCCCAGCGCAAAAAGGCAAGCGCTCGCCATCCCCCAGCGCCACATCAGGATAGCGCGCGCGGGCCAGGGCCAGCATCCGCGCGGAGAAATCCAGCGCCGTGACGTGGTTGTG
>DAOTVD010000349.1:0-9064 GCA_034437075.1 Anaerolineae bacterium
TTTTTGCCCCTCTCCCAGGGCTGAAAGCCCGTTTGGGAGAGGGGTTGGGGTGAGGGCTGAGTAGTTACGAAAATGTTTTTTGCATCGTGTCTGAGCACCAAGCCGGGAGACCGGGAGGTTAGGCTTTTCCAAGTATTTAACTATGCCGCTTGCTTTTGTCGAAAAGGATACCGGCTTGATTTTACCCCCCTCTAGCTCCCCCCGAATTCGGGGGGAGAACTTACTCGTGCGCATAATAGCCCCTCCCTGAATTCGGGGAGGGGCTGGGGAGGGGTAATTATTTTTCTGGAAAAGCCTTAGAGCCTGGTTTGCCAGGGGTGGCTTTTGGGTTAAGCCGTCTTTACCAGGATTTCATGCCAGAAATGAAATGGATGAAAGAAAATTTACGTATGTACAATGTCTCCCTTATCATCGCAGGGTATTATTTCCCTCACTTTGGCAGTTATGTTGCCTGTAGTAAGTTCGCCCATATAGTGAACAGAAGAAAATAAAGGAGCACCGATGCGTAAAATCAGCCTGATTATCATTGTCTTGTCTCTGGTGTGGGCCATGGCGGCCTTCGCCCAGAACGACGAAGCCGAAACATTCCAACTAACCATCATGCACACCAACGATACCCACGCCAACCACGAAGCCGACGGCGACGGCAATGGCGGCATCGCACGCCAGGCCACGGTGGTGAGCCAAATTCGCGGCGAAGTTGAGAATAGCGTCTTGCTAGACGCGGGTGACCGCTTCACGGGCACGCTCTACCACACTCAATATCGTGGGGCCGACCAGATCGAAATCATGAATGCCCTGGGCTACGATGCGCTCGTACTGGGTAACCATGAATATGATGATGGCGAAAGCGCGCTGGAAGCCTTCGTGCAGGGGGTCGCGTTCCCGGTGCTGTCCGCTAATGTGGATTACAGCGCTTTCCCCGGCATTGACGAGGCCGTCGAACCCTTCACCGTGCTGGATGTCAATGGCGAGCAAGTCGGCGTCATCGGCATTACCACCCCCGATAGCGTCGTGACCAGCAGCCCCAGCGATGAGATCATGTTCAATGACGACCTCACCGCCGTGGCCCAGCAACACATCGATGAACTGGCCGAACAGGGCGTTAATCGCATCATCGTGCTGACCCACATCGGTCTGAGCTTCGATACTGAACTGGCCACCAGCCTCAGCGGCGCAGACATCATCATCGGTGGCCACAGCCACACCCTGCTGAGCAACACCTACGCGGATGCCGCCGGGGAATACCCCATGGTGATGGAAGGTGCGGATGGCAACCCCGTCTTGGTCGTGCAAGCCGGTAGCAACAATGCTTATCTGGGCCGCCTAGATGTTGAGTTTGACGCCGATGGCGTGCTGGCCGACTGGGATGGCGACACCATTCTGCTGAGCCGTTACATTCAGCCGGATGCGGAACTCGCGTCCTTGCTGGAAGACCTGGCCGGCCCTGTGAATGAACTGCGTGAGCAGCCCATCGGCGCCGAAGCCGCCGTCCTGCTGGATGGTGCCCGCACCGTCTGCCGCATTGAAGAATGCGCCCTGGGTAACATCATCAGCGATGCCATCCTGGCCGAAACCGGCGCGGATATTGCTATCCAGAATGGGGGCGGCATCCGTGCAGATATTGACGCGGGCGACATCACCGTGGGCGAAATACTGACCGTGCTGCCCTTCGGCAACACTATCGCCACCGCCGACCTGACCGGCGAATTGGTCGTGGCAGCCCTGGAAAACGGCGTCAGTCGCGTGGAAGTCGGTGACGATGGCGTCATCAGCCGCGATGGCCTGAATGGCCGCTTCCCGCAAGTGGGCGGCCTGCGCTATACTTTCGACCCCACTCAGGAAGTCGGTAGCCGCGTGAGCAACGTCGAAGTGCTGAACCAAGAGACGGGCGAATACGAACCTATTGACCCCGCAGCAACTTACTTTGTGGGCACGAATAACTTCATGTTGGATGGCGGCGACGGCTACGAGCAATTCGCCGAAGGCAGCACCCTGTACGCCTTTGGTCGTCCGCTAGACCAAGCGGTGATCGACTACATGGCCGAACTGGGCACCGTGGAACCCAACATCGAAGGCCGCATTACGCTAGAAGGTGCTGAACTCGCGGAGCGCTAAGCCGCGCGTCACGGCTTTTGAAACGCCGCAAGACAACCACCCCGCACTTTGCTTTATGCTTTGGGCCAATCCGGGATGAATGGCCCACCGTTTGACTGCTCAGCCCCGGCCTTCCCGTAGCATTTGCGCGAAGGGGCTGGGCATGTCGCTGGCTTCGATGGCCGCCGCGATAGCTTCGACATCATACGGCACGCGGATGAATTCCGGCGTCACCTGCTCGCCCTCGACCGTCAGCACGAGATAACACGCCTCCGGGTTGTTGTCTTTGGGCTTGCCCACACTGCCCGCGTTGATGACATGTCGCCCGCTGGGCAGAACGCGATGATACGGCAGATGCGTATGCCCGCACACCAACACGTCGGCCTCATATTGATCCATAATGCGTTCCAGGCTCTCGGCGGGGCGGTCTTCGTACAGATATTCATTGACCTTGCGCGGGCTGCCATGCACCAGCAAGACGCGCAAGTCGCCCAACTTTAGCGGGATACTGTCGGGCAGCGAGCGCAGAAATGCTTTGTTATCAGCCGTCGTGTGGGCATTCGTCCAGGCAATCGACTGCTTACCGCGCGCTTCTTCTTCTGCCGTTTTGTAAGCACAGCCGCAATCGTCGCTCTCATTCCCGACGCCCAGATCATAATTGCCCATGATGGTCGGAATATCGTGGGCGCGGATCGCCGCGATGACCTCGTTCGGATAGACCCCATAGCCTACCAGGTCGCCCAGGCAATAGAGGCTGTCGTCTAAACCGCGTGTTGCTATATCGGCCAGCACCGCATCCAGCGCGGGCAAATTGCCGTGAATGTCGCCAAAGATCGTAATGCGTCCCATGTTTATCTCCTTCGTTCCGTGTCAATTAGCGCCATAAAATACGCGATACGTTCGGCAAGCCCCTCAGCAGTCTGACGAAAGGCATCCAATTGTGAAGTTTCGTCTACGATAGCGGGATCGGCAAAACTCCAATGGTGTTCAAGCACACCAGGAAAGGTTGGGCACACTTCGCGCACATGGTCGCAGACCGTGATGACATAATCGAAGGCCTGACCGACAAATTCATCCAGATGGTTGGATTCGTGATGATGAATATCAATACCCCGCTCGCTCATCACCTGCACGGCCAACGGATGGACGAACGCTGGTTCGCTGCCCGCGCTATAAACCCGCACATTCTCGCCACCCATATGGCGCAACAACCCTTCGGCCATCTGAGAACGCGCCGAATTGCGCGTACACAGATACAAAACCCGCACGGGTGGTGTCCAGCGATAGATCGGGCTTGCATCGGCCACCCTGATGTTGAGTTCTTGCCCCGCTTGCCGGTACAGAGCCTGCAAACGGGGGATATTCAGGCTGTAGTAGTAGTCTCTGCGATCCGCATCACTGCGGCGATAGGTGATAATGGCTTCTGCGCGAAGTTGCTTGAGATGATAGGATAACAGGTTTTTGGGTCGGCCCAACGCCGCAACCAGTTCGCTCACCCGATAGTCGCCGCGCTTCAGGGTCTGGACGATCTGCCAGCGTAAATCCGGGGCCAGCAGCTTGATAAAATCTGGTGTATGGTGCATCGCAGCGCCTCTATTCAGCTATTGGTTCCAATGTCGCCATCCACGCCCTAATTTTGGCGTCGATTTCATCCCGTACTCGCCGAAACATCGCGAGTTGCTCGGCATGTGTTCCTTCAGCTTGCGCAGGGTCATCAAAGGGCCAATGCAGCTTCTCGCCCATGTGCCACAGCGCCTGCGGGCATTGCTCATCGGCATGGGCACAGACCGTGATGACGTAGCGAAAGCTCTGTTTCATCATATACTTCTTGATAGGATCAGACGTTTGCTGCCGAATATCCAGCCCAATTTCATCCATCACTTCTACCGTCAATGGGCTTACGCCTTTGGGGTCTAAGCCCGCGCTGTAGACCCGAAAGCGATCACTCGCGTATTTGCGCAGCAATGCTTCGGCGATTTGGCTACGTGCCGAATTGCCCGTACACAAGAACAGCACATTTTTCTTATCCACTGAATTGGTCTCCTTTGTGGATTGTTGATCTGGTTAGCAATATAGTACAATTCATTTTAGACTAATTTCAATTATATTATATCACAAGGTACGTAAATCGTTTGTTAAAATAGATAGGATGGGCAACATGCCAGCCATACCCACACATGAAACCGACCGGGTGCGTAGCTTCCTTGGCGGGGGTACGATTGAAGAATACCATAATGGCAAGCTGGTGGCGGTCATCACCAGCGAACCAACCAAAGAGCATATCGAAAGTTGGTTTGCAGAAATGCAACGGATCTATCGAGAATGGGTGCATCTGCGGCGACCCATTCTGCTGCTCGTCGATGCCACCTGGGGCGCCACGACACCCGGTTTCCGGCAACGCATGATGCAGATCAACGCTTTGGCGGTCACACAGCCCTACAAAACCTGCACGGCTTTCCTGGTGCAAGCAGAACATGCAGCCGAACTAACGATATTCGCTACGCTGACAGGCTCCGGTACCACTCATCGGCTGCGTGTGTTCACCGAGCGTGACGCAGCTATTCATTGGTTAGAGCAAGAACTCGGTTAACCAGGCCCGACCAGGCGCGCGAATGCCACTAAACACTAAAGAGAAAGGGAAAAAATGGATACAGTTTCAACAACCAAAACAGCCATACCGGAGCAAAGCGAAGGCAAAGGATTAGGCGTATTTGAGCGATACCTGAGCGTCTGGGTTGCGTTATGCATCTTGGTGGGTATCGCCATCGGGCAATTCATCCCTGCCATTCCTGATACGCTGACCCAGTTTACTTACGCTGAGGTCAACATGCCCATTGCAATTCTGATCTGGTTAATGATCTATCCTATGATGGTGCAAATTGACTTCAGCAGTGTGTTAGGCGTGCGCCGCCAGCCGAAGGGGCTAACACTCACGGTTGTGGTAAATTGGCTCATTAAACCCTTTACGATGTATCTGTTCGCCTGGCTGTTTTTGCAAGTGCTCTTCGCGCCGTTTATCGAACCCAGCTTGGCCCAGGAATATGTCGCCGGGGCGATTCTGCTGGGTGCAGCGCCCTGCACCGCCATGGTTTTTGTGTGGAGTTACCTCACGAAGGGCGACCCCGCCTATACCTTGGTGCAGGTTTCGGTCAACGACCTGATTATGCTGTTTGCGTTTGCGCCAATCGTGGCCTTTTTGCTGGGTATCAGCAATATCGCCGTGCCGTGGGATACCTTGTTGTTGTCGGTATTGCTCTATATCGTCGTGCCGCTGGTGGCGGGCTACATCACGCGCGTGATGTTGATTCGTAGCAAGGGCGCGATTTGGTTTGATGGGGTCTTTCTCAAGCGGCTTGGCCCAGTGACCATCATGGGCCTGCTGATGACCCTGATCCTGTTGTTTTCGTTTCAGGGCGAAGTCATTCTGGATAATCCGTTTCACATCGCGCTCATTGCCGTGCCGCTAATCATTCAGACCTTTTTCATCTTCGCGATTGCCTACGGTGCCGCCAAAGCCTTGCGAATTCCGCACCAGATTGCGGCCCCTGCCGCGCTGATCGGTTCCAGCAATTTTTTTGAACTAGCGGTGGCCACCGCGATTGCCCTCTTTGGGGTAACCTCCGGGGCAGCCTTGGCGACCGTAGTCGGCGTGCTGGTCGAAGTCCCGGTGATGCTGGCCTTGGTGCGAATTGCCAATGCCACCCGCGACCGTTTCCCTGATCTGGCAACGGCACAAGGCGCGGCCTAATGTTGCAGATCACGATAGATGCGGATGCTCAGGAGTTTTTGCGTAAACACGAGGCCGCAATGACGCTCCGCGCCTCGCCTCGGCACGGGTGCTGTGGGGGAACAGTCTTTCTGCCCATTGCCGAAGCAGGTATGACCCAGGGGGGCGAGGCCTGGCCAGTTACCGAACGTGATGGCATCCGCATTTATATCGACCCGGCTATGGTGTTGCCTGACGATATTCACTTGCGCATCGGCATTGATCGCTTTTTGATGATGACGCGCTTATGGGTGGAGGGCCTGAAATCCGTCATGTGACAATGAGTGGATGATCGGCCCTCATATGCGCTACTCGGACGTCATCAGCATCAGGGCGCGCGGCGGTAGTCGCGATGATCTCATCGACGACGAGCGTCTCGTTTACATTGGAACAGAAATCCCTAAATATAGGCTTTGCGTAACTGCTCAGGCTATGCCAATTCTTCCCCCTCACCCCAACCCCTCTCCCAGGGCTGAAAGCCCGTTTGGGAGAGGGGGATTAAGGGGGTGAGGGCTGAGTAGTTACCTTTTGTGAAAAGCTTCGGTTGATGCCTAGGGCTGACCCAACAGATACCGCCAAACCGGAGCCAGAACCGCTTGACCGTTCTCCATCGGGGTGAAGTCATCCGCGACCACCATATTATGGGCACCCGCGCTAGGTCGCGCGGTTTGACGCGCAGGTGCCAGCGCGGTCAACAGAAGGTGCGCATCCTCATAGGGTGGGGCCACCCTATCGACTTCCACCTGCCCTAAGCGATTCAGACCCCAAGCCGCGAACATCTGCTCTTTGGCGAATTCCCCCCGCGCGCGGTCATCGACATGTTCAAAGTGATATATGCGCTCGGCGGGTGTGGCGGGTGGGCTGTCAAGAATCCAGTTGACCGCGCGACCGCGCGCAATATCCACCCAGGCAAACAGTACGGCTCGCGCAACGATGTGCTCATGAGCGATGTAGGCAGCCATGCCCGCACCTTGCGAATGCCCAGCGATAACGATTGATTCCCAACGCGGTTGATCGCCGTCGATATATTGAGCCCAACCGGCTGTTGGTTGGCTTGCATGCAGGCTCGTCAGCAACGCCATAAGGCGACCTGTAATGCTGTTATCCATATTGACGTTCACATCGGCATGGGTATCCTGCCCGGTGATGACCTCATAACGCACCTTAGCGTGGCAATCCGGGTCGGGATCATTGAGGCAGATTTGCAGGTTCACCGAGCGATCATTGGGATAGGTCAAGCCGATGGCGTGCATCCCCATGTTTGCGGCTTCCTGAACGAAAGCCTGATAATCTGATGGCGTCGCACCTGTCCCAGGCAAAAAGACCAGCAAGTGATTCTGTTGGGCCTGTGTTGGTTGATGGCAAACGACATAGGGTGCCATATTCTGTGTAAGGGCTGCATTCGTGCTTTGCGCTGGGATGTTTTGGCAAGTCGGCGTGCTTTGCGTTTGAGCGCTGCTAGCCCCCAGCGGAATGTTGCTTTGGCAACGGCGCATTTCATAGGGTGCGCTAGGGCCGTTGATGACGTTATAGTAAACAAACACCGCTGACGTGCCGATAAACACTTCGGGGTCGCTACGTGCTAAACCGGATTCACCACTATCACAACGCTCGGCATAATCATCCAAACCGAACAGCCAGACTTCGCTATCCGTGAAGCGCTGACGATTGTTGTTGGCATCCTTAATGACCAAGCTCATATAGCTACGGCCATCGACCACAAAGGGTTCCGCCGAGGACACAAAATCAAACGACGCGCTAGGGGGTGGCCGGAAGGTCGCAAGTCGCTCACCCGTCTCGGCATGATAGACCGCTATGCTTGAGTTATCAACAATCGCCAGGATGAGCAGTTCGCCATTGTATTCCGGCGCGAACCATCCATAAGGATCGGTTTTGTCGCCGTCGTCCGTGCTGATTTGCGTGATCTGATTTGAAGTGGTATCCAGCACATGCACTTGCCCTTGCGCCGGGCCACTGCGCTGGCTGAAGGTCAGCAAGAAGCTGTCATCAACCCAGCGTACCGAAGATACACCATTTTCAATAGCCGCGATTTCGCCCCCTGTTTGCCCATCGCTTTCGTCCAACCAAACGGCGGTGCCAGCTTGCCAACTTCCACGAATTGCTGCCAAGCGCGTATGCTCGGCTTGGGCGTTGCGGCTGGCTAATTGAGAAAGATAACTGGCATTTTGGGTAATGGCTTCTGTCCGAAAGCCACCATTTGCATCAGGGCTAGCACGCCAAATGCTGATTTCATCTTGGCTCGGCTTGGCATAAAAGATAGCCCATCCCTGCGCATCCACGCCAAACTCCGGCCCATTAAAAGTTTCCAGCAAACGTGCTGCCCCACTGTCCACGCGCTGCGGATTGAACACATCACCCGTGCGGGAGTCCAGTTGTGCCACATAAATGGCTTGGTTCGATTGATAGGTAAGCCAATTGCCACCGGGCAAGATTTCGGGGTCAACATAGCCACGCCCCTCCGGGCTGAGCGTCACGACACGATCCGCTTCCTGTGCCTGCGTGGGCATGACCCATAACAAACTGGCTAACACGATCAGCAAAAAAGGTTTCATAGCTGCAAGCGCTCCTAATAGATAGTTGGTAAGCCATTTTCAATAGTATAGGCAGGTAAGTGTTGCCTGCGCTTTATAGGGATGTAAAAAATCAGTAAAGCACCGCGTTCATCCGTCAAGCCTATCGCCTCGAAGCTTAAATTAACCTGGGTAACTGACCTTATGGACAGTTCAAAACAAACACAAATGTTTTTTCTGCCAAAACCGAGGGCTTAAGCCCTCGGTTTTATACGGATTTGTTTTGCGTTCTCCATTACGCACTCACTTAGGCTTTTCCAAGTATTTAACTATGCCGCTTGCTTTTGTCGAAAAGGATACCGTCTTGATTTTACCCCCCTCTAGCTCCCCCCGAATTCAGGGGGAGAACTTACTCGTGCGCATAATAGCCCCTCCCTGAATTCGGGGAGGGGGATGGGGAGGGGTAATTATTTTTCTGGAAAAGCCTTAGAATCCAAGGGTTAAAACCCCTTGTTAACCTATAGTGACCTTTCGTGGCCACTTAACAAGGGGCTTCAGCCCCTTGAAGAAAGCCGATTTTGATAAGGCTGCGTAACGTCAGTCAATATGGGTAACTACTCAGCCCTCACCCCAACCCCTCTCCCAAACGGGCTTTCAGCCCTGGGAGAGG
>DAOTVD010000350.1:0-3057 GCA_034437075.1 Anaerolineae bacterium
GTTTGCAGCGATCCGGCGTAGAAAAAACTGTTGATGTCCGCGCGCAGACCGTTCAGCCCGAGGTAGAGTTCCGGGCCAAGCTGGAAAAACAGTCCGACGAGCGCGTACCAGACCAGCGCGCTACGCAGATCGACGACTTGCAACCGGATGAAATGCGCGATCATATAACTCAGGCCAAGCACGAACATGGCGATGGTGAAGCTCATCGTTACCGCGACGCCGAACTGGCCTTGACTGCTGACGATCAGCGGCGCGAAGGCTTGCTCGGCGATGAAATCCGTCACGAGTTCGATGATAATCCCGGCGATGACGACGACGCGCATGAGGAACCATTGGATGGCGACCAGCAGGTTCAGCACATCATACCACAGCCCATCGACCATGAATTCGATGTCTTGCGTCAGGTCATCCACCCACGAGCCGGGGTCGGGGACTTGGGCGTGGGCGGTCACGGGGAAGGCGAGCAACGCCAGCAGCAAGATGATGATGAAGCGGATTTTCATGTGGGGCCCTCATGCTATGCGAAATGCGCTTAGCGTAGCGGAGGGTGGTTAGGTGGGATGTTCAGGAAACTGACAGGATGAGGTCATGCAGGTAGCAATTCGAAGTAGTCGCAATGCTTTGGGCGAAAAATGGAGAAATCGCGACGGTCATAGGTGGCGATTTGCTGGATGTCCATTCGCTCGGACAAAGCCATGATACAACAATCCACAATATCGAACTCGGCATCGGCATACTGCTTGCCAATCTCTGTAGCACGTTGCCAATCGGGGTTGGTGATAGCGACCAACTGTGCCTGACTACTCACAAATGCTTCCATGAAACGTAGCATCGCACGATGTCCACCATCGCGCAGAAACAGAAAGCCAACTTCCGGCAGGATAATCTGTGGTATCAGGCTTGGGGTATGGCGCTTGTCAATCAATGCTAGCGAACGGGTATGGTCTTGATCGTCCACGTTGTAGACCGAATAAAGAAAGCTGGTATCAATCAGCATTGCGACGCTTGAGATAATCGGCGAACTCATCCCGCAGAATATCGCGGCTCTTTTGGGCCGTATCTGTCGCGCCCGTGTGGATGTCTGCGGCACGTGCGCTAGCCGCTAGATCAGCAAGGGTGCCGCCGGAAGGTTTGGCATCCGCGAGCAAGCCTTCGATCAATGCTTCGACAGATTGATTCTGTTGTTCAGCCAGTGCTTGTAATGTTTCAGCAATGGGTCCTGATAATGTAATTTGAGTTGCCATGCATTGCTCCTTTCATCCTCATTATAACCTATGGCTCGGCGATTTCGCCGATGCAGTCCGTATTGATGGGCCTCATGGGATCAATCCTGGTTGGTTGCCGGGCGAACGGAAATACCCCGCACCCCTTCAGCGACGTCGATGCTCCCGTTAGCGTTTTCGTCGTAGGCGATGACCACCGAAGCGCGGACGGTTTGCAGCGGTACCTCGGTCGCGGTGGGTTGGGGCGAAGGCGGCAACTCCGGCGATGATGAGCGCCAGGACGAGTAAAGCGATTCCGATGATGAGCGCGCGCGGCATGCGACGACCTCCGTTGTGGATGCGAGGAGGCTAGCATAGCGTCGCGTTGCTGGGACGGTGTTCGGGAAGTTGACAGAAATTACATTGGGGCGCTCAGATTACCCAAGAATTAACCAATCTTATCCAAGTTCCTACAAATCCATATCGTCGAACGGGCTATCCTTCTTGAAGGGCTGCGGCGGAACGCCGTACAGATCGTGCCACATGGCCGCGAGTTGATCGACATGGCCGGGGGAGAGTTTCGCCGCGTCGGTTAGTTCGCGAAACAGATCGCGCGGGAACCACGCGCCCGACCCGCGTCGTAAAATCGGATCGGCGCGAAAAGCCTGTAGCTCGTCGCTCGGCAAAACTTGCCAGGTCGGCTCGTGATCGTTCTCGTCGCGGCTGAGTACGGACATGAACTCGAACATCAACGTGTCATTCAGATAGGCATATTCGGGGTCTTGGACGCGCGCGCCCTCAGTCATGAACTTCTCCAAATGCGGCACCGCCACCCGCGCGCCGAGCTCGTCGATATGGTGTTCCAGGTCCAGCAGACGGGCATAGGTCGCGCGCTGAATGTCCTCATCCGTAGAGGCCGAAACCAGCTCAGGATAGTACATGACGTAGACGATCCAGCCCAGCTCTCGCGTGGGATCATCCGCCGCGGCCGCGCGCACCACGTCGATACGCCAGCATTCATCGTCGGGCCGCTGGACGTGATGGTGTAATCGTTCGGGCGAATAAGGACGTTGGGTGTAGGCATCACGCGGCCCCATCTGGAACAAGCCTTCGATATACTCGATATCTTCGTCATCCAGATCGGCATTGATAGCCCAACGCTTGGCGATGTCGATCAAGCACAAGAACTCAACGACGTTTTCGTCGGGGGCGGTATCCTTGGCGCGAGCGATCATCCCTGCCGCGACCGCATCCCGCTCGTCAGGACTGGTCAATTGGCGAAAGGGGTAAAGCTCGAAATACTGGCCTTCATCTTCCCAGGCTTTTTGGAGGGCCAGCACCGGCCCCATATCTTCGTCATCCAGGGTCACGACCGAATAGGTCACGCGCGTCGCGTCATCATGCAACACCGGATAAGTCTGCTCAGCTTCGTTGTATTCTGCGCGGCGATACCACCATTCCATCATCATTCCACTCCACAGTCTGTTATCTCACCATCAGCATACCACCGCGCGCTGATTTTGTGTGTTCAAGAAGCTGACAATCGCTCGCTGGCGCGTTTCTTTCGCATGTTGGGCGTAAAGAGCGAAACGCGAAAAAAGCGAAACTTTCGCACTTTCGCATTTCGCATCTTACGCAAGAGGTGCGAAACCTAACTTAAAAAGTCCTTATGCACGTAGCCTTCCGACCATCCGACCCGAATTAGGGTCAAAAGTCCGGCTTTGCCGAGCTTCTCAGCGATCTGGCGCACCTTTTTGGTCCATTGTCTAAGCAAAAACGCGCACATGGCGCGTTTCTTTCGCATGTTGGGCGTAAAGAGCGAAACGCGAAAAAAGCGAAACTTTCGCACTTTCGC
>DAOTVD010000351.1:0-4424 GCA_034437075.1 Anaerolineae bacterium
CAACAACGCCAGATTCGCGATGAGGTTCAGCGGGCTTTTCAGGCGATGGGCGATAGTATGCGCGTAGGCATCCAGTTCAAGGTTACGCGCTTCTAGCGCGGCGGTATAGTTTTGCAGTTCGTCTTGCGAGCGTTTTAGCGCATCGTACAGGCGCGCACTACGCAGATTAGCCGTTACCTGATGCGCAACGCTCATCACTAGTTGGATTTCCAGCGCGGTGAACGGGCCGAAATACCCGTGGCGCCAGATTTGCATGTAATAACGGTGTGGCGCTTCATCCAGGGGGATGGTGACGTGCAGCATTTTTTCATCGGGCTCTAATTGCGCGAAGAAACGCGCTTCGACGCCTTCAAAGGTGTAATCTTGCAGATTAATGGCAAGATACGGCGCATCCTGCAAAATCCATTCGCCCGAGACGGGAAAATCGTCCAGGGAAAAAGTATGCATTTCCCAATCGCCCTTGGGGGGCAATACCGCACCAAAGCCAGCATAACTTACCATAATATCGGCCAGATCGCTCTCAGGATCATGACGCACGATGAACGCGGACTTGGCATGCAGCGCATTGCCGACGACATCCAACATGGTCTGAAAAACCGCGCCCGTGTTCAGCATGGTGGCGTCCGCATAGAGGGCGGCATTTAAGCGTTGCAGATAGGCCAGATGGGCGGTGTTGCTGTGCTGCTCGACCAAGCGCCGCACATCATTCAGCAATAGGGGCGCGGGCACGGAGGTATGGCGATAATCATCGGCGCCAGCGTCCAATGCGGCCCGCACGGTGTCCTCGGCGTGGTCGTCCGCATAGATGAGCACGCGCGGCGCGGGCGCGTGGGCCAAATGGATCACTTCCGCGCAGAAATCCAGGGCGGCGGGCAGCTTGGGATCCAGGATGATGAGGTGCGGCGTCTGTTCGGCCAGGATGCGCCGCGCGGTGGGTACATCCTCGGCAACCAAGCAGGTATACGCCAAAGGGGCCAACACCGCTTGGAGCGTTACTTGTTGTGGGGGGGCATGCACAATCAGAATTTTGGGTACAATGTCGGGCATAACGCATCTGACAAGTTATCTCGTTGTGGACCAAGTAGAATACGCGGCATCGTGCCAGCGGGTTGTTGTATCGCCATTACCTATAACCTTATGGCGGATTATAACACGGCTACCCCGAGGTGACTAAAATCAATGCTGCAAACGTCATGATGCAACACACAAACAAGAATATGAAGGCCAACGGCATCGCGAAATAGCCCGCCACCGAGTTGACCCAGCCGACGTTATGCGCCGCGTTGATGGAGATAACGCCCAGGGTAACCGAATAGGCCAGATAGGGCAGCAACAAACACAACCCCACAAAGGGAATCAGGCTGAACAGGCCGAAAACCAATTGCATCGGGGCTTGGTACGCCGCGTAAAGAAACGCGAGTTGGTCGAACTGGCCTTGCCCGCCCAAAAAGCTGGTGATAATAAAATGCGTGCCGCCTGTGAACAGTAGCCAGAACACCAACGAAATACCCGAGATGAGCGGCGAACATAGGATCGTGAAGGCGATATTGATGATGACGCCTTCGGTGGCTTCCAGGCCATACAGCACGGGCAGGTAAAGCTGGCCCAGGCCGCCTAAAATAGTGGTGATCGTGACGACGACGAACAGCCAACCCAGCGCCCGGCCCAAGGTCACATTGCGGTCGTTGAGCAACTCGCGGTAATTTTCCAACGAAGGCCGCGTGACGGCACTTAGCCAGACTTGCAAGAAGCCGCGTGTGGTGGGCGGGCGGGCCTGTAGGGGGTTGGGGGAATTCGGATAATCGAAACTCACCATAGCCTCCGAAAAACAGTAATTTGGGCTTGCTTATAGACGCATTGTAGCGCACTTCGGCGGGGTAGCCTATATGCGATGCCCTCGCCCAGTGGTTTTTTCCGGCGGTGGATGAGCGTATAATCAGCGCAGCTTGCCCACCCATACAGGACCATACCATGCCGCGATTCGTTTTGCGCCACCTGCCCCTGAGCGATATACCCAATATCGCCGGGTATTATGGTTTGATGATGCTCTTTAGCACAGGCTTCGTCGCCGGGAATTGGATTTTCTTCTGGACGCGCTTCATGACCTACGGCCAACTAGGCGTAGTGGATGCGGTCATGTTCGCCTTTGGCCTGCTGATGGAAGTGCCCACGGGCGCGGTCGCGGATAGTATCGGGGGGCGGCGCACGCTGATCGTCGCGTGTGCGTTGTGCTTCGCGGGGACGCTCATCGTTACCCTATCGGTTAGCTTTGCGATGCTCATCGGCGGCTTCGCGGTGCTGTTGACGGGCTTCGCGTTTTTCTCAGGCGCGGCAGAAGCCCTGGCCTACGATACGCTGAAAGCGCGCGGCCAGGCCGCGCAATTCGACCGGGTACAATCCAGCGCGGCGGCGTTGGGGATGGTCGTGGCGTTCGTCACGACGTTAGCGGGCGGTGCTCTCTACGTGCTGCAATGGCGTTTACCGCATCTGGCGTGGTCGGTGGGTTTTTTGCTGGCGGTGGTCGTGGCCTGGCGCCTGAGCGAGCCCCCGGTGCAGCGCCCCGGTTTTTCCTGGGGGGCCTATCGGCGCCAATTGGGGCGCGGCTTCGGGCAACTGTGGGGGCCACGCTTGCGGCCTTTCTTGGCGCTGATTTTGTTGCTGAGCGCCGTAGAGGTGCTCTACACTGCCGGGTTGATTAGCCCGGCCATGGCCGTCAGCTTCGGCTTTTTCGCGGATGCACAAGCGGTAATCTGGGCGGTGGCCTTGTTGGCGGCGGCAGGCGCTATCTCTACGCTGCCCCGTTGGCGGCGTCACCTGAGCGATATGAACGGGCTGGCGCTCTTGGCGGCCCTGGGCGGCGGGGGATTTTTGCTGGCAGCGACGCAACCCGGCCCGGCCCTGGGCGTGGTGATTTTGGTCGGGCTGATGGCCGTCGCACGAATGGGGTTGCCGTGGATTTCCGTGGTCGTGAATCATCGCATTCCGTCCGAGGCGCGCAGCACGACACTTTCCACAGTCGCGTTACTGGCCCAAATCCCTTACGCGGCGACGGCCTGGGCCGCTGGGGCGATGGTCGAAAGCGGCACGTTTTGGATATTTAACTTGGCGGTGGGCGCGTTGCTGGTGGGGACGATGCTTGTCAGTTGGTTGGCGTATCATCTGACGGGCGAACACGCGCGCCAAACCGCTTACACGGAGGCCGCCCTGCTTCAAGGCGCGGACGATTGACCCCGCCACGCGGCGATTAAATCCGCTTCATTCTCGGCCCACCAAGCCCGCAGGAAATCCGTCATGCGCGCGTAACCCGCCGGGCTGGGGTGCGCGCTGCCGGGCGCGGCCAGCCAGTCTGGCGCCAGATAACCGGGGTTTGCGGGGTCTTGCATATGGGCGCTCAGGTCGATCACCCACCACCCCGCCGCGCTCAGGCCGCGTAGCTCGGTATTGATCGCGCGCATGGCGCTCAGGGCAGCGCCCTGGGTCGTTTCGGCGGGCATGATGGTGCTAAACACGGGCACCATGCCCGCATCCAAGGCCCGCGCGCGGATGGTTTCGAAATTGGTCAGGATGCGTTCGGGCGGCGCGCCGCGCGCCAAGTCGTTGACGCCGCTCATGATGAACAAAATATCGGCCTCGGCGGTGTCGCGCGTCCAGTGCTCCAGAATATCGCCCGTGGTGCTGTCGCCGATACCTCGATTGAAGACGTAGCCTTGCGCGCCGATGGCATCCTGCCACCAATGCCGGGCGATCCCCGCGCAGGTTTCGGTGGCGCAATCGCCCCAGCCCGCCGCGATGCTATCGCCGATGATGACAATCACGGGAAAATCGCCGCGCGCGTCCGCCGGGGGCACGACCGTTTCGGCATGCGGCCAATCGTCGGCGTCGTCCGCGAAGGGATTACACGCGGCCAGGGTCAGGGTTAGGATAACCAAAGCGCCGAGCCAGGTTAAATGGCGTATCATGTTTTACGGTTGCCTCAACAAATGCGCGGCAACAATTCCCCGGCGGGCAAATCCACCACGCGCCGCGCGCCGATGCGCGTGCGCGCCAACACCGTGCCGGGATGCTCGGCGACGACCTCGCCAATGCGCGTCGCGTCTGCGCCGAAGGGGGTCGCGCGCAGGGCCACCAGCGCCGCGTCGGCGTATTCGCCAGGCAGGATGACGACCATTTTGCCCTCGTTGGCCACATAAAACGGATCGAGGCCCAACATTTCGCAGGCGCTCGCCACGGCGGGCGCGATTGGCACGGCGCCCTCGTCAAATTCGATGCCCACGCCGGAGGCGCTCGCGAGTTCGTTCAGCACGGCGGCCAAGCCGCCGCGCGTGGCATCCCGCAGGCAATGCACATCTGGCACCGCGCCCAGCAAAGCCGCAACCAGCCCATGCAAGGGGGCCGTATCGCTGCGGATTTCGGTATCAAAGGCC
>DAOTVD010000352.1:0-9766 GCA_034437075.1 Anaerolineae bacterium
GCGGATAGCGCGACGCTTGATCTGGACGGCGTCGGCCAACTGAGCGCAGAAGACCAAGAGCAAGCCGAAGCCGTCGAAGAAGATGCGCTGGATAAGCTGCTGGTGCGCATGCGCAACACTTTGGGCGATGCGGTCGAGTCCGTGCGCGTCAGCAAGGTGATGACCGCCGCCAGCCCGGTGCGTTTGGTCGCGCCCGAAGGCGCCATCGACCGCCACACCCAGCGCGTTTACCAGATGCTCGAACGCGATTTCGAAGTGCCGACGCGCATTCTGGAAATCAACCCGCGTCATCCTATCGTGCGCAACCTGGCCGCCCGCCTAGAACGCGGCCTCGCGGACGATGCCATGATCGACGATAGCATTTCGCTGCTGTATAACAACGCCCTGCTGGCGGATGGCATCCACCCCAACCCCGCCGAGATGGCGCTGCAAATCCAGCAGATGATGTCCTTGGCCACGCGCCTGCAAGACGACGCCACGAGCGGCGCGGACGACTAGTTAACCTTTAACACTCCCCCTCGAATTCACCCCCCGCTAGCTCCCCCCGAATTCGGGGGGAGGACTTACTCTCGCGCATAGTAGCCCCTTCCTGAATTCGGGAAGGGGTTGGGGAGGGGTAAAAAAGGGTAACGTTTGCCCATTTCGCAGCAATGCGCGAACAAATACTGATGGAGAACGCAAAACAAATCCGTATAAAACCGAGGGCTTAAGCCCTCGGTTTTGGCAGAAAAAACATTTGTGTTTGTTTTGAACTGTCCATGAGGCAATCGCCCTGCCTCATCCCCTGCCGGGCTTGGTCTAGCGCGCCGCTTCTGATAAGCTCATCAGTAACCATATACAGCAAAAAAGATAAGTGACCCCCCTATGACTGACGACGTACAAACCCTGTTCGACCAAGCCATGGCCAAACAAGACCGGGATGACCTGGACGGCGCTATCGCGGACTATACCACCGTGCTAGAGCACGACCCCAACTATGTGCCCGCCTATTTCAACCGGGCGATGGCGTTTGTCTCGCGCCACGAGATGGACAAAGCCCTCGCCGATTACGATACCGTGATCCAGCTTCAGCCAGACTACGCGCCCGCGTATTTCAACCGGGGCAATACGCGCCAGTTCAGCGGCGACGACCAAGGCGCGATTGACGACTACACCCAGGCTATTTTGCACGATCCGCAATACGCCGAAGCCTATAATAATCGTGGGGTGGTGCGCGAAAACACCAACGACATCGACGGCGCTCTGCAAGATTATAGCGATGCCATCGCCCTGAATCCGGATTTTTTGGGCGCGCATTTCAACCGCGCCTTGGTGCGCGATAATACGGGCGATTTAGAAGGCGCCATCGAAGACTATAGCGCCGTCATCCGTCTGGAATCACGTCATTTGAATGCGTATCTGAACCGGGGTGTGGCCTATGCCATGCTAGAACGCGACGAGGACGCCTTGCGCGATTTTAATATGGCCGTGCAGCTAGACCCCCACGACGCCGAAGCCTATAACAATCGGGGGAATATTCTGGCGAAGTTGCGCCGCCTGGATGAAGCCATCGAAAACTACGATAAAGCGCTCGAAATCGACCCGCATCACGCGCTTGCCAAGGACAATCGCGAACGGGCGCGCAAACAGCGCCGCCGCTCATAGCCCGGCTTGCGCGGCGTTGATGTATTGGTGAAGATAGCGCAGGCCGTCGTTATAGGTTTCGAATGTGCGCATCTGTGGCCCGTAGGGCAAGCCAGCGATCATCTCGCCCAACATGCCGATGAGAAAATGATCCATGCCGATTACGGCTACGGCATCAATCTCGCGGAAGACGGCGGTCGCGGGGTGTTGGGCCAGGCTGAGCAAGCCGACGGGCAATTCACGATTGGGCATGATAATCACCAGCAGGCAAAAAGGGTGGGCTGGGTGCGTGGCATGTAAGGCACCCACGGCTTGCCAACCGTCGGTGATGTCATCCAGCCGGAACGCGCCTTGTAGGGTCATTTGGGCAATATGCGGTTCTTCGAGCCAGCTAGCCGTTACGAGCGTCATAACTTGATTATACCCCCAAAATCTCTGCCTCAACCCAAGCCCAGGATGTGCCCGAAGGTTTGCGCGTCTATATTTCCGCCAGAGATGATAACCCCCACCCGCGCGCCCGGTTGCACGGTGCCGCCCAGCAGCGCGGCCAGCCCCAACGCGCCGGAGGGCTCCACCACCAACTTCATGCGATAGAAAAAGAAGCGTACGGCGTCATAAATCGCGTCTTCGCTGACGGTTTGCATGTCGTCTACATATTGCAGCACCAGCGGAAAGGTCAGCGTGCCCAGGGAGGGTGTGCGCGTGCCATCCGCGATGGTCGGCGGATTATGCACGGTGACGAGTTGCCCGGTGCGGAATGATTGCGTTGCATCGTCGGCGAGTTCGGGCTCGATGCCTATCACGCGGCAATCCGGCGCAGCACCGCTGGCGGCCAACGCGCAGCCACTCAGCAGCCCGCCGCCGCCGCAGGGCACGAGCAAGGCCTCCAGGCCCGGCACTTCTTCAAAAAGCTCCAGTGCGGCGGTGCCTTGCCCAGCGATAATCAGCGGATGGTCGTAGGGCGGGATGACCGTGGCGCCCGTGTCGGCGGCCATTTCCCCGGCCAGGGCTTCGCGCGTGGTTTCGTCCGGCGCGTATTCGACCACGCGCGCGCCGTAGCCTTCCGTCGCGCGGCGCTTGGAGGCCGGGGCGTTATCCGGCATGATGATTGTGGCGTCGATACCGAATATTTGCGCTACCAGCGCGACGGCCTGCGCGTGATTGCCCGAAGAAAAGGTGAGCACCCCCCGCGCGCGTTCGGCATCATCCAGGGCGCTGATGGCGTTATACGCGCCCCGGAACTTGAACGCGCCGACACGCTGGAAGTTCTCGCATTTGAAAAAAATCTCGGCGCCTAGCCACTCATCCAATGTGCGACTGGTCAGAACGGGGGTCGGGTTGGCCTGCCCGGCCAGGCGTGCCGCCGCAGCGGCCACATCATCATAGGCGACCATAAAACCTCATCAACTCTCATCCGGTTGGTCGGGTGGCTTCGATGCGTATATCATACACGCATGCGGTGACATCCAGATTACCGGGGATGGGGTCTAGGCGCAAGAATATGATTTCGCCGCGCCAGCCGGGCGCGTTCCTTAAGTCCAGCGTATAGGTATGGCGTCCTTCGCGCAGGTCGAAGCGCCGCGAACGTTCCTCGGATAGATCATCCTGGGCGGCGTTGCGCCAAAAAAGCTGGCCGTAAGCCCCCTCGGCGGGCGCGCGCAAGGCCATGTCGATCACCACGCGCGGATACTCCGCCGCCGAAAGCGCCAGCGCCGGGCTATTCAGCCAGGGATCACCGCCCCCGGTGAGGCACCAGCCGCCATCCTCAAAGCGCGTCGCTTGTGCGCCAAAGGCTAGCCAGCCGTGCAAATGCGTCTCGAAGTCCCAGGCGTGTTGGTCTGGCGCGCTGCGAGCGCCCAGGCTGTAAAAGGCCGTATGACCGTTATAGTGCACGCTGTCCACCAGCGGAAACGTCGCTTCGATATAGCCAATATCCGCCGCCGTCAGCCCAAAGGGGTTGCGCTGGCTATTCTGCGGCTCGGCCAGGATGAACTGGTCGATGTACACGATCTGGCCGCGTTGGTGCGCGCGGCGCAGGGTGTCAATCAGCGCATTGGCGGGTTGCCCGCCGAAATGCAATTCGCGCATGCTGATGACCAATACGCTGGGGTGGTGCGCGTAGAACGGCAGATATAAATCCAGGATATTCCCGCGCGTGACGACCAAATCGGTGTTGGCTAAGTGGGGTTGCAGGGCGCGCGTCACAAGTTGGTAATAGTCGTTATCGGCATCGGCGGCGGCCTGGATGGGGCGATAATGCGCGTTAAAGAGCAGCGCGGCCAAGATCACAGCGGTGCCACCGATCACCGTCGGGCGCGCCCTGTGCCAGCGCGCGATGCCATCCGCCAGGCCCCCGCGCAGGGCTGCAAACCAGAACAGCCCCCACAAGGGCAAGAGCGCAATCCAAAATTCGATATTCCATGGCTCCCACCACCAGAAGAAGCCGCCATACAACACCAGCCAGACCCCCGCGAACGCCAACCAGGGCCGCCCCTGCTCCCTGAGCAAAACTGGCGTCCCCAGGGCCGCGCCGACGAGCGTCAGCGCATAAAACAGGATCGCCAGCGCGGGCGCGTGCGGGCTGACGGTATCCAGCAGACCTTCGCGCAGGGCGCTTAGATGCGCCAGGCCCAAAAAGCCGCCCCAATTGCCCGTTTCTTGGCCTTGCTGGGCGTAGTCGGTCAACCAATTGTAATAGGCTTCCGCGTTCGCGAAATTACCTTGCAGGCCCACCAGCGCATAGGGGATGATGACCAGCACGGCCAACGTAGCTAGAAAGCGCGGCCAATAGCGCCGCAAGCGGGGGTCTGCCAGCATAAACAGGCTGACCGGCGCGGCGAACATGGCGTTGGTCTGGTGGAACATCACCGCCCCGGCGACTGCCGCGCCTAGGGCCAACGCCCCGCTGGGGCGCGGGTCGTCATGCAACCGGGCCAGCAGCCACAAACTCAGGCAAATGAACAACGCTGCCAGGGTATAGACCTCTACTTCGGCGGCATACACCCAATAGGCGTAAGCCGTGCCCATCAGCAAGGCGACCCCCAGCGCGGGCCAGGTATGGCCGCTGAAGCGCGCGCCAAAGCGCCACAGCGCGACCACGCCCAACGCGCCCGCCACGGCGTTCATAAACTGTATCGGGACATCCGCGCGGCCATGGTAGCCGAAGGCTTTGGCCACATCCGCCGCCATGCGCCCCACCGGGCCATAGAGCAAATGATGCGGGTGATAGAGTTGAATAAAGGGTTTGTTTTCGACGTCTTGCGTATACGAAAGCGCGTCGAACGTGTGAACTTCGGTGCGGGTGAACGTATAAACCCCGACCAGGAACACGAACACCAACACCCCGGCCAGTAGTTCCAGGTATGATGATTGGAGAATGTAACGATACTTGCTGAACATCATAGTACGTGGAGTATAAGACGATGCTCACGGGCTGGCTATGGCTATTGCCGTTTTCTCATCGAATCATCACCGGGGTATAATATAAGCCGAGGTACCTACTATGACAATTCTAATACGCCCTGCCACGATGCAGGATTTAGACGTGTTAACGCGCCTCTTTCGGGCGGTCGCTGCGGATGGCGAGGCCTTTATGCATCGCCCGGCGGATGTGACGCCAGACGGCATTACCCACACCTGGCTAACGCATCCGACGCGCAGTTAGGCTTTTCCAGAAAAATAATTACCCCTCCCCATCCCCCTCCCCGAATTCAGGGAGGGGCTATTATGCGCACGAGTAAGTTCTCCCCCTGAATTCGGGGAGAGCTAGAGGGGGGTAAAATCAAGACGGTATCCTTTTCGACAAAAGCAAGCGGCATAGTTAAATACTTGGAAAAGCCTAATCATCTTCTTCGCGGACGGGCAAGGCCAAAATATCGGCCTCGGTGATGTCGCGGCGGAGGCGGATGGTTTCCAGCAGCACCCAACCCGTGGAGCCATCCGGCAATAAGACCTCGACCCATGCGGCGTCCGCGCTGCGGGCGATGGCAAACGCGCCAATGTCGCTATCCAACAGCCCGATGCGTGGTTGGTCATCGCTGGGTGCTGGGCGAATATTGCTACGGCCAAAGGGCGCGCCCAGCGGCTCGAACGCGAAGGTCACAGCCTCGGCGGGCAGGCCATACCAAACCACGATATTCCCGGTATATGAGGCAATATAGCGCCAGTCTGGGCTAAAGATCAGCAAATCGGGCAGTTCGACCTCTGCGCGCAGGAATCCGGCGGCGGCATCCCAGAAGCGCAGGCCAAAATCCGCGCGAAAGCCGATGAGCGTCTGGCTATCGGGGCTAAAGCGCACCGCATCCACGATGGTGGCCAGCACGCGCACCTGGCGCACGCTGCCATCGGGGTCGATGCGCCACAAGCGCGCGACGTTGTCCCGGTCGAGCGTCACCGCGCGCGCGCCATCCGGCGCCAGGGCAAATTGGCGCAGATCAAATTCGGCCTCGCCCGTGTCGAAATCGCTGAGCACATCGCCCGTATTGTTGACCGCCTCAGTGCCCATGCTGAAGGCGATCATCTGCACATCGCCGCCCGCGCGCACGAACAAAAAGCGCCCATCCGGCGACCACAGCGCGCGGTCGATGCGGTCGCGCGGCAGTTGCAACACGGGCGCGCCGTCCGCCGTATCCCAAACCTGCAAGGTATTATCCCAGGCGGCTAACCAGCGCCCCCCCGGCGAGAATTGCGCGGCGCGGGCGGGCGGGCCATCTAGCGTTTGGGGCGATTCTGGCGCGGCGAAATCCAGCCAGCGCACGGTGCCATCCGGGCCGAGCAGCGCGGCCTGCGTCCCGCGTTCATCCATGACCACCTCGCGCACATCCGTGTAGGTGGCGATGCTTTCGCCGGATTCGCGCGCCCAAATGTGCAGTTCGTCGGCCAGATCAAGTGAAAGCACCCAATCCGGGTCATCGACATACGTGATAAGCCGCACCGCCGCCGCGTGATCCTCGAAAGTGCCGAGGTCGTCGCCCGTCGCCAAATCGTAGCGCGTGATGATGCGCCCCTGCGCGCCGAGCGTGGCGGCTAGTTCGGCCTCGGCGGGGTCAAAGGCGGCGATGCTCACGCCGGCCTGATAGCCATCGAGCCGAAAACGTTCGGCGCCGGGCTGCCAGTCGTCGTTATCCGGCGCGGCCTGCCAGATGACCAACGCCCCGGCCAGGGTGCCGACGCCCATCACGACGCCGCCGGGGCTAAAAAACGCCTCCGCGACGGGGGCATCGTGGCGCAGATAAGTCAGCACGCTCAGGTCGTCGGCCTGATTGGGTGGCAATAGAGGCGCGCCTTGGGCTTGCGCGCTGCCGAATGCGCCGAAAACGATCACCAAACAAAGAACAATTACGCGCGTCATGGGTTCCTCTTTTTTCATCAGGCTTTGCAGCGGGGCGTTAAGATGCCGTCCTGGTGGCGCACGGTGCATCCACAAGCGTCACAGGCATAGCCCGCCGGGTGATTTTCTAACGCGATGTGCGCGCAACGCGGGCAGCACCAAATCTCTGGCAAGGGGCGCGCGCGGCGGGGCGGGCTGTGGCCAGGCTTGGTGGCCCATATCAGATCATAATCGGCTTGCCAGGGCTCCCAGCGCACGGCCTGCAAGCCGAACTCGTCTTGGTAGATGCGCAAGGCGCGCTCGCGGGGCCAGGCTTTGCCGGGCATGAACTTGGCATCCCGCCCGCGCCGGTTGGTGAGCAGCAACAGCCCGCCGGGGCGCGTCACACGCACGAACTCGGCCACGGCTGCGCGGGGCCGGGGCAAAAATTCCAGGGCCTCTAAGCAGGTCACCAGGTCGAAGCAATCATCAGGAAAGGGCAAAGGCCGCGCGGGCTGCTGAACCAGATAGACCCGTTCAGCGGCCAGGTCTTCTGCCAGATGGGGCACGCCCTGGGCCAACATCCGACGGCTGGGGTCTAGCGCGACGATGCGCCCATTAAAGCCTGGTGCGCCCAGCAGGG
Source organism: Anaerolineae bacterium (assembly GCA_034437075.1). Lineage (GTDB taxonomy): Bacteria > Chloroflexota > Anaerolineae > Aggregatilineales > J027 > DAOTVD01. The sequence goes on from DAOTVD010000352.1 coordinate 7,575, forward strand.
CACGCGGCACGCGGCCCGTCCCGGTGGCGACATCCAACACCAACGGCGCGGTATTGCGCCCCAGGTGACGCATCAGCGGCCAAGCCAAATAGCGTTGTTCTAACAAGGGCTCGAAGCCTTTCAGATTATCGTAACGCCAGGCCGAAATATCATATAGCCAGACGACGACACGCCGCCCCAGGTACGTCCCCTCTGTGAGGTTGATGAGCCACCACAAGAACGCTAGCAGCGCCGCTAGGCCCGCCACCAAGAGCAAAATCTGGATGACGAACGGCACCTATGACAGCGCCTCGGCGGCCATGGCCCGTTGGTAAATGTCGTGGTAATCGTCCGCGTCGATTTTCAGCGCCACGGCGATTTCCTGAATGGCGGCGGTTTCTTCCGCCGAGATGCCGTCGTGCTCGTGCGCGATGTCGAACAAGATGTCGATGAAATCTAACCGTTCTTGGTAGGATGTCGCCTCGTAAAAGTCGCGCGTCAGGCGAAAGAGGTCGAAGTCGTGCGAGGCGGCATCGCTGACAAAATCGACCACGATGGCGGCGTGTTCGGGCGGCATGCTCATTTCGCGGCGCACCACGCGCTCGATCAAGCGCATTTCTTCGTCATCCAGGGTTTGGTCGGCGTAGGCCACGCGGCCCATCAATGCCCCGGCCAAGCCCAGTTTGTGCAATTCTTCTTCGCTTAGGCCCAGGCGCGCGCCGACCCCCTTGCCGAACAGTTCTTCCAGATGCTTCGTTACATTGCTGCGGAAGAAATTCGCCAGGTAATCGGCGCGGTTGACCTCATCTTGCAGGTGCAATTCGCGGCGCGGCAGGGCGTGGTGCAGCAATTCGCCCAAAGTATAAGCGATGCCTTCGTCCCGGCTCTCGATTTGGTCTTCGGCCTGGCGCAAGAGCGATCGTTCAGCGGGCGAGACATCGCCATCGGCCTGCACCAAATCCGCGAGCATGCCTTTGGCGGCTTGGCGCGCTTCCTCTGCCCCCAACGATTCGAGGAAGGCCCCAGTCAGGCGCTGGAGCGTGATCTGGTTAATGGGGGTGATCCAGTAAATGTTCAGGTCTTCCCAATCGTGGCGGCTGATTTCGGGCAAGCGAAACGTAATATCTTTCAAAAGGCCCAACTCAGCGGGGGTGATCTCGCCATCCCGCCAGGCGACGCCAATCAGCAAACGGGCCAGGCTATTCAGAGCGGTCGGTTTTGGCATAGGGCTTATCCTTCTTGGTAATTTACATGCGCAGCTATGCGCCTATCTGATGACGTTACTATTTACTATAGCGTATTTCCGTCCTCACGTGGGGGGACGAACGCCCCGCGCGGTTGGGGCGCCACGGCGGTAAACTGGCGCGGATCATCTGGTAGGGGATCGTAGCGCCGTTCGACCATAATGTCTATACGCGGTGAGTCGTCCGCTGGTTGCAAGCGCAATACGCGCGAATAACCGGCTTCGGTTTCGCCGGGCGGGCGATTCTCGACGATCAAGATTCCCGCCGTGCTCCAGACCAGCGCATCTAAGCGGGCAGGGCTTGGGGTGGCGTAAAGGGAACGCGGTTCCGCGCCATCCCACACGAACAGCCCCCCCGCGTGGCTAAAGGCGATACGCTCGCCCGCCGGATCCGCCGCCAGGGCGGCCACGGCATCCACATCCGTCGCCAAAATCCGCGTTTCATCCGAGATTATGTCGTGTTCGATCACCTCGCCCGCGTGCCAATAGACCAGGCGCGCATCTGTGCCGAAAAAGTCCGGTGCCCAACCCGGCGCGATTTCCTCAGCGGTGCCATCGGCTGGATCAACGCGCAAGATTTGCCCCCCTGGATGTGCCGCCGAGCGACCCGCCAGCAGCAGCCAATCCCCCGCGCGCGACCACGCCGGGCGGCTCAAGGCCGTCCATGCTGCCGCCGCTGGTATGATCGGCTGCATGTTGCCGCTGGGCACATCATATACATACAATGTCGCGCGGTCGTTGCGCTCTAGGGCGGTCAGCGCCAGGCGCGTGCCCTCCGGCCCCCAAGCCAGGTTCGTGATGCGGTTAGGGTATGCGGGCGCGTTTGCGCCCCATAATGCCAAAGCGGTCTGGGTGGTGCCCGTGTCGGGGTCGAATTCCATCAATTCGGGGCGGTAATCGGTGGTGGTAAAGGGCGATTCGTCGAAGCGGCCCAGCACCGCTGCCAGGGTCAGCGTGGGGGCTGGGGATT
>DAOTVD010000353.1:0-4120 GCA_034437075.1 Anaerolineae bacterium
AATAGCCCCTCCCTGAATTCGGGGAGGGGCTGGGGAGGGGTAATTATTTTTCTGGAAAAGCCTAACGCGGCCCATTCATCCGCAAATGCGCGGCCAGCGCGGGCGCAAGCGTGTCGTTCATGATCGGGTTTGGTTCCTCCATTTTTTACATGATCGATTCGGGGGCTGGTTTTAATTAGGGCCTGCACCCTTACGCGCATTATAGATAAAATGGAGTAGTCGCTCGTTTAATAGTGGACAAGTGTCCAGAAACATGACCGACCGCCGCACCCAACGTACCCGCCGCCAACTACGTGATGCGCTGCTGGGCGGGGAGGAGTAAGCCCACTCACACCAGCCACAGATACACAAAAAAGAGGGCCACGGCCCAGGCAAAGAGCGTGATGGCGCTCCAGCGGGCCACCTGGGGCGGTTGCCCCACTGGGCGATGGATGAAAGGCCGCAGCGTGCTATACCGCACGTATAGTGGCTCGCCCGCATCCAGCGCGTGGTAGGCTTCGCGGCTGATCTCTGTGAAGCGGGTATGCACGAAGTATTCGCCGTCGGGCGTTTCGCCGTCAATCAGGTAGATGACGTAATAATGCGGCAGCGTCCCCAACCGCCCGACCCAACGGTGCTGGATTTCCGCCGCCGTGACCGCCCCATAGCGATACAGCCAATACCAATCGCGCCAATCTTTATAGGCCATGACGGTTGGCACCAGCGCCAACCCAACCATAAACAACACGACGACGAAGCCTTGCCCCATGATTGCTAGCCCGTCCAGAGGCCCTGGGTAAACTGGATGAGATACAGCGCCAACAGCAGCAAGCTCAGCACCGTCCAGGCGCGGTCGAAGCTAGGCCAACGTCCCCAGCGCGCCAGCACAAAGAAAATCGGGATGACGACCAGCACATAGCGATTCTGGCTGACGAGTTGCCCGGTAGAGAGGCTAACCCAGGTCGCGGCCAGGCCATACAGCGCCAGGCCGGGGTGCCGCTTCCATTCCGCCAAGCACATCCCGGTCGCGAAAAGCGTAAACATGATGTCTAGCCCAATCTGCGCGAAGCCTTCCGCCGAGACGGTCATCCAGCCGATTTGCTGCGCGAAGGCCAGCAACATATACGGATGCAGAAAATAGCGCCCGAAGTCTTGCTGGGCTTCGAAAGTATCCAGGCCATTAGCCGCCAGCCATTGGTTGAAGCTCCAGAAGACGACCAGCGGCGCCAGCACGAAGGCCAAGGCCCAGCGCGGCGGGCGATTCCCGATCCACCATTCATTCAACCAGATAGCGCCCAAGGGAATAAACAAGAACATGCCGGTCGGGCGCGTGAGGGCCGCCACCGCGCAGAGTATCCCCGCAACGGCCCATTGCTGACGATAGGCGAAAACCAACCCCCACAACGACCAGGCCAGATAGGGCGATTCCGTATATAGCTGCACCATAAACAGGGCTGTCGGGAAGATGAGCATATAAAAGGCCGCGCGGGTTGCGTCCGCCGAGCCGCCCAGGCGCGCATACGCCAAGCTGTACATCCCCAGGGCCGCAATGCCGGATGTGATGCCGCTGACGATGATTCCGGCCAAGGCCATGCGGCTCGCGGCGGCGTCTTCGTCCATCATTGGTGCCAGCACGACGCCATCCACGGCGCGCATCAACAGCGAATAGCCGGGGAAAAAGGTCGCCAAAATCGGGTCGCTATAGCCTTCTTGGGCGATGCGCACAAAGCGATAGCTATCCCAGCGGGCGTAGAACCAAGCGCCCGTTTCGGGGCCGTCATACGCCCCGCCCGTGAGGGCGCGCGTCCAGGCATAGCCGTCGTCCGGGCGTTCGATGGTAAAGCGCGCCCAGTTGAGTTGTTGAAAGCCCATCAGCGCGATATACCACGCCAGCCACACCAGCAGGATACTCCGCCAGCCGGGCGGCAACAGGGGGGAAGGGGATTCAGACCTTATCATAGGGTGTATTCTAGGGGCTTTCGCGCGGGAAACAAGCCACGACCTGGGCTAGTCGGTGTATAGGCGGGCCGATTTCGGCGCTTGCCGGGCGGGCGCGGGTGGTCTACACTGGCAGCCTTATGCTGAAACACTATCGTAATCGAATCTTGCAGGGGGCGGCGCTGGCTTTCGCCGTCTTTGTGGTGCTGCTGGCGCTGGCGGATGTGCGCGCCATGCTGGACGCGCTGGCCGATTTTCCGTTGTGGTTGTTCGGGCCGCTGTTGGCGCTCAAGCTCGTGAATTACACCAGCCGCTATGCCCAATGGCATTATCTGCTGGGGATTGTGGGCGTGCGCGTGCGTCCGGGTGTCCCGAGCGGCCCCGCCCCCCCGACCTTGCGCCTGCGGGATAGCATCGCCATTTTCGTGCTGGGCTTTCCGATGGCCATCAGCCCGGGCAAAGTGGGTGAGTTGTTGAAGTCGGCCATCGTCAAAAACCTGACCGATGTGCCCATCGCGCGGACGGCACCGGTGGTGCTCACCGAACGGATCGTGGATGGTATCGCCGTTTTGCTGATTATCGGCGGGGCGGTGGTGTTGGGTGGCGGCGCGGTCATCCAGGATGTGCAGGGGGTGGACGCGGCGACCATACGCGGCGTGATCTTGTTCACCGTGGCGGCGATGGCCGCCGGGCTAGGCGTGGTGCGATTTCGCGTGTTGTCGCTGGGGATTTTGGACATTCTGGCGCGGGTGCCGGTGCTGGGGCGAGCCGAGCCCTGGCTGCGTGAATTTTACCTGAGCAGCTATCAGCTTTTGCGCTGGCGGCGGCTCTCGTTGACGGTGGGCTTCGGCGTGGTGGCCTATGGCACAGATTGCCTGGCGTTGTACATCATGCTGCGCGGCTTGGGCGTGGCGGATGAGGGACTGTTGCTGCTGCAAGCTAGCTTCGCGCTGGGTTTTACGGTCATCGTGGCGGCACTTTCGGCCATGCCCGGCGGCGCGGGCGCGCGCGAGCTCAGCCTGACGGCTTTGCTGACGGGCATCATTGGCGCGACGAGCACGGTCGCCCATACGGCCACGGTGATGAACACGTTTTTTCAGGTGGCGCTCGGCATTTTCTTGGGAGTGGGGGTCGGAATCATTTTTCGGGGGATGTTGTTCGCGCCGGGGTTAGAAACCGCGTTACGCGAAGATGGCGCGCCTCAGCCCTCGCGGGCTATATGAAGCGGCAACCGGACTTCGAAGGTCGAGCCTTGTTCGGGGATGCTGTGGACGCTGATCTCGCCTCGGTGCAATTCTATCACCTGTTTGACGATGGCCAGCCCCAGCCCCGTGCCGGAAACGGCCCCTACGTTGCTGGCCCGGTGGAAGGGCTCGAACAAAAACGGCTGTTCTTCGGGTGGGATGCCAATGCCCTGGTCAATCACGCGGACGATACCTGCGTAGTCTTGGCGGCTGGCTTCGCAGACGACCGTCGTGCCGGGCGGGGAATACTTCACCGCGTTGCTCAGCAGATTCAGCAGGGCGCGGCGCAGCAGATGCGCATCGAAGGGAATGACAAGATCGGGTTGCGCGACGCGGCATTCGATTGTGTGGCCATTGCCGTATGACTCGCGAACTTCGGCGCAAATTTCCGATACAAAGTCGCGCAGACTCCCCAACTGGGGTTGGTAATCTTCGCTGATGGCCTCTACACGGCTGAGCATCAGCACATCTTCCAGCAGATCATCCAGGCGCCGAATGTATAAACTGATGTTATCGAGCTTTTGCTGGCGGCGTTCGGGGCTCAGGCGGTCGGCATAATCGCGCAGCATTTCCACGGACATCTGAATGGCGGAAAGCGGATTGCGGAAATCGTGCGTGACCATCGAAAAAAAGCGCGATTTCATCTGGCGCAGTTCTTTTTCGCGCTGCAAGGCTTGTTGTAAGGCTTCGGTTTCGCGCCGGGCGGCAATGGCGGCTTTGCGCTCGGTGATGTCTTCCACGATGGACACCCGCCGGTAAAGCTGACCGTGGTCGTCATAAATCGGATAATTGCGGTCGCGGATCCATAAAATTTGGCCATCCACGCGGATGATGCGGTATTCCTCGTCAAAATCGGCGATCTCACCCCGGTCCAGGCGCAGCCACATCGCGCGCATGTGGGCGTCGTCATCCGGGTGCAAAAAACGATTAATGGCCGTATGGCCCTGGTGGTATACCGT
>DAOTVD010000354.1:0-2228 GCA_034437075.1 Anaerolineae bacterium
ATGCGCATGGCCCGTTATGACATGGGCCAGACGACTAAATCACCGTCGTTCGCCCCCCCGCCGCCCTGGGGGCGCTAGCGCCTTAGCCTTGACCCGCCAGAATGACGAATGGTAACCTAGCCGTCTGCAAATTGATCTCAATAAGCGCTTGCGGGCCCTGAGCCTAGCGAAGAAACCCCTAATCACCAGGAGCACAATCCACAATGGATACCCAACATATTCAACGCCGGGCCTTATGGGTTTTGGGGACACTACTGAGCCTGATAAGTTGGCGCAGTGCTTACGGCCACTATGGCTTACGTACTGAGCTACCCCCAGACTTTAGCGCATTTTTAAGCGCCATGGCGCTCGTTTGGGGCGGCGTGGGGAGTTTCGCGCTGCTCAGCGTCCTCCTGGCGACTTCATCCCGAGGTTGGCGAATCTTACACGCCCGAGCCCAAACCCCCGCTGGGCGCTGGCTGTTGGGCCTAGCGGCTTTGGGCGTGGCGATTATCGCGCTCATCAATGGCTTCGTGGTGCTGGGGATGCAAGCGAGTGAACCCGCCCTTTTCTGGATAGGGGGCATTGTTAGTATGGTGCCGCTCTACGTGTTGGCGCTCTCACCCGCTCTGGGGGCCCGCCTGCTGCTAGCGACCGCGAGCGTGGTCTTTTTTGTGGGTGTGTTAGAAGTGGCGGCCCAACTCTATGTGCGCGCCGACCCCGTCATGACCTATCAAACCAACTATCCACATCCGCGCTTGGGGTGGACCTTAGCCCGCAATACAGCCTTTGAACACACCTGGGAAGATGCGACCTGCCGTGATTTTCGCGTGGATGTCACCACGAATCAACATGGTATGTTTGACCGCGACCATACGCGGGCCAAACCGGCTGATACACTGCGTATCGTCATGCTGGGCGATTCGTTTGTGCAGGGGTTACAAGTGCCTTATGCCGCGCGTGCCTCGCATGTGTTAGAACGTGAATTGAACGCCCGGCAGGACTTACCAGGTAATCCGCGCTTTGAAGTGCTCAATTTTGGGGTCAATAGCTATAGCACGGGCCAGGCTTACTTGCTCTACCGAGAAATCGCGCGGCATTACCAACCGGATTACGTGTTTCTGCTGGTTTCGGAATATCTGATGGACCGCACCTTGAACAACACGTCAGTGCAGTATTTGTTCACCGATTATGAGGGTCTGGTGCCGCGTTTCGCTTTAACGGAAGCCGGGTCGTTGCATATTCAGCCCCCGCGCGGCGTGGCTGAGATTCGCGCGGCCATTGCGCCTCGCTTTGACCCACAAGGTGACCCGCTCCCCCAAGAGATAGGCGCTTATCATCCGAATTTGGCTTTCGGCCTCTCGTATGCGTTTGCCGAGGCGCCCTACGCGCATCTGCGCGATCAATCCATGTTCATCCGTTTTTTATCGCACCGGCTCGATACGCTATGGTTGGCCCAAATGCAGCACTGGTTTGGCTACCAACCGCCCAATCGCTGGGCAGCGTTCCAACGCAGCGAGGCCCATCGCGCCGTCAATTTTGGCCTCATTCGACGCTTGCATGAGGCCACCGCCCAAGATAACGCGCAGTTGGTTATTCTGGACGACACCCGCTCGGTGGGGATGCCAAGCGCCCTGGGGCAGTTCCTGGGCCAGATTAATGTGCCGTTCGTCAATGTGCGCGATCCGCTCTTGACCGTCGTGGCCCAGGGTAAGGATGTGCGCTATTTATGTGATGCGCATTACAATGAACGTGGGCATCAGGTCATCGCTGAAGAAGCCCTGGCCTGGATATCCGCTGACCTGACCGCGCCTCGCGAAATCTTTGATAACCCAAGCTTTGTGGTCTTCGACCAACGCGATGGGGAATGGCATGTGTACCGCTATGCAGACGGGCAGGGTGTATTTGTGGCTGGTTTCCGCCCAGATGCGTTGCCCCCAGAAGACCAACTATTTGCCGCCGATGATGGCTGGGCGGTGGTGTTGCACTATCAAGAAGATGGCCGCTATCACCTGGCGCTGCGCGACCCCAACGGCGCGGTTAGCGACGTGCGCTATACCTTTCGTGCGTTATGACCTTGCATTGGATCGAGCTATACGCCAGACATCGGATTTAGCGACGTGCGCTATACCTTTCGTGCGTTATGACCCCTGCCGAGGTCATCGCGGGCTATTGCGAGGGGGCATGAAACACCCCACGCCCCCTCGTCAGCCAATCGGTAAAGCTATCCCCCCCCGAAATAGTCTTTC
>DAOTVD010000355.1:0-28339 GCA_034437075.1 Anaerolineae bacterium
ATCCTAAGATGAAAGATAATAGCGCGATGGAGTTACCACCAAAACTTTTACGAATGCCACCGGGTGCCTTAGATGTTTTGCGCTATATGGGGCAGCAGGGCATTACCGCTGCTGAAATCGGTGCCATGGTCGAGGGCACAGGCAAGAGCGAGCGCAGCATTCGCAAGTCGATTCGCCCGCTTGTGACCAAGGGCTATATGAGCATGGATGAGAACTATATCTATTTTCTCACCGACAAAGGCGCGCGGGCGGTCGAAGAACTAGCCGAGTTAGATGCCGAAGGTGGCACGGACATGGCTGAAGATTCCGGGACGGATACGGCAACCGCTGAATTGGTTATCGTTGGCACAGCGCCTATTCCCCCAGCGCAGAGTATGCTTCAGTTTGGCCTGGCGAGCCCACCCCAATTGGATGAGGAAAGTAGTTTGATCTTGCGCCTTTCTACCAGCGATGGGCAAATCGCCGACCCTGAATTGACCTTGAAGCTTGCGCCTGGGGCAGTGCCGGAGCCCGTCAGCACCACGTTAGCCCCATCAGGAACCGTGAATAAAGTGCGTGTGCGCGTGGAGGCCATCCAGATGCTATCCATGGCGGATGCTGTGCCTGTAGGCGGCCTCTTTGTAGATATTGATGTCGCACCCCAACCCGGGCAGGCGCAAGCATGGTACGGCGGGATTTACCTGCAAGCCTGATGGCCCGTATTTTATATGTCGAGAGCCATTACCAGGGCGCTCATAGAGACTGGATTGATGGCTTTGTCGCGCATTCGGCACACGATTTCACCTTACTGACGATGCCGGGCGGCGATTGGCGCTGGCGGTTGCATAGCGGTGCCTTGCACTTGGCCGCCCAGTTTAACCAGCACCGAGAGACATTGCCCCGGCCCGATGTGCTGCTCATCAATGGCATGGCCAATGCGGTGTTATTCCTAGCCGCAACCCGCCCGCATTTGATGAACATACCCGTGGCGCTCTACATCCAGGAAAACCAGCTTGATTACCCTGCTGAGGGGGAGGGGAACACCTGGCAGGATGGCGCCGTCGTGCAAGCCCTATCCGCGTATGTGGCCGATCGGATATTTTTTAATGGCCAGTACCTGGAACAGGATTTTTTGAACGCTTTACAACGCTTCGTGGCCGAACACGATTACACGGCGGATTGGGTTGAGCGCGTACAGGCCCGCACGGGGGTTTTGCGCCGGGGTATTCGGCTCAGCGAGCGCTTTGGCCCACCCCCGCCACGGCGCCCGCCGAATGGCCCGCTCACGTTTTTGTGGAGCCATCGCTGGGCCTACGAAAAAGGTGTGCACGATTTTGCCGCTGCTTTGCGCCAACTCCATGCCGAAGACATCCCCTTTCGGGTGATCTTGGCGGGCAACCCTTGGAATAACGAAACATTACGCGATGAGCTAATCACATTGCTTGGCGAGCGTGTCGTCGCGCATGGCATGCTAAAAGGGGAGGCCTATGCCGAGGCCCTGCGCCAAGCCGATGTCATGGTCGCTTGTTCGTTAAATGAACCGCTAGGCGTCAGTATGCTAGAAGCCATCTATGTGGGGTGTTTGCCGGTGTTGCCCAGGCGGGGCAGCTTTCCGGTAATGCTGCCACCGCAGGCGCAAGATTTGTTGTACGACGGCACGCGCGAAGCCCTCATCGCGCGCTTGCGCGACCTGGCCCTCAATCCGCAGACGGCGGTTCGGCCTGGCTTGTGGGAAGTCGCTGCTGCGTATGATTGGCCAGTCGTCCGAGCAGAATACGATGCGGCGATAGAGGCGCTGATTCAGTATCGGGTTTGACAACCCCCCGCGAATACGCGACAATCTTCACTTGGTTCTCCGTTTACGCGAGGTCGAAAAAATTATGATCAGAGATATACTTTCCGAGGCGGAATCAAAAATGAAATCTACCCTCCATGTGTTGGAGGAAGACCTATCCAAGATTCGCACAGGGCGCGCATCGCCTGGACTGGTCGAAAAAATGCCGATTGAATATTATGGCACCCCTACGCCCCTCAACCAATTGGCTAATATCAGCGTACCGGATGCCCATACGATTGCCATTCGCCCCTACGACCAGAGCACCTTGGCGAATATCGAACGGGCAATTCAGGCGTCAGACATTGGCTTGTCGCCCAACAACGATGGGCAGATTATCCGGCTGAACATCCCGCCCTTAACACAAGAACGCCGCAAAGAGATCGTCAAACAGGTGCATAAACGCATCGAGGAAGCGCGCGTCTCGGTGCGCAACATCCGGCGCAGTGCCATCGACACGATTCGCGAGTTCGAAAAAGAAAAAGAATTCACCGAAGACGAGTCCCATGCCGGGCAAGATGATGTCCAGAAGCTCACCGATAAGTATATCGAAAAGGTAGAAGAGGCGAGCAAGCAAAAAGAGAAAGAAATCATGGATTTCTGATATGCAAGACTGGCCTCAGCGTGTCCCACATCACCTGGCGATCATTATGGATGGTAATGGTCGCTGGGCGCAGTCCCGTGGTAAACCGCGCCATGAAGGACACCGCGCCGGTACCGAAAACTTGCGTCGTACCTTGCGCGCCTGCACCGAGTTTGGCATCAAAATTCTGACGGTGTACGCCTTTTCAACTGAAAACTGGGGTCGCCCGTCGGCAGAAGTCGCGTTTTTGATGAATATTTTGGAAAACGTCATCGAGCGCGAGCTAGATTCGCTGCATGCCAACGGCGTGCAGTTGCGGCATATCGGCAACCTCGAAGCGCTTTCGCCCAAGCTACAGCAGAAGGTGCGCGAGGCCATCGAACGAACACGCTATAACGACCGTTTAATCCTCAATGTCGCGTTTAACTATGGCGGGCGAGTTGAGATCGTACAGGCCGTGCAGCGTATCGTCGCCGAGGGCATCCCTGTCGATCAAATTGATGAGACCTTGTTAACCTATTTTATGTCTACGGCTGGCCAACCAGACCCCGATATGGTGGTGCGTACCAGTGGTGAAATGCGCGTCAGCAATTTTTTGATCTGGCAGGGCGCCTATGCGGAATATTACGTGACGCCCACCTACTGGCCCGACTTTGACCGGGATGAACTCTTGAAAGCCCTTCAGAATTATAGCCAACGCCAACGCCGCTTTGGTCTGGTGGCACCTCCCACAGATCGTTAAGTAATTTTTTACAGCCCAGCGCTGGAAAATAATTTGAAAAAAGGAATAAACACATGGTAAGGTTAATGACCATCGAGCGCTTCATTTTGGAACAAGAGCGCTTGCATCCCGAGGCAACCGGCACATTCACCAGTTTGCTGTACGATTTGGCGCTAGCCGCCAAAATCATCGCGCGCGAGACGACCCGCGCGGGCCTGGGGAACGACATCTTGGGGGCTGTCGAAGGCCAAGAAACCAACCCCACGGGCGACCAACAACAAAAGCTGGATGTCTTCGCTCACGACACCATCTACCGTATCAACGACCATACAGGGCGTGTCTGCGTGATGGCCTCCGAAGAACATGACGATATTTTGCCCATTCCTGAAAAATACGAAGTCGGCAATTATGTATTGGTCTTTGACCCGCTGGATGGTTCTAGCAATATCGATGTCAACGTGAGTGTTGGCACGATCTTTAGTATTTTCCGCAAAGTATCCGACACCCCGCGCGGCTCGCTAGAGGATGTTTTGCAAGCGGGCAATCAACTCATCGCGGCGGGGTATGTGGTATACGGCTCTAGCACGATGATGGTCTATTCGGCGGGGCATGGTGTGCATGGCTTTACGCTCGATCCGTCATTAGGTGAGTTTTTGCTCAGCCATCCAGACATCCGTATTCCAGACAAACCCCGGTACTACAGCGTCAACCATAGCTATATGGATTATTGGACGCCGGGTGTACAGCGCTACGTGCGTTGGCTGCGCGAACGCGGCGGTAAAAAGGGTGATCCGTCGCTCTCCTTGCGCTATAGCGGTTCGCTAGTGCCCGACTTTCACCGTAATCTGCTCAAAGGTGGTGTCTACCTGTACCCAGGCAATCTGCATGCCCCTTCCCAACCCGATGGTAAATTGCGTTTGCTGTATGAAACAGCGCCATTGGCCTTTTTGGCGCATCACGCTGGGGGGTATGGCTCCGATGGTGCCGGGAATATTTTGGACCTTGTGCCCCATAACCTACACCAACGCACGCCCTTCTTTGTGGGGGATACTCGCCTGGTGAAAAAGGCCGAACAGTTCATCCAAGAATATGACCAAGCTTGGCTGGAAGCGTATATCCCGCGCCGAGAGGGTAAAACCACTACAGCATAAAATCTGGTAATGTCGGGGGTTTACGTGTAAAATAAAATGAGAATAACTAAACCCCTTCGTACCAAAACAATACGTAGGATCAATCTGGTAACCAGCGACCCATTCAGGGCGTTGAATGTGGGGCAATGTCCCCCGACCCGTCACCCCATACAAACGGTTTTCGATCATCTCTTTCTACTAGGGACTACCCGTATGAATCTTGATATTTCACAACTAGAAAATATGACGCTCGATGAATTGCGTGGTGTTGCCCGCGAGTCGGGTATCGACAACTTCAGCCGCCTGAAGAAAAGCGACCTCATCTTGCGTTTGCTGCGCGAAAAAGCCGAGAAACACGGGCACCAGTTGCGTGGTGGCGTGCTAGAAGTCATTGATGACGGCATCGGTTTTCTGCGTGCGTCGGAGAACTTCATGCCCAGTTCGGATGACATTTACGTCAGCCAAACGCAAATCCGGCGCTTTGACCTGCGCACAGGCGATCTTGTGATCGGCCAGGTGCGCCCGCCGAAAGACTCCGAAAAATATTGGGGTCTGTTGCGCGTCGAAGCTGCAAATGGCATGGCGCCTGAGCAACTGCGCAACCGTCCGTTCTTCGAGCGCCTGACGCCGATCTTTCCCGAAGAACGGTTTGACTTGGAAACCTCCGGGCATGTCGTCTCTACTCGTCTGCTGAACCTCATTGCGCCCATTGGCAAAGGTCAACGCGGCTTGATTGTCAGCCCGCCCAAGGCTGGTAAAACGACGGTCATGAAAGATATTGCTAACGCCATCAGCAATAATTATCCGAATGTGCATCTGATGGTGGTGCTCATTGGCGAGCGCCCCGAAGAAGTGACTGATATGGATCGGTCAGTGGATGCGGAAGTGATCAGCAGCACCTTTGACGACGCCGCCACAAGCCATGTGCGCGTTGCTGAAATGGCCCTGGCCCGCGCCAAGCGGATCGTGGAAAGTGGGCGCGATGTCGTCATCCTGCTGGATAGCATTACCCGCCTAGCCCGCGCGTATAACCTGACCGTGCCCCAAAGCGGGCGTACACTGACTGGCGGCATTGATCCCTCCGCGTTGTATCCGCCCAAACGTTTCTTCGGCGCGGCGCGGAATGTGGAGCAAGGCGGCAGTTTGACGATTGTTGCTACGTGCCTGGTGCGCACGGGTAGCCGCATGGATGATGTCATCTACGAAGAATTCAAGGGGACAGGCAACATGGAGTTGCATCTCTCGCGCGAATTGCAAGAGCGGCGCATCTTCCCGGCTTTCGATGTGCGGCAATCCTCCACGCGGCGCGAAGAATTGCTTCTGGGGCCAGACCTCACCCAGCGTGTGTGGCTCTTGCGCCGGATGCTGGATATGCGCTCAGCCTCCGAAGAAGATGATTTGCAAGCGACCGAAGACCTCATCAACAATATGCGGCGCACGATGTCGAACGAAGAATTTATCCAGGAACTTGTGCCTACCAGTTCATTTTAGGGCCTAATAGGCACCTCGGCTGAACAAGACTTGTGGCGCGGTCTGCAATAAGATTTGCAAGTCAAACGCTAGTGACCAATTTTCGATATAGTAAATATCGAGTAGTGCTTTTTCTTCGAACGGAATATCACTCCGTCCAGAAACCTGCCAAAGCCCGGTCATGCCGGGGCGGGTCATCAGCCGTTGTCGATGCCAATCTTTATAGAGTGCTACTTCTTCCGGGATCGGCGGGCGCGGGCCGACCAGGCTCATCTCGCCGCGCAAGACGTTAAACAATTGCGGCAATTCATCGATGCTAGTACGCCGGATAAAATGCCCGACGCGCGTAATACGCGGGTCTTCTGCTTGGCGGGTATATTTGCCTTCGGGATCATCCGCCGTGCGTTCCACGATGCGGTCTTGTTGGGCTTCGGCATCGACGACCATCGAGCGAAATTTGACCATCCGAAAAGGCTTGCCCTGGAACCCCAATCGCGTTTGGTAAAACAACACCGGCCCCGGCGACTCCAAGCGTATGGCCAGCGCCGTTAAGGCCATAATCGGCAAAATCAAGGGCATCAACATGAGCGTCAGCACCACATCCATGATCCGCTTGGCCAAAAGGCTGCTGCGGTGAAATTGAATCTCGTGGCCAATGCCCAACAGCGGCACCCCGCCTAACATCTCGACGCGCACTTGCGACATATTGAACTGGTAGACATCCGGCACGACACGCACATCGACGCCGTCGGTGGCGTCGATCATCTCGATAACCCGGCGCTGGGCCAACCACGGCAACGTGATAATCACGAGATCGACTTGATGTTCGGCGATGATGCGCTCAATGTCACTGATGGCGCCTAACGCGGGCACACGGCCAATAGCCTTTTGGCGTTCGGGGTGGTCATCCACGAACCCGACCAAGCGATAACCCAGGTCGGGCCGTGCGACAATCGCGCGCATAACGCCGCGCCCCATTTCATCGATCCCTACAAGCAGCACGTTTTCCACATCTAGGCCCTGCGCATAGCGCCGATTCCGCAACGCGCGCAACACGAGCCGCCATATAAACAGAAGGATGACGCTGATAATCGCGGCCTGGACGATCAACAAGCGCGAGAACACAAGCGGGCGCAGCAGAAAACTGAGCGCCATAATGATGATCGCTGCGTTACTAGCGGCATTGATCGTCTGGAATGCTTCGTTGACCAAGGTGCGATCACGAACGATTTGGTACAGGCCCGCGCCTTGTTTGGCTGCAATCACCCAGACGATAAAAATCAGCGTATACGGGATAAACGGCCCAAACGGCGCGTAGTTGGCCTCATCCACTGGGCGGATAAATTCGAATTCGTAGCGCAAGATATAAGCTAATACGAAGCTCATGCCAATCAATAGGCTGTCGATGAGCATCAGATGCCAGGGCATCCACGGGAAATTGCGCATACGATTTTTTGGTTCCTACTCATACGTCAAGTCTATTGTTTTATCGCGTGCCGATATACGGCAATGGTCTCTTGGGCGGTGCGCGCCCAGCTAAATGACGCCGCCCGTACGATGCCCGCTTGGCGACAGCCTGCTTGCCAGGCTGTATCCGTCAAGGCATGTTCCAGGGCATCGCGCCAGGCGATTTCATCATCCGGCGCGATGTGTAGCCCAACAGCCCCGGCGGCTTCGGGCAGAGATGAACTGTTCGAAATCACGATAGGGCATCCGCACGCCATGGCCTCCACAATAGGAAAACCCCACCCTTCGTACACCGAAGGAAAAACCAATATATCCGCTGCATTATACCAAAATGGCAGTTCTTGTGTGGGGACATACCCCGCTAGATGGACATATTCGGACAGGTCGTGTTGTTCAATCGTTTGAAAGATCGGCGCATAATCCCAACCTCGGCCTCCGATGAGCACTAGGTGCACATCTTGGCGTAGTGCAGTCGGTAATCCGGCGTAGGCGCGCAGCAACAGCGGCAAGTTCTTACGCGGTTCTAGGGTGCCCACGTGTAAAATAAAACGGGCTGGCACATCGGGGCGTTCGCGAAAAGCGGCAATGTCGGCCTCCGGCAATGGCCGAAATTCTTCCCCCCGACCGTGCACAACAATGCTGATTTTTTCTTCAGGAATACCTAACAATTGCTGGACATCTCGCGCGGTACTGGCCGAGACCGCGATGATATGCGCGGCTTGCTCGCAACTACGCCGGGTAAACTGTTGCAGATACGTCCGGCGCGCGCGGCCAAGGGCCTGCGGAAAACGTAGAAAGCTCAGATCGTGTACGGTTATCACGCCGGGCACAGGTAAGCGCAGCGGGTTAACGAACGCCGTGCCGTGTACCAGATTCGCCTCTAGATGATGAACTTGGCGCGGCATCATACCTTGTTCCCAGGCGATACGATAGAGCGGGCTGCGCGCCGCCCAGCGCGTGCGATGTGTTTTCAGCCCAGGCACTTGTGGCGGATGCCCATCGCCGACCAGGGCCGTAAAGCGCCAATCTGGCGCAGCCTCGGGTAAATGGGCCAACAGATGGTAAATATAGCCGTGAATACCCGCGCTACGGTACCCCGCCTGGCCAGAGAGCAAATGCGCGTTAATGATGATATGCTGTGTATCCATGGCGGCAGATTATACCGAATGCTTAACTCGCCTGCCGTTGCTATAATAAGGCCGGATAATGTGCGCGCTAAGGAACCGCCATGACACTTCACGATAGACGATATAGCCAACATGCCCGGCGTTCGTTGGTCCGTGCGCGGTTGTTGGCGCAAGAATTTCAACATGCCGCTGTGGACACAGACCATGTTTTATTGGGCATCTGGCATACCGAAGGGAGTTTAGGCTATCGTGTGTTGGCAGAGGGCGACATTTCTCGCGCACGAGCAGAAGAAACCGTTCGGCGGTTACATCCCGAAGTCGTGTATGTCCCCGACCCGATGCCCTATTCCGATACGTTGCAATCGGTGCTACTGTATGCGGTAGATGAATCTAATTGGCTAGGCCAGCATTATATCGGCACAGAACATATTTTGCTGGGTTTAGTGCGCGCTGGCACCGGGCAACTTTCGGCCCTATTGCTAGAACTCGGCATCAGCACCCATCAGATTCGGCAACGTGTGCGCCGTCTGCTGAGCGAGGGCGCTTATGAAAGCACCTACGAAGCCATTCGGCGTTCGGCGCGGCTCAGCGAGCTATCGCGGCGGGTGCTGAATGCCACCAATAGCCTAGCGCGCACCTATGAACACCCCACCGCTAGCCTAGAGCATTTGCTTTTGGTGCTCTGGCGGGAAAAACGCAGTATGGTCGCCCATGTGCTCGTGCAGGCTGGCTTACAGGCCCACCAGCTGCAAGCCGACTTAGAGCAACTTCACATTGATGCCGCGCTGGCCATGACGGCCTTTGATGAAATTTTAGCCCGCTCGGTTGATCTGGCAGAGTCCTTCGGCACGCATTATACCGGCACCGATCATCTGCTGTTGGCCTTGGTGGAAGATGACGAGGGCCGCGCGCTCTTGCGGCGCTACGGCGCAAATACAGGTTACCTGAGCGCTGTGCTGCGCGAACAATTTTAGCCCGGTTACATCAAGATACTCAAGATGACGGCGCCAATCCCAAGCAGCAACAATACGATTACAATCGTGCCTAGGCCCGCCAAAAGCAAGCGGTTTACTGTGCTCAGTTGCTCCTCGGATGTTGCGTCCACGGCGGCTGTTGTTGCGTCGTCCTCTGGCCAGACTTCCGCGCTAAGGGCGCCAAATTGCGCGCTGACCCGCTGACCAGTCAACTCAATATTTGCGCTTTGTTCGGTCGTTGGTTGGTGATTCGGGCTATCGGCAAAGCGAATACCATAACTCCCGGCGGGGAGTCCTACAAAGCAATGGGGCGCATCCTGGGTGGTGGTAATGTGCGAGCGGATATTTATCCCGTCGCCCATGGTAATGTAGACCGGAATGCCGGGCAGCGGGCCCTCGCCCGTATCGCGTTGCCCATTCGCGTTGGTGTCCTCATAAGCCAATACACAGATTGATCCGTTGGCTTCTTGTGCCCAGGCTACCGTCCACATCCCTAGAAATAAAACCAACAAACTCATGCTTATCATGATGCGTGGCATCGGCTAGACTCCGTAGTTGTCTCGCGCGGGCATTATATCACGGGCGGGGCACTTTGTCCGCAGTCAAGAGAAACTGGCCAAACCACAAGAAGGGACATGCCCGTGCGCGTATTAATGCTCAGTAAAGCGTGTTTAGTGGGGATTTACCAGCGTAAACTAGAGGCTATCGCTGCTCAACCGAGCGTGGATGCCTTGCGTGTGCTGGTGCCACCCAGTTGGCAAGACGAACGCGGCGTGACCCACCTCGAACGCGCGCATACGGACGGCTACGACCTAGAGGTGACGCCTATCCGGCTGAATGGCAATTTCCATTTACATTTTTACCCGCGTTTTGCTGCCGATTTACAAGATTTCCAGCCCGATATTGTCCACCTGGATGAAGAACCGTATAACCTGGCGACTTGGCTCGCCCTGCGCGCAGCGCGCCACATGGGCGCCAAGTCCTTATTTTTCTCCTGGCAGAATATCCTGCGACGGTATCCTCCGCCGTTTGCATGGGGAGAACGCTGGGTCTTGCGCCAAGTGGATTATGCCCTGATGGGGACGGAAAGCGCCGCCGCAGTCTGGCGTGCGAAGGGCTATGCCGGGCCGTTGAGCGTAGTACCCCAATTTGGAGTGGATGTCGCGCGCTTTACCCCCCCCGAGACGCGCCCGGCTGATCGTCTGCGGATTGGCTATGTGGGGCGTCTGGTGCACGAAAAAGGTGTAGACCTCTTGCAAGCGGCTCTGGCAGATTGGGACGCGCCCTGGGAACTACACATCGTTGGCGGTGGGCCCACAGAAAAAGACCTGCGTGCACAAGCCTCACGTTTGGGGATTGCGCCGCGTGTAACCTTCCATGGCCAAGTGGCGTCTTTGGATATGCCCGATCATTTTCGCAACTTGGATGTTTTGGTGATCCCCTCGCGCACGATGCCAAATTGGAAAGAACAATTTGGCCGGGTCATCATAGAAGCGATGGCTAGCGAAGTCCTGGTCGTGGGTTCAAATAGCGGCGCGATTCCAGATGTTATCGGCGATGCGGGGCTTGTTTTTCCTGAAAACGATGTGGCGGCGCTGGGTGAGCGGTTGCGCTGGGCTGGGGAGCATCCCCACGAGCGCGCAGCCATAGCACAACAAGGGCGCTTACGCGCGTTGGGGATGTTTACGCAAGAGCAAATCGCCCAACAGACGGTAGACGCCTATCGGGCGATGATGGCTCAATAGGACTGGCTGTAGTAAACGTATACGCCAGCATCGGACGGTAGCCATTCATAGAGCCACCGCGCGTCACTAATCGTCACGTTGACGCAGCCTCGGCTCTGGCGATACCCAAAACCGTTATGCCAGTAGGTGCCATGCAGGCTAATGTCGCCATCAAAGTACATCGCATACGGCACATTTTCCAGGCGATAATCACCAAAGCCGCCGCGCTCGCCGTCCATAACCTGCATACGGTTGCTGGCCCAGATGTTGAATACGCCTGTGTTGGTGTCGTTTCCGGGGCGCCCAGACGCTACGAGCGTGGCGAATACCATGCGGTCGCCTTCGTAAGCCACCAGATTTTGCTCGTAAAGATCAATAGCTACCCAGCGCCCGCTCAGGCCGGGGTTGGCTACGCGCTGCACCTTGCTGACCATGGTTTGGCGCACCCAACGACCATCGCCGATGTTATACCAGCGCCAACCATCCACCACGGCTGTTTCGAAGAAATTCGTCATCTGGTATTTTTGAACGCGATACGAATCTTCCAGAACTTCTGGCCCGCCGGGGGATGCGCTAGCATGGTGCGAGACCAAAACCCAACCCCAGGGGACGTTAGGTTCGCTCTCGATAACCGCGCCGGTAAAGTATGACGCATAAACTTCTGTCAAAAAGCGGGTTTGCACCCATTCACCAGGGTTAATCTCTGTCCAATCGCCTGCTTCGCCGCGCGGGGTCACGAAATCATAACCACCCTCGTAGCGCCGCAATACGCGCGAGCGCTCGCTGGGGGCCGCATGGACGGGTACATCCGAGCCCGTGACGCGCATATAGCGATAGCCGCCAACGATGCCGAAATCAACACCAGTGGGCACGACGCCAGGCACAACGCTGCCTTCTTGTTGGGGCATAGCGGGGTTTGCTGGGGGTGTCGTATCGCCCGCCGTGACGACATGCGCGCTTACGAACATGCCGATGATGATCATAATCAGGATAATGCGTTTCATGATGCCTATGCTGTTCCTTACTCTATTTCTCTCGACCAGTTCAACCATCTCTGACGCTATTGTAACGCGAAATCTTAGTTACGTGTCAAGCGCTTCTATGACCAATACCACCGCGCTGACATTGTCTTCGCCGCCACGCTCATTTGCGAGATCGACCAAGGACTGGGCAATCATATGCGGCTTAGAGAACGCCAGTGCGATCTCCGCGATTTCGTGATCTTCCAAATGACGGGGCAGTCCATCCGAGCATAACACCAGGCGATCACCTGGGGCGAGATCGTGCGCGAAGGTATCCACTTCGAAGTCGCTATCGGCTTTTTGGCCCAGCGCACGGTAGAGCACATTGCGCATGGGGTGTACTTCGGCTTGTTCGCGCGTGAGATGCCCAGATGAGATGAGCGCTTCCACAAAGCTATGGTCGTGGGTCACGCGGCTGATGTGCTGAGACTGTTGTTGAATCCAATACGCGCGGCTATCACCGATATGCGCAAAGAGGGCGCGCGTCCCTTGCACCAGCACGAGCGTAGCCGTCGTGCCCATACCTTCTAATTCGTGTTCTTGTTCGGCGCGCAGCAAGACATTCTCATTGGCTTTCATAAGCGCTGTGCGCAATTGCTTGAAAATCTCGGTTTCGGTTGTCGTTTGCCAGGTGGCGGGCTCTGGCAAGCGGTCGAGAAAATCTTTCTGGACGGTTTCGACAGCTAGTCGGCTGGCTTCTTCGCCACCGGCTGCCCCCCCCATGCCATCGGCCACTAAGCCTAGAATGGCCGTTTCAAAGCTCCAAAGTTGCACGCTGTCTTCATTATTACCGCGTACCATGCCCGTGCTAGAGACCGCGCTACCCCGGATAATAATCTTGTTGTGTGGGTCACGAATGACGAGGGTATCTGTCTCCTGACCTTTGTGATACTTCATGGCGCGTTACTCCTCACATGCAGTTGCTGGTTTGCCGAAACTCGCTCTTGTCAAATATTCGCTCATCGCCTACAATGCTTGCCATACTTGCTACGCGGGCGTAGTTCAGTGGTAGAACGTCTCCTTGCCAAGGAGAAGGTCACGAGTTCGAATCTCGTCGCCCGCTTACCTCATCGGCCTTGGGCCGTTTTTTTATCCATATTCTAAATCTTCTAAACGTGCTTGTGCATCCTCTTCTGGCACTTCAAATTGCGCGCTCAGTTCTGTTTTATCCACGGTCGTTAGCTCCATCTGTGCCAACAAACTTTCGGGGATGATGAGCGCCCGCGCGAAAATGTTGACCCGGTGCGTATCATTCAAGATTGCGTCTAGTTTGCGGCTACGGCCCCATTCACTGCGCGCGATATTCCGCGCCAACAGGCGTACCGCAGACATCCGTGGGGCGTACCGATCGTAGAGGCTTAGAAATGTCGCAGACATTTCAGAAAGATCAATTTCGGGCCACATCCCATCCCGGGGCCGTTGAAGCATAAGTTCTACAGGCACAGGCGGGCGGTCTATGTCGAATGCGGTGAGGATTTCCTCAATGGCCGGATTCACCAGTTGCAAAGTTTCTCGGGTCTGGTTTGTCTGTGTCATTCGTGTTCTACCGTATAATCAATATATTCAAAGAACCACAACAAGGTGTTGCCGTAGGTCCTCTCATCAAAAGCGGTCAGGTGTTGTATTGGCACGCTTTCCTGTTCATTCGGGTCAATCTGAACAACAACCATACCGTCGGGTTCCAACCAGGTGGCCGGATGCGCATCAATAGTTAGGATAGCACGTTTCCACAAACCTTCATATTGTGGGGGTGCAATATAGATTAAGGAGTAGGGGGCTTGTGGCGGATGCCGCAGGTGTTGAAAGGCGTCTGCGCGTTGCACGGTGGCGCGGTCGGCCAGGTTGGTGGTGCGCAGATTCTCATGAATAACCGCAATGGCCCCGCCGTTGGCATCGACAAACGTACACCAGGCCGCGCCCCGGCTGAGCGCTTCGATACCCACAGCACCCGTTCCGGCAAATAAATCTAGAATCCGGGCTTGGTAGATGCTCACTCCCAGGATGTTAAACAACGCTTCTTTGGCACGATCCATAATGGGGCGAGTACCGCTTACACCGCCCTTTAAGCGCCGCCCTTTGGCACTCCCGCTGATAACGCGATGGCTCATTGTCGTTCACCTCGCTCCTGAAGCGCTACACCTAAAGCGCGGATGTTAGATAGGGGTGTGGTCAACAATAATGGCTGCGCCGTAGATAGAAGGATATGGCGCCCGAATGTGGCATCCAGAGCGTCGTATACCTGCTGGCGAATTTCGCCCGGCATGCCATCATGCATGGGGTGCTGGTTGCCGATGCCACCACACACGATGCCTTCGAAAAATGATTTGCCTTCGTCCAGGGCGATATGCGCGTCGCGATCTTGCCAGCATAATATCTGCGCCGGATAATCGCCGACCTCACGCAGCATGGGGGCCGCGCCATGGACATGCACGAGCGTCAACCACCACGACGCAGGCAAAGCGTGCAGCAATTTCTGGTCGTAGGGGCGTCCAAAATCGGCATATTCGGCGCTACTGAGGATATCGTGCGAGGCCATGGTAATGTCATAGGCGATGCCACTCAGGCCCAGGGGGGCTAAAGCATCCATGAACCGCAGAATATTTTCTGTGATGATGTTCAAACCCGTCTTCAGGCGGTCAGGATGGGTGCGCATGTCGCGCAGCAGGCGCGCGCGGCCCGCAATTTGTTCGGCCTGGGTCAACGGGCTGGGGATATTGATGATGATCGGCGTCGGATCATCTAGCAAAGAGTGGAGTTGTTGTACGGCATCGATCTGTTGGCCCAACATGCCGCGCTGAGCATCCAGACGGCGTAGTTCTGTCCAGTTCAATGACCGGGTAATGAGTGGCTTAAGGGGCTGGTAGAGGCCCTGCGCGTTGCCATCCCACTGCGCTTGCAGGCCATAGTCCAGCACTGCGTACAAATTATGTGGGGCCACGCGGATCACATCACAATCCCAAAAGCGCTGGAAGCTGGCCAAGGCCCAGGCAAAGTCTGTCGAGCGTAAATCATCGCCGGGAAAATGGCGCCAGATCATCATGGGGGGTAAATCGGGCTTTTCGCCTGCCAAACTGGCGTGTAGGCGGTCAACTTTAGCGTTTGTCATATGGCTAAAATTATACTCGATGTCGCTAACGGACGTGTATCGTCACCGGGAGCGTGACAAAATCTCCCAAAGGTGTCCCGCGTACACTGAACACTTGCAAGGCTGTGCTCGGGATGCAATTGGGTTGCGTTTCTGTTTGCTGGCAGCGCCGCGCGCGGGCGCGCAACTCATATTGCCCAGATGACACCCTAGCAGGTATATCCAAACGGTAAGTATCGCGCATTAATTTGTTGGTTTGCCATTGGCTGGTTTGCCAACCCCCGGGCGCGATATGCCCTATCTGAGCAAGGGGGGTATTGGTTTCTGGGTCAACCATCAGAATTTCTAGATAGTAGTTAGGCAGGTTAGGCCGGGCGGCTTGCCAGTAAAGCGTTAGATTGACAGACTGTGCGGGGGTTACGTTGGCGGAAGATAGTTCATAGCCTAATAGATCGAGCCCGCCATCAAAAACAAATGGCGAAGGCGATATATTCTCTAAGGTATCGCCACGGTTATTGTCCGCGCGCGCGGCAGTCACACCCAGCAACGCGATGACGACCCACATTGCCAGCCCGAATGTCCCTGATTTTTTCTTCTGCCCGGCGGCCCCCTGCACAGAGGCGCTGCGCGCTGTCTGTCGCCAGAATAAGGTCAATAATGTGGCGCTGGTCACACTCATGCCAAATAGCACTTCAGCAGTGCGTCGGCCCGTTGTGCTGTCTAGGAAAAATGATAATTCGCCATTACCCGGTGGAACCGTGGCAATCATGAGCCCTGTATCCGCATTCGGGAAGACCTCAAGCGGTTGATCCTGAAATTCAGCCCGCCAACCACGAAAATAGAGCGTCAATATCTCTACAATCATGCTAGTGTTGTTATTGATCCTGAGCGTGTCCCGAGTGGGGCTGTGGGATAAAATCGCAATATTGGTGGTTGGCAAACGGCTTGCCCGATCAACTTTCGTGATGCGCCCTTCCTCAAAAGACTCCACAAGGGCATACGAAGGGGGCGGCAATTCGGTGGTATGCGCCGGCAATAAAGACCCATGTTGAAAACTGCCAGCATACAGCCCCCGTAATTCGGCTTGCATATGCTCGCGCAAGGGGTCAGTCGTGCGGTATGGGATAAAATCCGGCGGCGTGACAACATTCCAAGCCCCGCCCAGGATAATGATAAGCATTAAACCATGGGCCAGGTGCCGGAAAGCCCGGCGCGCTATCTGGGCTTGAAGATAGCCACCCAGTGCCCCCGCGATGATACTGCCCCCCGCAGCCGGAATAACGAGCAAATCAGCGCGCGTTAGGGTCGGGAAGTGGGCGATATTGTCTAGCCAGCGACTGGGTAACAGCACGGCACACAGCACGGTGCTTATCCCAAGTATGCCCCAGAAGATAACCAGAGAACGATGTTGCCCCATGCGGAGCAAGCCCAACCATAACAACCCCATAAGCCCAAGGACCCATGGCCCAGTTCCTAGCGCGCCCAGTGGTAGCGGATTAAGCACGCGGTTATCTGGCGCCAAGGGTGGGCTCAAGACATCTCGCCA
Organism: Anaerolineae bacterium; assembly: GCA_034437075.1. Classification (GTDB taxonomy): domain Bacteria; phylum Chloroflexota; class Anaerolineae; order Aggregatilineales; family J027; genus DAOTVD01. Next base: position 16,663 of record DAOTVD010000355.1, read on the forward strand.
ACGGAGCGTTTGCCAGACATCTTGCACAGGCGCCCAGTGCACAGCGTCCATTTCAGCGAGCGCAGGTAGCCAGAATATCGCTGAGCCCCCCACGCCCAATACAATGCCCGCCAGCCCACCTAGCCGCCAGGTGTTGTAAGTAGGGCTGGCGATCATCCATAACCACCAGATCAGCCCGACGCCAAATAAAAGCGGCCCCAGCAGCGTATGCGTCATGATGAGCAAGCCCCCCAAGAAGGCGACCAGCCCCAGGTCGCGCTCGTCGCGTTCGCGCAGACGATCTAGGCTCCACAGAAACAACGGAAACAGGCTCGTTGCCAACCCGACGCCCAGGTCGCTCGTCTGAAAATGGGGCGTATACAGAATAGCAGGCGAAAGGCTATAGCACATCCCCGCGAATACCCCCCCCGCATCGCCAGTTAAGCGCCGAGCAAAGGCAAACATCCCAACCCCTGCCAGAATAAGGCAGAACGCCATCAAGTTACGAAAAGTGGCATCCGGCGGCGTTTGGAGCAAGAGATTATATAGCCCACCTATAAAATGTGGGGCAGGGGCCATGTAGTTGAACAGGGGCGAGCCGAAACCATAATGAAAATGGGAAGCCCACCGCGAATAGATGATGCCCTGTTGCAGATTGTGAGCAATTTCGGCTTGGCGGGCGATGCTACTACCCGCTGTTTGCGGATTTGGTAGGCCGTCCTGGATGAGCCAAGGCCAGGCTAGCAGGATGCAAAGTGCGAGCATGGCAATCCACAGGACATCCACCTGATGGGTGGGGCGTTGCATCCAATCGGGCAGATCTTCACGCCGCAGATGTCCTGGGGATTGCTTGCGATAAGTCATAAGTCGTCAGAGAGACATCATGTTAGGGCACAGGCATAGGTGGCCCCTAGATGATGTCTTTCTCGCTTATTTTCGGTCGCCAATTTTGACCCAGGGGGTGTCAATATCACCGACATAATTCGCTTTCGGGCGGATGAGGCGGTTATCGGCCCATTGCTCGATAACATGGGCCGTCCACCCAGCCATGCGCGACATAGCAAACAAAGGCGTGAAGAAATCGACCGGAATGCCCAGGGTATACAGCACAATGGCACTATAGTAATCGACATTCGCGAATAGCTTGCGCTCTACGAAATACTCATCGGCCAGGGCCAGGCTTTCTAGCTGGTCGGCGATGTCGAACCATTTGCTATGCCCGGTCGCGTCGGCCAGGGCCTTGGCTTGGTCTTTCAAGATTGTGGCCCGGGGGTCGGGCGCTTTATAAACCCGGTGCCCGATGCCCATAATCTTCCGGCCTTCATTTTTGACCTGACGCTTAAAGAAATCATCGACTTTATCGACGTTGTCAATTTCCATAAACATGCGCATGGCGGCTTCGTTCGCGCCCCCGTGCTTTGGCCCTTTTAGTGCACCAATAGCCGCCGTGATGGCGCTATACATATCACCATCGGTGCTGGTTACCACCCGGGCGGTAAATGTACTGGCATTGAAACCATGGTCAGCTAACAAGATCAGGTAAATGTCGATGGCTTTGGCCGGGGTAGGTTGTGGGTCTTCGCCGGTCATCATATACAGAAAGTTTTCTGCCAAGGACAGATCACCGCGCGGTTCAACGACCGCTTTGCCTTCGCGAATGCGCGCCCAGGCCGCAGTCACGGTGGCTGTTTTGGCCAACAAGCGCAAGGCTTTACGCTGATTAGCACGTTCGCTGTTGTCTTCTGCTTCTGGGTCGAACGAACCCAACATCGAAATCCCCGTGCGCAGCACACCCATCGGATGGGAGTCTGTCGGCAGGGTTTTCATGAAGACGGGTATTTCGTAGGGAATCGTCATTTCCAGCGCGAGCGTTTGCTTGAATTCGGTCAATTCGGCTTGGGTGGGCAACGCATTATGCCACAGCAAATACACTACTTCTTCGAATGAGGCATGTTCGGCAATATCTTCAATGCTATACCCTGCATAATAGAGTTTGCCGAGTTCGCCATCGACTTTACTTTTGGTGGTATCGGCAACTACAACACCTGCTAAGCCAGTGCCAGTTCCAGCCGCCATAAGAGGTCACTCCTTATCTATCTGCAATATTCTGTGTCAGGTCTAAGATGGTCGTGTTACATGTAAACTTTAATCCCAGATAAGTATATCACTCGTGCGAGTCTGCATCCATGCCAAGCTATGTGGCTGACTTATTCGCGCGGGCGTTTGGGCCAGTTGGGCCTGGCCGAGTGGTCTGCCTATCGGTTTTGCGACGGCTAGAAAGTCGGTGCTATAATTCGTGTGCATAAAGATTAACTCAACGCTCATCTTTGGGAGAGGCTCAAATTTAAGCATGGCAACACTGGTTCAGACCATCTCAGAAACACTGCGCTACCAGGGCAAGCTGGGACAATGGAGTTGGGTTTTCCATCGCCTGTCTGGCCTGGGAATTGTGGTGTTCATCTACCTCCACATCATCGACACATCCTGGGCAGCCTTTTACCCGGAGCTTTACGCCAAAGCGATTCATTTTTACCAATCGCCACTGTTTACCCTAGGCGAGTTCTTTCTCGTGGCGGCGGTGGTATACCACGCCATTAACGGGTACCGCATCATCTTTCTGGATTTCCGCCCGCATTTGTGGCATTTACAACACCAGGCGGCGATTGCGGTTTTCATCGTCGTCGGGATTATCCTTTTGCCAACCTTCATCCTGATGGGCGGGCATGTTGTTCATCATTACGAGGCTTTCGAACTGGGCGCTGTGGGCAATTTAATCACGGGCAATGAAACCGGCGAAATAGCGCCCCTAGATGAAGTCATCGTTGAACAAGCTCAATTCGCCGTGGGGCTCATTGGCACGGTCGCTGTGGCGCTTGTGCTCTCGTTCATTGTGGCTGTGCTGCGGCGCCAGCCCTTGGATCAATCTCACCTGGATTTGCCTCAGCGGCCTAGTCAGATCGACATCTGGTTCTGGCGGTTTATGCGCATTTCGGGCTTGTTGATTCTGCCCCTGGTGTTTGGCCACCTGGCCATGATGCATGTCATCCAGGGCGTGTTCGACATCACGACCCCCGGATCAGCCATCGTGGGTACGGATGCCGTCAATACGAACGGTAGCGCCCTGCAATTTGTAGGCGAACGGTGGGATTACCTGGTGGCCGGCGTAGCCGTATGGCGTTTATACGATGGCGCGCTGTTGGCGCTCATCGTCATCCATGGCTTTTATGGACTCTATCTGGTCGTCAGCGACTACGTGCATAATATGGTTATGCGGCGCGCGCTCTCGTGGTCGATTGTCTTTGGTGCCGTCGTGCTGATCACGGTAGGCGCGGCAGCCTTGATCGCGGGTGTAGATGAAACCGCGTATGATATCGTCGTAGAAGCAATGGAAAATACAACAGAGGCAACGAGGTAAATTCATTTATGGCACCCCAAGTACACCAATTTGACGTTATTGTCGTGGGGGCTGGCGGCGCGGGCTTAATGTCTGCCCTGTACGCCAGTCGTGGAATTCGCACCGCCGTTTTGAGCAAATTGTACCCAACCCGCAGCCATACGGGCGCGGCCCAAGGCGGTATCGGCGCCGCGCTCGGGAATCTGGAAGAAGATCATTGGCAGTGGCATGCTTTCGATACGGTCAAGGGTGGCGACTATCTCTCTGACCAGAACGCCGCCGAAGTACTCGCGCGTGACGCAGTCGATGCAGTCATCGAGCTAGAGCACATGGGCTTGCCTTTCGACCGCACCGAAGACGGGCGCATTAGCCAGCGCCGTTTTGGCGGGCATACCAATAACGAAACCAAGCAACCGGTGCGCCGGGCCTGCCATGCCGCCGACCGTACCGGGCATATGATTTTGCAGACCCTCTACCAGAACTGCATCAAAGAAAATGTACGCTTCTTTGATGAATTTCATGTCGTAGACTTGATTATGAACGACGGCGCCGCGTGTGGTGTGGTCGCCTACGAAATCGACAGCGGCGAATTGCACATCTTTCATGCCAAAGCCATTTGCTTCGCGACCGGGGGCTGGGGCCGTGTCTGGCAGACGACCTCCAACGCGCATAGCCTGACCGGAGACGGCCCAGCGGTGTTAATGCGCCGGGGCCTGCCTATGGAAGATATGGAATTTTACCAGTTCCACCCCACGGGCATTGCCGGGATGGGCATTTTGATCACGGAAGGGGTGCGCGGCGAAGGCGGTGTGCTCCTCAACGAGCGTGGCGAGCGTTTCATGGAGCGTTACGCGCCCAGCATCAAAGACCTGGCTAGCCGCGATGTGGTCAGCCGTGCCATTTATCTGGAGGTAAAAGATGGGCGCGGCATTAAGGGCAAAGATTACGTCCACTTGGACATCACGCCTACGACCGTGAATCGCTACTTGGCAGAAGCAGGCGACGAACGCCGCATCGACGCGCATTATATCGAGAGCAAGCTGCCCGATATTCTAGACTTTTGCCGGACGTACCTGGGTGTTGACCCCGTCAATGACCCCATGCCCGTGCGCCCGACCGCGCATTATGCCATGGGCGGTATACCCACAAACATTGATGCGGAAGTCTTGCGCACGCCAGGCGGCGAAACCGTGCCCGGCCTGTATGCAGCGGGCGAAGTCGCCTGCGTGAGCGTCCACGGCGCTAATCGCTTGGGCACCAACAGCCTGACCGACCTGGTCGTTTATGGTCGCCGGGCCGGGATGAAAATGCTGGAATATGCGGCCCAGGCGGATTTCGTACCCTTGCCGCCCAATCCCGCCGCCGATGCCCAGGCCCAAATTGACCGTATCCGCCAGTCGAATGGCAGCACAAAGCCCTATGAGCTTCGCCAGCGGATGCAAGAAGTGATGATGGAACAAGTCGGCGTCTTCCGCACCGAAGAAGGTATGCAGGCCGCCTACGACGAAATGCGCCAGCTAAAGCAGCAGTTCGAAACCGATCTGGCTATCGATGACCGAGGCCAGCGCTTTAATACGGACCTGCTCGAAGCCTGGGAATTAGGTTGCTTGCTGGATTGCGCCATCGTCACGGCTAAAAGTGCCCTAGAACGCAAAGAAAGCCGGGGCGCCCACAGCCGCGAAGACTTCCCGAAGCGCGATGATGAAAATTTCCTGGTGCATACCTTCGCCTGGTTCAAAGACAACGCCGTGGAGGTCGATTTCTCACGCAAGGTGGATGTCTCGCTGAACTACGAACCTAAAGAACGGGTCTACTAAATTCGATGGATTGGAACAGCAAAAAGCGAGTAAAGAGATTATGAAGGCAACCTTCCGCATTAAACGCTTTAACCCCGAAACGGATAAGAAGCCCTATTGGGGTGAATATACGCTGGATAACGTCGAGCCTAGCGACCGCGTGCTCGAAATGCTGCATCGCATCAAGTGGGAACAGGATGGCACGCTTACCCTACGGCGCTCCTGTGCGCATGGGGTGTGTGGCTCAGATGCAATGCTCATCAATGGTGTCAATCGCCTGGCGTGCAAAGTGCTCATGAAATCGCTAGGCTCGGGTGACCATGTCAAAGTGCAGGTCGAGCCCATCCTGGGGCTACCGGTCATCAAAGATTTGGTGGTCGATTTCGAACCATTCTTCGACCATTACCGCGAGGTGATGCCCTACTTTGTCCCCGCCGAGGAGGTGCCCGAAGATGGCCGCGAACGGCGCCAAAGCATCGCCGACCGAGCCCGCTTTGATGATACGACCAAATGCATCCTGTGTGCGTGTTGTACCACAAGCTGCCCCAGCTTTTGGGCCAATGGCAAGTACGTTGGCCCGGCGGCGATTGTCGCCGCGCATCGTTTCATATTCGATAGCCGGGATGGCGCGGCGCAAGAACGCCTGGATATTATGTCCAAGCCGGATGGCGTATGGCGTTGCCGCACGATTTTCAATTGCACGACGGCATGCCCGCGCGAGATTGAAGTCACCCGCGCGATTGGCGAGGTCAAACTGGCTATCGCACGCGGTGTGTAACTTGTAGTCGAGAAAAAGCTATTCTTATAGCGCGCTCGTCACTGGGCGCGCTTTTTTGTTCAGGCAATACCAAGGGCCGTTAACAGCGCTAGCAGCACACCCAAGCCGATCAGAATAAGCCCCCAATTGGCCAGTAGCCGAGCATGCCAGGGGATGTGATAGCCGAACTGGCCTAATTTGCGTTGCAAGGCGGGGGTACTGGGTTCTGTCAACGTGCTACCGTCCGCAAAAACGAGCGTTGGGACGCTGGCGTTGCCGTCATTGATGAGCAAGACTTGATCTCGTGCATCCGCATCGCGCGTGATATCGATGTACTCGTAAGCTACGCCTGCCTGCGAGAGCATATGCCGCACAGGGGGCACCATGGGGCAGGTGGGCGTACCGTATACAATCACCGGAGGCGGATTTTCAGTCATGCGTTTACCTTTCACTTTGTAGATCACTCTGAGAACGGATGCCAGGCACTAGGCGCGGAATATCCTGAGACGGTGGCAATGTTAATGTCTCTCCAGAGTCAGACAAACGCACCTGATAACCGTCCACAATTTGCACAGCCAGCCCAGCATACGGGGTGTAGACCGCGTTCCACACAGCATCGATAGGCGGTAAAAAGCCCTCGGCCACGTGCCAACGCAAGAGGCGCCGTTCTGGCAGGAGTACCGCGAGTACTTCCGCATCCCAGCCCAAAATTTGCGCCCCAGGCGCTAGACCCTCTCGGATGGTTTGCGGCTCTCCGCCAAGGGGGTGCACAACCAGGCCGAATGTCGTGTTGCTATCTTGGCGCAAATAGGCCGCTGTTTGGCCATCTTGCGCCCATACGACGCGCGCAGGATACGCTATATCAATAGTGGCCAAACGTTCTGGCGGAGCGCCCGCTTGCCAGGCGATGACCTCCGTAAGTAGGGCCGGGTTGCTCGGATCATTATTATAGAGCAGATCACGCGGCGGAATTGCCAGGCGAATTTGCAAATTAGCGTCGTGCCAGCTTAGCATAGGCATCCAGGGGAGATGGCTACCACTGCTGACGGCCTCAAATGTGTAACGGTCTTCGCTTATTTCGCCCGCCTGCCAGATGCTGATTCCGCCGTGGCGCGTGTTATATTCCCCAGGGTCAACAATCGCTACGCGCTCGCCATCTGGCGCTGAGAAAGGTTGCCCGTTGCGCGCTAGGCGCGTCCATTGCTCGGCCTCGAAGGCGTAGCGCCACAGATCAAAGTTGGTGGTCATGACACCACGCTGCGCATCATCCGCCGGGAAGAAAGCATTCACCCAGATGGCCTGTCCCCCCTGCCAATGGATAGGGCCAGGGAGTGCACCGGGGGGCCAATCAGCGGGTAAGGGAATACGCCGCATATTGCCACCCCCATGAGATACCCAACCCAGGGCCAAATTATTCTCGGTTTCAATAACGAACGCGATTTGCTCGCCATCTGGCGAGAAGACGGCGCAACATAGGCCGCCTTCTGCCAGGCGTTGTGGTTCAGCCTCGGGGCGCATGATCCATAGTTCGCCATCTGCCGCCCAGCCTATGATGGGCAAGAGCGGCTCAGGCGGGCTGGTCTGGCTTCGAACCTCTCCATATCCCCCGGCAATGATTCCCGCTGCCAGCAGCAGCAAAGCGAAACGTCGCATCAGCCGAGCTTATCGAGTACCGCCGGGTTCATGACGTTCCGGTATTCGCCTTTCAGCAACGCATCCAGCAGATTTTGCACCGCTTGGATCGCGACGGCTTCTTGGGCTTCGTGCGTGCTGGCGCCCAAATGCGGCGTATGAACCACCCCATCCAGGCCCACTAGCGGATTATCTTCCGGTGGCGGTTCCTGGCTATAGACATCCAACGCTGCGCCCGCGACCTTGCCCGCCTTGATAGCTTCGGCTAAGTCCGTTTCGTTGATGAGTGACCCACGCGCCACATTGATAATGCGCACCCCGTTTTTCATTTTGGCGATGTTCGCAGCGTTAATCATCTCGCGTGACTCGTTTGTAACAACGGCATGCAAGGTGATGTAATCCGACCGCGAAAGCAAATTATCTAATCCAACTGGCGTAACGTGCAAATTATGCGCCACGTCGTCATCCATAAATGGATCATAAGCCAAGACGGTCATCTCGAAGGCCCGCGCGCGTTGCGCGACGGCCCGCCCGACACGGCCAAAGCCGACGATGCCGAGCGTCTTACCGCGTAGTTCGGTGCCGGTGTACGCTTTGCGATCCCAACGGCCTTCACGCATGGCGGCGTAGGCTTGCGGGACGTGCCGGGCTAGGGCCAGCATCTCGGCCAGGGTATGCTCCGCCGTGGCAATCGTATTGCCGTCTGGCGCGTTCATCACCACGACGCCGCGCTCGGTGGCTGCGTCCAGGTCGATGTTATCTACCCCAACCCCCGCGCGGGCAATAGCTTTGACTTTCGTCAAGGCCGCGAACATTTCGGCATCGATGGTGCTGGCACTGCGCACGATAAGCCCATCGGCTTGCGGCGCGGCCTTTAGCAGATCATCGCGCGACATTTTCGCGTGGGCATCCACCGTGACGCCGTCCTTTTTTTCGAGCAACTGCACACCGATAGCATCTAAATTATCAGGAGAAATGATATGCATCGTGAAAACTCCTACGACTTTGCGATAAATTCATCGATTGCCGCGAGCAAGGCTTGTAAATGCTCCGGTTGGTGGTCGCCCATGTGCCCGATACGGAAGGTCTGATCTTTGATTTTGCCGTATCCATTCGAAATGGCCATGTGATGTTCGCTGCGCAGGAACTTGTTCAATGCGCCGATGTCTATGCCCTTCGTGTTTTTGATGGTCGAGACCGTAGGCGAATGAAAACCGTCTTGCGAAAAGAGTTCGAAGCCGTGTTTGGCCAGCCATTCGTGGGTCATATCCCGCATGGTGGCATGGCGCTGAAAACGCGCTTCTAAGCCTTCGGTTAAGACATCATCCAATTGTTTATCGGCGGCAAACATCAAGGCAATTGGCGGCGTGGCGGGGGTGTTGTTCTTCTGATGAGATTTTTCCAATTGGAGCATATCAAAATAAGCGCCGCGATGCTTGACCGTTTCGGCCCGCGCTAACGCGGCATCCGAAATAGCCGCAAAGGCAATCCCCGGTGGCAAAGCCATCGCTTTTTGCGAACTCGCAAAACACACATCCAACCCCCAGGCGTCGAACTGGATATCGGCCCCTAAATACGCGCTGACCGCATCCACCAACAAGAGCGTATGGGGGTAATCGGCCACGATCTCAGCATATTCAGGCAGCGGGTTCAGAACGCCAGTGCTCGTTTCGTTGTACACCATGGCTACCGCGTCGTAGCGTTGCATGGTCAATGCTTCCTTGAGCATTTCGACCGGCACAGCTTGCCCCCAGGGGACTTCTAAACGATGCACTTGCTTGCCGTTGGCTTCGCTATATTCGGCCCAGCGCTCGCTGAACGCGCCACATACAAGATGCAAAATAGAATGCTCAGCGCGTACTAGATTGCGTGAAGCCGACTCCCATACGCCCGATCCAGAGGACGTGTAGGTATACACGCGGCCCTTTTCAGTCTTGTAGCTTTGTTTGAGCTTGGGTTGTAGCCGGGCGTACAGTTCGGCAAACTCGCCAGAACGGTGGCCGATCATCCAGGCGGTTTGGGCTTGTAAGATTTCTTCACGGACTTCCACCGGGCCTGGTACAAAAAGGCGAATATGATCTGTCATGCGTATGTTCCTCTGATGACTAGCCTGGTCATTATCCCTCGAACGATGATGTGGGGCATTGTAACATGTGCCTCACCAAACCACTATGTATCCCGGCTCTAATCCCGCAATTGCCGGAAGTTTACCACGGTGACGTTCGTCTGGCACGTCGTTCCTGTGGTCAATAGCACGTAATCGGATAGCCCGTCTCCCGTAGCGCTGAGCAAGCGCACCGCGAATTCGCGCGCTGCGGGGCGATTCCCCACATTAATTTCAAAACCCGATGGCCCCCAGGCGGGGGCTGTGCCAGAAAAGCGCACTTCTAAAAATTGATCGCCAGAAACTTCGACCGCAATATCCGTCAGCGGTTCGCCCAGTAAACCTGTCACAGTCCCGGCAATGCTGAGCCAGTTACAATCTTCGGTATTTGGGTTGGGCACTTGGTTACGTTCTATGGCCATAAATGGGAAGCCTGCATCGCTATTCAACGCGAGGGGGGGCGGATTGCTGCCCGGTTGGGGGCCACCTGGCAGATTGATCCCAGGCTGCGCGGGGGTGCCTTCTGCATCGGTCGGGCCAGCGGGGTCAGTTGTTGGGCTGGGGAGGGGTGTTCGGGTGGGCAGACCCTGTAAGACGGGCGTTGGCGTGAGCGTTGGGCTAGGCGTCATGGTGGCGGTCGGGGTGATGGTTGGCGTTGCGGTTGGGGATGCTGTTGGCGAGGGCGTAAACGTAGCGCTTGTCGTGGGGGTCAACGTGGGCGATGATGTAGGCGTAATGGTGGGGGTGTGGGTGGCCGTGCTCGTGGGCGTTGCGCTGGGGATACTCAGGCGAGGCGGTAAGGTTGGTAAGGGCAGCGGGTTAAAAGGCACTGCTGGATTCGCCACAATCAGCAGGCTACCACCCAGTACGAGCACACTACCGATAACCATCAGCGCGGTTATGATATCGTAAATCGGCGGCGGACCCGATGCGCCGGAGGTTGGAGGGGGCACGCTATCGCTCAAATTAAAACGGTCGTTCTTGGCGATACGCAATCAAAAAGACGTTTTCCGAACATGCGCCCGGGAAACGTACCGTCGTAGGCGGTGATAGGGCCGTACCATCTGTGGTAAACAATTGCACGGTGTATTGGTTCGTGTTCAGAAATGCCGACACACGCGCCTCAAAGCCGCTTTCGCCCCAGTTGGTGTTGGTGCCACTTTGCGCGATCAGGCCATTGGCGGGTAGCCCAGGCCCCGTCACCACCACATTCAGGCCCGTAACCGGATCGTTGACGATGTCGAACACATTGCCCGCCACGCCTTGCCACTCGCACGTTTCATCTTGGTCGGCGCGAAACCGTACAGAATCCACACGAAACGGGAACGGCGCAGGCGTGTTCGTAGGGGTCGAGGTGGCCCCTGTGGGCGAAGGCGTCAAGGTAATGGTGGGAGACGTCGTAGCCGTGAATGTAGCAGTTGACGTAAAGGTAGACGACGGTGTGGCTGTCTTGGTAACGGTGGGGGTCGGCGTGACGGTAGGCGTATTTGTGGCCGTGCCTGTCGGCGTATCTGTAGGGGTATGGGTGGCTGTCGCTGTCTGCGTATTCGTCGCTACGGGGGTGGCAGTAGGTGGCCGGGTATTGGTGGCAGTGGGCAGCGCACGCACAATCGCAGTTGGAATGGGTAAGTCAGTGGGCGGCGCGAGCACTTCGGGCACATCCAAACTATCGGATGACCAGCCCAGCGTAATGATACAGACAAACAATGCCAGCCCCAGGAAAATAACCGAGATCAGATTGTATGGCAGCGAACGTCTACGCATCATAGCCTTCTTTGCTGAGCAATTTATGGTTCTGTAGGCGGGGGAGCCGTGGGCGTCATCGGATCGGGTACTACAGGCGCTTCATCGGTGGCGGTTTCAGGCTCCGGCGCTGCTGTATCGCCCGTTTCGGGCGGCAGTGTAGGACGTGCGACCAGAGTCGGGATGGGCACGGCGGTTTCGGGCGCTAACGAACCCGGTACATCGACCGTTTCAGAAACCCATAACAACGCCAACAAACAGACCCCCACGCT
>DAOTVD010000356.1:0-10132 GCA_034437075.1 Anaerolineae bacterium
CAGCACGCCGGGCCTGGCTCACGGGGCCGAAAGTTATCAACACCTGGCCTTTAGACGACTGCTTGCGCTGGGTGCGCGCACGCGGGGCATCTTAAGCGAGAAACGGGGATACGCAGCATGAATGATAATTGGGACGACAAAACGCGGCGCAACCCGCCCGAAACCAACGCCGACAGCACGCAGCAAATCCCCAGCACGCCCCAAGACATCCCGCGCCGGGGGTACGAACGCAAGCGTGATGCCACGGGTCAACTCCGCCCCCCAGCCCCGCCTCCGGCTTACACCAACGCCTCTGACGATTACGCGCCGCCCCGCACAGGGCCGCGCCCCGGCGCCCCGCCACCGCCCCGACGTGGCCCCGCCGGGCGGCGTGCCCGGCGCGATAGCGGCTTATATCTGCCGTGGTGGTCGCTGGTGATCCTCGTTTTGTTTGTAGGTGGCGCGGCATTCGGTTTGCTCTTGCTCGCGCTGAATCTCAGCGGGGCTGTGCTGGTGGATCAGACGCCGCAAGTCGTGGTCGTCACGGGGCAGTTGCAAGCCACCCAACCGCGCGCCAACGCCGGGCTACCAACCGCGATTGCGACCTTCCAACCCACCCCGGTCGAGCCTGTCAACACCGCGCCGCCCAGCGCGACACCCGTGCCTGGGGGGTGCCTGCTCAACGAAGAAGTCATCGTTTTCAATACTGGGGGCGTGGGGCTCAATCTGCGCGATGAACCTGGCGGCGATGTGCAATTTATCGCGCCCGAAGGCGAGCGCATGCTGGTGATCACCGATGCGCCCGTCACGTTTGATGGTATCGTATGGTGCCAAGTCCGCAGCACGGCCCAACGGACGCTCTTTGGTTGGGCGGCCAATGAATTTTTATTACCAGCGGATACCGTTGAGGATGAATAGCCCATGGCCCCTTCAGACACACAGCAACGCGCCGCGCAGCTACGCCAAGCATTACACGACCACAGCTACCGTTATTACGTGCTCAGCGATCCGGTCATCTCCGATGCGGAATACGACGCACTATACAATGAACTTAAGGCGCTGGAAGACCAATATCCCGATCTAATTACCCCAGACTCACCCACCCAACGCGCCGGACACTCCCCAGCAGGCGATTTGCCCAAGGTCACGCACATCAAGCCCATTCTCAGCCTGGCCAACGCACATTCACCCGAGGATGTACGCGCGTGGGATGAACGCATCCGCAAATTGCTAACGCCGGATATTGATCTGCAATATGTTGTCGAACCCAAATTTGATGGCCTGACGATTGTTTTAACGTATGAGCACGGCGTGCTCGTGCGCGCCGCCACGCGCGGTAATGGCGACATGGGGGATGACGTTACCGCCAATGTGCGCACCATCGGATCGGTGCCGCTGCGTATCCCCGTGCGCGATGAAGATAAGCTTACTGTATCCGCGCGTATGGTGGTGCGTGGCGAAGTGCTGTTCCTGAAAGCGGATTTTGAGCGCTTGAACGAGCACCAACGCGCCACCGAGGGCCAAATTTATGTCAACGCGCGTAATACCGCCTCGGGCACGTTGAAGCAAAAAGACCCGCGCATCACCGCCGAACGTCCCTTAACCGCTTATATGTACGGCATTGTCGATGCCGATGGCGATGTGCCGTTTTCGCAATGGGAAACCGAGGGCTATTTGCGCCGCCTGGGCTTCCTGACGCCAGACGAAGTCCATCGCTTTGACCAACTTGAGGCGGTCATCGAGCATATAATGGAACGCCTGCCACAGCGCCACAGCTTGCCTTACGAAATCGACGGTTTGGTCATCAAGGTAGATGATCATCGCATCATGGACGAACTCGGCGTGGTGGGCAAAGACCCACGCGGTGCGCTAGCTTATAAATTCCCCGCTGAGGAAGTGACCACGCGGCTGTTGGATGTTGAAGCCAATGTGGGGCGTACAGGGGTGTTGACGCCCAGCGCCGTCCTAGAACCTGTTTTCGTGGGCGGGGTCACGGTGCGGAATGCCACGCTGCATAATTATGACTTCGTGGCCGAAAAAGACATCCGCCTGGGTGACCGCGTGTACATCAAGCGCTCGGGCGATGTGATTCCGTATGTCATTGGCCCGGTACTCGGCGCGCGTACAGGTAACGAAACCCCTATCCAACCGCCCCATCATTGCCCGGTGTGCGATCATCTTGTCATTCAGCCGCACGGCGAGGTCGCGTATTATTGCAGTAATCCGGCTTGCCCAGAGCGCATAGCGCGTAACCTCATCTATTTTGTGTCACGTTCGGCTATGGACATCGATGGCCTGGGCGAACAGGGCGTGCGCCTCTTGCTCGATCAAGGGCTCATTCAAGATGAAGCCGATTTATTCAGCCTGCAAGCCGATGAACTGTTGCCCCTGGAAGGCTTCGCCGAAAAGAAGGTCGAAAAGTTGCTGGCAAGTATCCAAGCGGCCAAAGCTCGCCCGTTGGCGCGCCTCATCGCTAGCCTGGGCATACGCGGCGTCGGCAATACCACGGCGGAATGGCTGGCCAAACAGTTCGGCACGCTGGATACTCTGGCGAATTCTACCTCGGACGAACTCGAAGCCCTGGATGGGGTTGGGCCTGTGCTAGCCGTCGCGATTCGGGATTGGTTTTCGTCCGAACGCAACCAGGCGCTTATCGAAAAACTGCGCACAGCAGGGGTCAATATGTCGGCTAGCGCATCGGTGCGGCATAGCGACCATCTAGCCGGGCTGACTTTCGTGTTGACGGGTACATTACCTACACTAACCCGCGATGAAGCGAGCGCATTAATCGAAGCCCATGGCGGGCAGGTCAAGAGCAGTGTCAGCAAAAAAACGAATTATGTCGTGGCGGGCGAAGCAGCGGGCAGTAAACTCACCAAAGCGCAGGATTTAGGAATCTCGATTTTGGATGAAGCCGGATTACGTCGTTTGATTACGGAGGGGGTAAATACATAAATCTAAGTCATTGCCGTTTTTCTAGCGCCGCCTTCCGCTCGTGTTGGATGAGCCGCTGTGCTTGCTCAATATGATCACAAAAGTACATATTTTCGGTCTTTGGTAAGCGCAATTGCTTCAAGATATTCAAAATGGCTTCAGAAAAGGCATGGGCTTGTACAAAAATCATGCGTTCCTGATTAGGCGCAGCATGCAGCACAATGGATTTAATATCGCGCAAGGGCAAATTAGGCGGGCTTGTATGGTGGCCATTGATGATGATCTCAAAGGACTCCAACCCCTGAACCATCTGCAAACTCTGCTCTTGGACCTCGCGCACTTCTGCAAATGTCCAGGGCGCGATAAGGTCCCACCGGAGTACATTTTCTAGCGTGTCGTCCCAATATAATTGAACAGGCATAATCCCATCCTTGAGGGCTATCAATCTCCTTAAGTTTTTTTATTGTAATAGAGGGTATAAACTTCCCAAAAGTGAGGAATAGCGGTTTATCTGACGACAGAGCACACTATAATAGAGCCTCACAACCCGATCAGATTAACGAGAAACCTTTTGCTTGCCATCTTGCATAATAAACGGCTCAAAACCATTTCGCGGCGGCATCCCTGGGTGTTTTCCGGTGCTATCCGGCGCTTTAGTGGCGCGCCCGGCCCCGGGGACATCGTGACCCTGGCCACCGAAGACGAACAATTTTTGGCGCGCGGCATCTGGAACCCGCAGAGTAGCATCCGGCTGCGTGTGCTTACCTGGGAAGATGAACCAATTGATGATGCCTTCTGGCGGCGGCGTTTACAAGCGGCTATCGCGCGCCGGGGTAAGCGCACACCGGACGGCGCACGGCGTTTGATTAACGCCGAAAATGATTACCTGCCGGGCCTTATCGTGGATCAGTACGGCCCTTGGTTGGTGTTGCAAGCAGGCGCGGCGGGTATCGACCAACGGAAGGTGATGTTGGCAGAAATGCTGGCGGAGATGCTCAGCCCGTCGGGGGTTTACGAACGCAGTGACCACCATGGGCGCGGGCGCGAAGGGCTGCCACCAGCCACGGGTGTCTTATGGGGCGAGCAACCACCGCCTCTGGTTCAGATCACCGAAGACGAATTCCGGTTCCCGGTCGATATTCGACAGGGTCATAAAACTGGCTTCTATCTGGATCAATGCGAAAATCGGCGCTTGTTGGGCGATCTCGTTTTGCCTGGTAACCGCGTCTTGAACGCCTTCAGCTATACCGGGGCCTTCGCGGCGTATGCCTACAGTGCCGGAGCCGAAGCGGTGCTTTCCGTGGATATTTCAAGCGATGCCTTAGCGCTGGCAGAAGAACAACTCGCTGCCAATGGCTTTACGGATGTGCCGCTTTTGCAAGGTGATGTGTTCGAGGTCTTGCGAGACCTGCGCGACGAAGGCGAGCAATTCGATATTGTCGTGCTCGACCCGCCCAAGTTTGCCAAAACGCCAAATGAAGTTGATGGCGCGCTGCGGGGCTATAAAGACATCAACATGCTGGGCTTCGACCTCGTGCGCCCTGGCGGCTACGTCATGACCTTTTCATGTTCGGGCTTGGTTTCTACCGATCTGTTTCGCAAAGTGGTCTTCGGCGCGCTAGAAGATGTCGGGCGCGAAGCCCAGGTTTTGCGCCAACTGTCTGCCCCGCCCGACCATCCTGTCGCGTTGACTTTTCCCGAAGGCCAGTATCTTAAGTGGCTGTTGTGCCGCGTATTGTAGTAATTCGCCGCAAAATAAAAAGCCCCGGTGGGGCCAAACAGATGAAATCAGTTACGGAGGAGACGTTAGAGAAGGGGGTTAGTGTTGTGCGAGTTGACGCTTGGCCAACTCGATAATCTTTTGATTCGTTTCGCGCCAACTGACACGGCTTAAGCCCATCTTTTCGCGGAGTTTGTCCATATCAGCCCCATCCAGGTATTGGCGCACGGCGCTTGTCCAGCGCAAGATTTCGAACGACACTTTGCCTTCGATGCCTGCCCCCATCGCGGTATAGCGCAGCACATATTCCAAATTGCGCGCAGTGCAGGTGAACAGCGTGTCGTCGGGCGCATAGGCCAGAATGTATTCATCCAATACGGCAAACCAATCCGGCGCGAGCGGTAAACGTCGTTCTTTATAGACGTTTTGCTTGTTCTGATAGACAATAGTCAATTCGGGAAGCTCGCCGCGCCGTATATCGTGCAACTGGATGTTCATGGCTTCGCTTTTTTTGATGCCTGTATCCAGCAACAAACGCACGAGCATGTCGGGGCGTGGATCGGCCTTTTTTTCTTTGTAACGCAAGCTGTGCGTAAAGTCGAGCAATGTATGCACGTCTTGCGGAGACAGCACAGGTTGCAAAGGCGCAGGCCCCGAGCGTTGTAGCAACGCTTGCGCGGGATCATCATGGCGTATGTGGATGTCTTTCAGCCATTTGAAAAAGACTTTGTTGGTCGTCACACGTCGCGCATAGCTCTTCTGGCTACACGGGCGGCCTCGGCCATGCTCCAACCAATCTAAAAAGCGGTTCAGGTCGCGGGTTTGCAGGCTACCAATGGTGACATTATCCCCGAAGAATTGGCACATCAAGTGCAAATCCGAACTAAAGCCCTTGATTGTATTGTCACTTTTGCCTTCGTTACGCAGATATTCCCGAAAGGGTTCGATGGCGTCCTGTAACAGGGTTTCGGTAGAAAGTGGGGATATAATTTGAAAGAGCGGTAATTGGTGGGTAGTGCTCATGACCCGTACCCTCTTAAAACTCTTTAGCATGTCATCTTATGTTAAGAGTAGCAAGCCCCCAGAGGCGTGTCAAGAGCATGGGTTGGGATATATTTGGGAAACAAGGGTTACTATGTCACAGATTTGTTAAGAATTGTCCCTAAATTGTCTATATAACGTGGCTTTAAACCCAACTTAACCAGAATTTTTTGGGAAAAATCAATCCTCTGGTGGGGGAGCTTCAAAGTCAAAATCTGGGGGTGGGCAGTCATTGCTGCCTTCCGGCACTTGAATCCAGCGCTCGTCCTGGCGGATGTAATATATCTGATAATCGCTTGGTTGAATGTCACCCTCCCAAAGTAGATAATCGACCTCTGTGGCGACACACGCAAAGTCGCTATCGGCTCCGCCTTGCGCCATGGTCGCGCGTTGCAAGCCGAAGCCACGCTGGTCAACGCTATCCAAAAAGAAAAGGCGGATTTGATGGCCCGGTACATCACTGCGCGTGATGATGATTTCTTTTTCTACCATCAACGTAATGAATACGTAGGGGATAGCCAGCAAAAACACCAGCCAAACACCCCCGGCCAGGCAACAGCCCCCGCGCCGGAGCCATCGCAGCCCCGCCCGGCGGCGGCGCATTTTGCGAAACGCGGCATCATATGCAGGATTACGTGCTACACCGGGTGTATTCGTCATATCACTCACTTTCGTGCGGAGTTTCGGTGGGCTGAAGGTGTGGTTGCCCTATGCTCACGAGGGTAAAAACCACACCCACGATCATAAACATGACGATTAGCGCTACGAGCTTAAACAATTGGCTGGTCGTCGTCAGAGCGATGAGCCCAAAGGCGGCGCAAAAGGCATAGTAACCTAGCGCCAGAACCACCGGCGAGACACCGGCGTCGATCAAACGAAAATGCAAGTGCCCCCGGTCCCCCTGCATCGGATTTTGGCCGCGCATCAGGCGGCTACTGGCCTGCCAGCCCAAATCCATCAGCGGTAAGCCCATCACAAGTAGAACCGTCGCCATTTTGGCGCCGCCGATAATACTCAACACGCCCAGCGCATACCCCAAGAAATAGGCCCCCCCGCCCATGAATATCTTAGCGGGCGGAAAGTTATAGGGTAAAAATCCGAGCAAGGCCCCCAGCAAAGCCAGCGCTAATAACCCAACGCTGACCTGGTTCAGTTGAAACGCGGCGTGGACGAAAATCATAAAAGCGGCGATGGCGATCACCCCCGCCGCTAATCCGTCCGAACCATCCAAAAAATTGACCGTATTCATCATCAACCCCATCCAAAAGAGGGTGACGGCCACGGTCACCCAATAGGGCCAGGTGATCGGCTCGCCGCTGAGGGGATTATTGAACGTCTCGATGAAAATCAAAAACACAACGGCAATCGCCCCGGTTAGAAGTTGACCCAGGTACAACACCAAGGGCGATAAATCGTATTTGTCATCCAGATAACCGATAAACGTGATGAACCCTGCCCCTAACAACAGCCCAATCAGGCGGATAACTTCTTTGGGGTCGGTGCGCTCTATAGGCATCAGTTGCGCGACGAGTACGGCTAGCCCAAAGGCGATAAACAAGGCTAATCCTCCTGTGCGCGGCATTGCGCCCTGGTGCTGACGACGCCCGCCAGGGATGGCCATGATACCATGCCGCAAACCAAAGCGCCGCATGAGCGGCGTCAGGCCGAAGGCACTCCCAAAAGCGACGCCAAATACCACACCAAAGGCAATCAGTTGTTCAAGTGGCACGTGTGAAGCCCTTCATCATGGATCAACCCGTGCCGAATTGCCGGTCGCCTGCATCGCCCAAGCCCGGCACGATAAAGCCGATGTCATTCAGATGGTCGTCCAACGCTCCCAGGTGAATATCCACATCTGGATGCGCACCCGCCAGAGCCTCTACCCCTTCCGGCGCGCCCAAGATGCCCACGAATTTGATCCGTTGCGCGCCCCATTTCTTGAGAATATCGGCGGTGGCGATGGCCGAGCCGCCGGTCGCCAGCATGGGATCGAGGATAAGGCAGACCTGCACGGTCGGGATTTCGGGCAGCTTATTGTAATATTCCACCGGGCGGAGCGTTTCTTCATCGCGATACAGCCCAATGTGCCATACCTGGGCTGCTGGCAACATCTCCAAAATGCCATCGACCATGCCCAACCCAGCGCGCAAGATCGGCACCAGGCCAATCTCTTGTTCGAGTTTGTGCCCGGTGGCCGGGGCCATCGGCGTTTGAACCTGAATATCCCTTAAGGGCATGTCCATAGTAGCTTCGTAGCACAACAACATCGCCACTTCGCGCACCAATTGTCGGAACGCGGGGTGTGGGGTATGCTTATCCCGCAAGATAGTGAGTTTATGCTGCACGAGCGGGTGTTGCGAAACATTGACCATGACTTGTCGTCCTCATGTAGCTTGTCGCTCATCGATTCTATCGTACTTAAACGGCTTTGTATAATGCCGACACCAGAAATTAGCGAGAGTCCCTATGCCTTTTATCGTCGGGATTGATGGGGGCGGCACACGCACCACTGCCGTACTGGCTACCCCGGATGGAAATGTCTTGGCTATGGCCCACGCAGGCCCTGCGAATTACCTATCCGCCGGACGAACGACCGCGCGCGAGTCTATCTTATCGGTTATCCAGGTGGTATGCGATCAGGTAGGTGCTTCCCCTGCCGATTGTATTTGGACGTGCGCCGGATTCGCGGCCATCGCCAATGAAGCGGATCGCGCCGTGTATGCAGGCATCATCCAAGATAGCGGCTTAGTGGGCGATCTCATCATTGAAAGTGATGTCGTGATTGCCTGGGCGGTCGCCACAGAGGCCCAGCCTGGTATCGCCTTGATCTCTGGCACAGGTGCCTCCTGTTTCGGGATGAATGCCAATGGCGAACGGCATCGCGCGCTGGGCTGGGATTATCTGCTAGCCGACCAGGGCAGCGGCTATTGGATTGGCCAACAGGGATTACAAGCGGCCTTCAAAGCGTATGATGGGCGCATTGCGCCCACGGCTCTGCTAGGTGCCATGCTGGCCCATTACGGCTTGCAAAGCCCTACGGATATGCTGCGCCTGGCCTACGATGCAGCCTTCACCAAGCGCCAGATTGCCGGATTTGCGCGCGCGGTGGTCGCATGCGCCAGTGCCAACGACTCAGCCGCCACAGCGATTATACAGGCTGCCGCCGCTGAACTTGGCGCAGCGACCTTAGCGGTGGCGCGCAAACTCGGCCTGACCCAACAGCCTATCCCGGTGGGGCTGATTGGCGGCGTATTCGAGGCCGGCGCGCCCATTATTGATCCCATTGCCGAAGTAATTCGGCCTGAATTGCCCGAAGCGCAACTTGTCCGTCCCGCGTTAGCGCCCGTGTTCGGAGCGCTCATCTTGGGCGCTCACCTGCATCAGACGCTTTCCCAAGCCTTTTTACACAACCTGGCAG
Source organism: Anaerolineae bacterium (assembly GCA_034437075.1). Taxonomy (GTDB): domain Bacteria; phylum Chloroflexota; class Anaerolineae; order Aggregatilineales; family J027; genus DAOTVD01. The sequence goes on from DAOTVD010000356.1 coordinate 9,093, forward strand.
CGTATTCTGCATAATCACCATTATTCGGCAATTTCTGCTACGCGACCTTCTTCAATATCAATGATGCTGATGCCTGGTGCGAAAGTTTCGATGCTATCGATGCCGCATTCGCCTTCGATGGGCTGAATGATGCCATCCTCGTCACGATCTTGGCCAGGGCCGATGGGCACGATGTCGGCATACCAGGTTTCGATGCGCGATAAGGTGTCGCCGATATCCTGAATAACGGCAAATTCTTCGGCCAGCATAAACGCGCTCTGGCTCCAGACTAAGGCATTATTGGCACAGGTTTGCACGTTGACCACTAAAGCCTGCCGTTCGGCATTGACCCCATCCGCTATGGCCGCCTCAATCAGCAAATCGTTGATGGCATTTAACGCCACCAGGAGGCCAACTTGCAGATTGCTGGGGTTGTTGCCGAAAGAATTATCCGCGTTAATGTCTTCCTCGCCCCCTTGCAGGATGTTGTAAACATGTTCGGCGTGCACGCGCGTACCGGGGGCGAAGCCACGTTGCGAGTCGATCAACGCGAAATTGGCGTGGTCTTCGGCAAAACCGTATTCCGCGCGGGCTATCGCGATTAAACTCTGGTTACGTGGATTCTGGGCCGGGTCTTCAGGCGTCCATTGCCCAAAAATTTGGGTTAACGCCTCGCGTTTGGCCGTGTTCAACGCCCCACTGTAGAGGATGTCGCCCAGGGGCGGGCTGTGCACACTGCCTGCCGGTTCCACACTGATAGCCATGGCGGAATAAGTTGGATAGAGGCTTTGATTGCCCGTGAAAGTGACCACACCATTGCCGCCGCCATCAATCGGGATTTCGCCCAAGCGCAGCCAACGCTGCGTATCTGGTGCATACAAATAGGCGTTGTAAGCTTCGCCAGCGGGCAGTGGGGCCAAGCCAGTCGCAGTTAATACGACTGTGTCGCCAGGTTGGGTGCTGGTGCGAAAGATTACCTCGCCAAAAGTGGGCAAGGGGGTTGGTGTTGGGCTGGGTGTGTTGGTGGGGGTGGCGGTTGACGTCGGTGTATCCGAGGGCGT
>DAOTVD010000357.1:0-1970 GCA_034437075.1 Anaerolineae bacterium
CGGATAATGGCGTGACCGTCCAGCGCTTCACCGGGCTGATGCTGAACACGCTGGGCTATTTGCTCAATCTGGCCGCGCACGACCAACCCCACAATATGATGTATGCATTTGAAGCACCGGACGAATTAGATGATATGCGCGAACTGACCGATGAATAGATCGCGCATATGAAACGGGCACTTCCCGCTGAGGCCCGTAATTTGACCGCTTCGACGCCCGCCTATGGTTTTTTCATTGGGCGCTTGCTGGCCAATGCGCGCAGTATCACCCGCACCATTCGCCGGAGTAACCCGTTTGCGTTAGCCGCCCGCATGACCACCATGATTACAGCCGCCCTTTCAACCATGGTGATTATCTTTTTCAGCACCGAAATTTGGGATATTGGCAGCACGGTGGAGCTTTACCAGTTCGCACTGTTTTCGTTCATCAGCTTGGCCATTGCGACGGTCGTCGTTTATCGCGCCTATCCATTGCGCACGGTCGCCACCCGCACGCGGCGCGTCTCCGAAACGTTGATTGTCACCAACGCGACGACCTTGCTGACCTTGTTCCTGACCATGTTGGTGTTGTATATCGCTTTCTGGCTCATGGTTTATATCGGCATATTGACCTTGTTTCCGGCGACATTGATGGAAACCTGGCCGACAGTTGACCCCGCAGTTCGCACCCTGGATCATATCAAAATTAGCACCTTTATCGCTGCGATGGGGATTTTGGTCGGCTCGCTTGGTGGCCGCCTCGATAACCAAGATGTGATGCGGCAGATTCTATTCAGTGGCGCCAATCGGGTCTAAGCGATAGCGAGACGCTCCACGCCCCCCCAAACAAGTTAAGACGCCCCTCCTCGCGGGTCGGCTCACAAAAAAGGGCTGTCAACCTGTGCTAAAATCAAACGCGACACACAAACCCAATTGCATAACGCCTGGGGACGACTTTCAGACACGACAACAGGCCAGGGGATGATTATAGAATAGCAAACAACGTCTGTCAGATTTGCAATCACTGGATAACCTTGCGAGAGAAGGTCTGTTTATGAACCAAACCTTTGCCCAAAAGGCCCTGGCGCGCGCCGCCGGGCGCGAGTCTGTAGCCGTGGGCGAGATTATCGACGCCCGGCCCGACTTCATCTTCAGCCACGATAATTCGGCGGCGATCCGGCGCATTTTTCAAGAGATCGGCGCGCCGCGCGTCGTGCGCCCCGAGCGTGTGGCCATCACCTTAGACCATGCCGCGCCTGCGCCCACGACGCAGCACGCCCAAAACCATGCCGAAATCCGGGCCTGGGTGCGCGAGCAACATATCGGCCACTTTTTCGAGGTCGGGCGCGGCATCTGCCATCAGGTGATTAGCGAAGAAGCCCTGATTTTGCCTGGCGAACTCATCTTGGGCGCGGATAGCCATACGCCGCATTTTGGCTGGCTGGGGGCCTTCGGCGCAGGCGTGGGCCGCACCGAGATGGCCGCGCTGTGGGCCACGGGCGAACTGTGGTTGCGCGTGCCAGAAGCCATGCAGATCACGCTAACCGGACGCTTACGCCGGGGCGTGACGGCCAAAGACATCGCGCTGAAAATCCTGCGCGACAATGGCGCAGATGGCGGGCTATATCGTTCGGTCGAATTCGCGGGGGATGGCATCGCGGGCTTATCGTTGGATGAACGCGCCGTGCTGCCCAATATGATGGCCGAATTCGGCGCCAAAAATAGCTATCTGCCGCCCGACCAAGCCATTTTTGATTATCTCGAAACGAAGCGGACGCGCGATTATATGCCCCTGTACCCCGACCCAGACGCGACCTATGTGCAGCACTATAGCGTCGATCTGAACACCTTACAGCCGCAGATCGCGCTGCCGCATAGCCCCGCCAATGTCACCGATTTGGCGGAGGTGATCGGCCAGCCTGTGCAACAAGCCTTTTTGGGAACCTGCACCAATGGCCGCCTAGAAGATTTGGCCGCCGCTGCGGAAGTCCT
>DAOTVD010000358.1:0-11161 GCA_034437075.1 Anaerolineae bacterium
ATAGACCAGGCACGCTAGCCCGCCCACGCGCCAGGCAATATGCCGCCAACCCCGCCCCGCATCCACGGCCCGCAAGACCAGCCACATACCCAGCAAAAAAAAGACATACGCATGGTGATAGGGCAGCATGATGAGTTCGAAGCCCACTTGATAGGCCGGAAATACCACCGTAATCAACGCGATGAACACATTCTCGGTGCGCGTCAAAAAGTTGAATTGCATGCCCACCCGGTAGACCAACAAGCCCGTCAGCAGAATCCCCAAAAAGCCGAACAGCTTATGCCCCAAGATCACGCCGCCCACTTGCCCGGCCACCCAATGTTGGTAAGCGCGGATGGGGTAACCCCAGCGGTCGAACGTCCAAAAGAGCGTTTCCCAATCGTTATCGACCATGGGCCAATAGACATGTATCCAGCCATCCCAATACACACCATCGTTGAGCAAAATCAGCCCATGCGCCAGCAGGGCCACCAAAGCAATCAGCCAGTAATGTGGATGCACGCGCGTAGCGAGGCCCAGCAACGGATTAGAGGAGCGCATAAGAGGTATCCTATTTTGGCATTTAAGGTTTTTCTGCGAGCGCATTATATCACCTGGCCCCAAAAAGGGTAGCGTGCCCTGGCGGCCATGGCGCGGGGGCGATTTTCTGGGCTGGTCTGCGGCTTGTTTCACTCGGCGGAAATGACTATCATCAAGGGCAGGTTCAGCTTGAGAAGACCCGACTTATGGAAACACTTATTCTGATTATGGTGGCGCTGGTCGTGGGCATGGTAGTGGGGAGTGGCGTCTTGTTGGCGGCTTTTGTGGTGGTGTTGCCGCGCTTAAATCGCGCGAGCGCGTCATCGCGCCGCCCAGACCTGGCCGAGTATAAGACCGCGCAAGAAAACACCACGCCGGCCGCCCAGGAAATCGCGTCCGTGCCGCCGCCCCCCCCCACTGCCGAGGCGATCCAGGCGTTGGGGCCATCGACCATCGGCCCCGGCACAGCCAAGCCCTATCTAGAAGGCATCGGCGGGATGGTCGCTCAGCGGACGTTTGCCCTGGACAACGACGAAACGATCATTGGCCGCTCGCGCGTGTGCGATCTGCAATTGGAAGACCCCAAAATCAGCCGCCAGCACGCCATGCTGCGTTTGTACAAAGGCCACTATTTTCTGCAAGATATGCAAAGCTCACGCGGGACGCAGGTCAACGACCAGAGCATCGAAACCCATCATTTACAGGATGGCGACCAAATCCGCATGGGGGATTCGGTGTTCGTGTTTCACTTACCCCAGTCGGGCGGTTGATCGGCCCGCGCGACGCGCAAGAGCGTCGAGCCCACGCGCAACTTATCCCCCATACGCAAGGTGTACTCAGTATCCGCCGTGAGCAACACCCCGTTGATTTCCGACGGATGGCTGGCTTGCCAATCCGTGAAATACAGCCCTTTTTCGCTGACGATCAAGGTCGCGTGGTAGCGGCTAACGCTCTCATCCGACAGTTGCAGCGTGTTGGAACGATGCCGCCCTAGCGTATTCTCGCCTTTGTACAGCGGATATTGCGCGCCGTCTTCGCTCACCAGCATATAGGGCGAGGGCGTGCGCGGCGCTTGTGGCGTATTCGTCGCGGTGGGGTCGAGCGGCGGCACCAGGCCGGTTTGCGCTAGTGTGCCGGTGTCGTCTATAGCGGATGCTTCGTCATCGGCGTCGGCATCGGTATCATCCTCCGGCGTAAAAGCCGCGCTAGCGGGGAGGGCCTCGCCCTGGAAGGACGGCGCGCCATAGACCCCCGGCCCCGTGCGCCGCCGTCCTCGCCAGATAAACAACCCGCCCACGATGCCTATCGCCAGCCCCAGCCCGGCGATAAAGGCCACAAAGACGAGCACCAGCCCGGCGTCAGGGCTTGCTTCTTCTAGCGCATCCTCGCCCAGGGTGATGAAAATTTCGGTTTCATCCAAGGCCGTCCCGCCGCTATCATCCTGGGCGCGCACGCCGATCACTACCGGGCCGGATGTCGCCGGGCGCCAGTCGAAGCGCACTTCATCACTCGGCCCGCCGAGTTGCACATCTACCTCGGCGCCATCCGCCAACAAGCTGACCACTTGCACCCGTTCCGCCGCGCCGACGCGCGCGCGAATCGTGACATCCGCGCCCAGCGGAACGGATTCCGGCGGATCGAGCAAGCGCACGGCCAGGGCTTCCTCTGCTGTGATACGCGCTTCGGCTTGGGCGACATTCCCGGCGCTATCTTCGGCCTCGGCCACCAGCCGAAAATCGCCAGCGGGCACCATCCCCGGCTCGATGTCCAGGGTCGGCGCATCCGGCGCTACATCGCCCAGCGATACCCGCCCGCCGGCCTGGTCAATCGCGAAGACGCGCAACGCGGTAATTTGCCCCGCGCGGCTTTCGGCCTCCAAACGCAGGGTATAAGGCAGCGTCAACGTATCGCCATCCCGCACGGCGGCGAAATCTACCCGCAAGGCCGGGTCTCCGGCGACGAAGGTCGCGCGCTGGGGCGGCAAGGGCACGCCCGCGAGCGTAACGGTCACGTTCAGGCCGCGCGTTTGCCCATCCGGCGGCAGGGGTGATGTCAGCGTCAGGCGATATTCGTTTTGCAAGAGCGGCACCAAGGCGCTGGCCATAATCGGCAAGGCTTCGTCATCCGTGTAGACGCCGTCGCGCTCGCTGGCCGCCGTGCCGAAGGTCACGCCCCCGGTCGCCTCCGTAATGGCGCTCAGTTCGGGCGGCAGATTCGGCGGGTTGGGCGGGATGCCGTCGTCTTCGTATTCAAAATACAGGCCATACAGCGCGATATTCGCTTCTAGGGCGCGCGTTAGGATGTCCGTTTCGCTGAGGTCGCCGCTGGCCCCGCCTGGGCTAACATCCGTCATGATGATCGCGACGCGGCGGGTATCGGGCGGGGCGTTTTCCAGTTGAGTCAGGGCCGCGCCGACGCCATCCCAAAAGACATTGCCGCTGACGCCCTCGCGGATGGTCAGGCGGCGCAAAATGCGCGGGATACGCGCAGGGTCTTCATCCAGCGGCGCGATAACCTGCACGGTGTCGTCGTCCATGATGATAATCCCCAGGCGATCTGCCGGGCTCAGGCCGTCGATGAGCACTTCCACCGCCGCGATCTGATTATCGAGTTCTACGCGGCTGACGCTCCCGGTTAAATCCAACACAGCAGAGAGGCTCAGCGGGCGCGGCGCGCGGCTCAGACTGCCGAGGGTCAGCGTTTCGCCCGTATCCGCCGCCACGAAGAAATCATCCAGGGTCAGGCCCAGCACGGGCGTCTCGCGTGCGGCATCCACAATGCCGACATACACCTCAATCTGCGGGTAGGCGCTGTCGTCCACGGCCAGGATGTTGACATCCGGCTGGGTGCCGTCTTGCGCGCTAGCGGGCGCTAGCGGAGCCGCGAACAGGCTCGCGAACATGAGCAACAGCATATAGGCGCGAAACCTGCATACCCCACCCCAACCCCGCCCCGAATTCGGGGGGCGCGGAGAGGGGGGTATACATACATCAGCGTCAACGTCAAAATGTGCGCGTTGCATCAGGCCATCTCCTTTGGCGGCAGTTTTTCCAGCACGCGCAGTTTAGCACTGCGCGCGCGCGAGTTAGCCGCGATTTCCTCGGCGCTGGGCGTCACGGGCTTGCGCGTGATGAGCCGCGCTCGGGCCGGGCGTTCGATGCGCTGTACGGGCACCTCTGGTGGGGGGTAATGGTCGCGCGCTGCGTCTTTGAAAATCTCTTTCACGATGCGGTCTTCCAGGCTATGAAAACTGATGACGGCCAGCCGTCCGCCCGGCTTCAAGCAATCAATCAGCGGATTCAGGGCGCGTTCCAGCGTGCCGAGTTCGTCATTCACCGCGATGCGCAGGGCCTGAAAACTGCGTGTGGCGGGGTGAATGTGGCGTTGATGGGGGGGGGTGCGGCTCGCGCCCGCGATGACCTCCGCGAGGGCTTGCGTATCGTGGATGGGCCGCGCGCGCACAATCGCGGCGGCAATGCGGCGGCTGTCGCGTTCTTCGCCATACTGATAGAGCAGGTCGGCCAGGTCGCGCTCGGGCCAGGTATTCACCAACATGGCGGCGGTGGGATGATCGGCGGCGGTGGCGTCAAAGCGCATATCCAGCGCGCCAGGCAGCCGGAAGGCAAAACCGCGTTCGGGCGTGTCCAGTTGCATGGAGGACAAACCCAGGTCTAGCACGATGCCATCGGGTTGTAAACCCTGCGCGGCCAGGAGGCCCGGCAAAGCTTCGTAACTGGCGTGATGAATCGTCAAACGCTCGGCATCAGCGGCCAGGCGCGCGCGCGCCGTCGCGATGGCCCCCGCGTCCCGATCCGTGGCGATCACTCGATGCGCCGGATGAGCCGCTAGCAGCGCTGCCGTATGCCCGCCCGCGCCCAGCGTGCCATCCGCCCACAGCCCACCCACGACCGCCCCCGCGCGCAGGCTCGCCAGCACCTCATCCGGCAAGACCGAAATATGCGGCGGGGAATTCATCGCACCAGCGCCGGGTGCACGGGCAACACGAACGTAAACGTACTGCCCTCGCCAACGTCGCTATCCACCCAGATGCGCCCGCCCATCAGTTCGATGAGGCGTTTGCAGATGGCCAGGCCCAGGCCCGTCCCGCCATATTCGCGCGTGGTGCTGCCATCCACCTGGCGGAACTCATCAAAGATGATGAGTTGGTCTTCAATGCGGATACCAATGCCGGTATCCGCCACGCTAACCCAGATCACATGTTGGGTGGGTTTTTCACCGGGTTCGGGCGCCAGCACGACCTCCTCTTTGGCTTGCGCTGTGACGGTCACGCCGCCCGTTTTGGTGAACTTGACCGCGTTGCCGACCAGGTTGGTGATCACCTGGCGGACGCGCACCGTATCGCCATGGGCTTTGGGCAAATCGTCGGGGATGTCGCTTTTTAGGTAGATGTGTTTGGCCTGGGCTTGGCTTTCCATGCGGTGCAACACGTTATGAATCTCGATGCGCAAGTCCACGCTTTCGAGTTTGATCTCCATACGCCCAGCGTCGATCTTGGAAATATCGAGCAAGTCATCAATCAAAGATAGCAAGTCTCGGCCATTGTTATTGATGCGCTCGATACGGCTGCGCTGCTTCTCGTTCAAGTCGCCATAGATGCCCCCCAGCAACGTCTCAGAGAAGCCCAGAATGCTGTTCATGGGCGTGCGTAGCTCGTGAGAGATATTGGCCAAGAATTGGCTTTTCAGGCGGTTGGCTTCGGCCAGTTCGCGCGCGCGGTCTTCTAGCGCCTGGAACAAATCCGCGTTATCCAGCGCGATAGCAATCTGGCTGGCTAAGAGTTGCGCGACCTCTAAATCCTCGTCCGCGAAACGATGGCCCGGCGTGCGGCTATACAGCACCAGATCACCGAATTGGCGCAAGCCCTTCACCAATGGCAGCACCAGGGCCGCGTGCAAGCCCTCCGTTTTGGTCAATTCGAGTTGTGTCGCGCTGCCGGGGCCGGCTTGCAAATCGGGGTGATACACGGGCGCGCGGCGCTGGTTCTCGTCCATGGCTTCGAATGCGGTTGGCGAGACGGTCGGCACGCGCCGTTCGGCGATGAAATGCTCCGAGAGGCCATACGCGGCGCTGATGACGTTAATCGAGCCGGTTTCGTCGGGCATGGTCACCGCCACCGCATCCGCATCGAAGATTTCGGCGGCCTCTTGCACCACCAAATCCAGCAGATTGGGCAACACCAATTCGGAGGAAATGAGCCGCCCGGAGGTCTGCAAGCGTTCCATCTGTTGCAAGCGGCGCTGTTCGCGCTCCGAGAGGCGCACGTTGTCTAGCGCGATAGCGGCTTGGTTGGTCAGCGATTCGAGCAATTGAATGTCGGACATATTAAAGATGACAGGCGAATCCGCCGAGACTTCCATCACGCCGATGATATTCCCTCGAAACTGAATGGGGATAATGGCCACGGCTATAGATTGGTCGATGAGCATCAACAGTTCGAGTTGGCTACCGGTTTGGGTGATGGTATCCGCCACGGTGTAAACGCTTTCGCCCTGGGCAATGGCCCGCCGGATGAGCCGCCCGGCTTTGCTATCGTGGTGCAATTGGCCCAGCACCATCTGGTCGAACGTGCGGGTCGTCAGGTGTTGTTCGGCCAGGCGGAAGGTCTGGCCGTCTTCTAACGTCATCACCAGCGTGTTAGCCGCGCTCAGGGCATCGTGCACCCATTGGGTGAACAAGCGCAGCACCTCTTGGGTGGTGTTGACCGCCGTAATCGCCAGCGTGACCTGGTTCAGCAGCGCTTGTTCGGTGGCACGGCGTTGGGCCTCTTGGAATAGCCGCGCATTTTCGACCGCAATGGCCGCCTGGGCGATGAGCGTTTGCGCCAGGCGTTCGTCATCCCGCGAGAAACGGCGCGCGCGGCGGTGCTCGGCCCAGCGCACCAAGCCGATGATGCGCTTACCGATGGTCATGGGCACCAAGAGTTCGCTCTGGTCGTTGTTCAGGCGCAGTTGGCTCAGGCGCGCGTCGGGCGCGTGTTGGTCATCCACATAAGTGGTCACCACGCGCCGCGTATTGATGACATCGCGGATGGCATGAAATTTGGCGATTTGGTACGACGAGCCGACTTTCAGCGTCGAGGGGCGCGTTTCGGTGGTGGGCAGATGATAATCCGCCTCGATGCGCACCCGCTCGCGGATGGGGTCATAGAGGGCCACGCTACACGACGATGTATCCAGGGCGCGGCTCATGTGGCGCGCGACGGCCTGCACCAGTTCGTCGTATTCCAGAATCGCGGTCAGGTCTTGGCCGATCTGATGCACGATGCCCTGTTCGAGCAAACGCCGCTGAGCCTGGTTGTATAGCTTGGCATTATCCACGGCGATGCTGATCTGCGACGCCAGGCTTTCTAGGGCCAGCAAGTCCGTTTGGCTGAAGGCGTTGGGCGCCTGGCCCAAAATTTCGATGGCGCCGAAAATGCTCGTGCCGTGTTTTAGGGGCACCACCAACCCACTATGCAGGGCCTCGTGGCCTGCCAGCAGCATATAATCGGGGTCTTGATGCACATCCGCCACCAAGATGGACGCGCGCTCGCGCACGGCACGCCCCACTAGACCCACATCCAGGCCGGATTCAAAGCCTGGTTCGAGCATGTGCTCGGGGTTGGTAGCCGCCGACGCTTGGCAGACCAGCGCGGTATCCTCCGCATTCAGCAAAAAGATATACACTGTGTCGTAACCCAGCGTATCATGCACATTATCGACCACCTTGCGCATCAGGCCGCGCAGATCGAGCGTGGCGGTAAGTTCCTGGGCGATGACGTTAATCAGCGACATCAGATCGGCGCGTTGGCGTTCTTCGGCAAAGAGTTGCACGCTTTGCACGCCCACAGCCAATTGGCTAGCGATGGCCAAGCCCAGATCGACATGCGCCGTGCGGATGGCCGCGCCGTCCTGCTGCGTGATGTCTAGCACGCCAACGACCGCCTGCCGGGTGCGCAGGGGCAAGCTCAGATGATGCACGCCGTTATCCTGGCGAATCTGGGCCTGGCCATTGTGGTAGACCGTCAGCAGCGGGTGTTCCTCGTCCATGGGCAAGGCGGGGGCGGCTGGGCGCCCCGCGCCACCATAGCGCGATAGCTCGTGGGGGACGAGCGCCGTCGCCGCATCATCCAGCATATACAGCGCAACATCATCGGCCTCGAACATCTGCCCGACTTCGCGCAGGGCCAGCGTCAGCATTTCGTCCAGATTCAGCGTGGCGGAGGTCACCGCCGCGATACGCTGCAAAATTTCTGTCTCGCGCAGGCGCGCGCGCGTATCGGCCAGCAATTGATTATTGCGCAGCGCGGCGGCCAGATGGCTACTCATGGCCATCAGCAAGCCCGCGTCGCTGTAGCCAAATCCGCCAGGGCGATTGGCCACGGCGAACACGCCCAAGGATTGCTCGTGGGTGCGCAGCGGCACCACCAGCAGATTCTCCAGGGCCAGCAACTTGGCCAGTGGGCGGAATTTCGCGTGTACCTGGCTCGGTTCGTTAATGAATTGCGGCTGGCCCTGTTTATACACGCGAATGAGCAAGCTGTCTTCATCGTCAATCTTAAAGACGACTTCTTGCGGGTTGGGGTGTTTCATATCGCCCGCGTAGCTATGCAAGCGCAGCCCCATGTATTCCTCGTCGTAGAGCAACACCACCCCCAAGGCCACCGCCAGCACTTGCTGGCTAAACTGCAAGGCTTGGCTCATCAGGGTTTCGAGTTCGGCAGATGTGGCCGCGATGGCGGCCATTTCTAGCAGGGCGTTGGTCTGTTGCAGGCGATTTTGGGTATCCGCCAGCAGCAATTGGTTGTCGATGGCCAGGGCCATTTGGTCTAGCGAGGAGGTGACATCGCGCACCCGGTCGGGCGAGAAGGGATGATGCGGGCTCATGCGCATCAAAAAGGCGGCGCCGATGGCCCGCCCGCGCGCCATCAGGGGCAGGCCCACCAGCACCCGCGCGCCGTATTCCTCGATGAGCGAGATATTCAAATTGCGGTAATCGTCGGCATTGTTGATATACACGGGCTCCATGCGGCGCACGACTTCCTGAGTAAGCGAATGGCGCCCGGCGTGGGGGGCGCGGGCTTCTAAAAAGGCGGCTGGGTCGATGCCCCAAGCCGCTAGGCGCCGCGCGTGTTGGTGGTTGGCGTCCCACAGCGTAATGGCGCAGGCGTCCGCCTGAAAGAGAAGCGTCAGGCGTTCGGCCATATGCGGCAACACGGATTCCCACTGGCTGCCCGTGGTGGACAACCGCGCGATCTCGTTATGAATTTCGAGCGTTTGGCGCGCGTCTTGCACAGATTGGCGCGCGGCTTGGGCGTCTTTTTGGAGCCGGGCATTTTGCCAGGCCAGCGCGGCTTGCCCGGCAAAGGCTTGCAACAAGCGCGCGCCCTCTGCCGCGCCCGGCCCCGCGATAGCCAGAATCCCCAGCGGCGGCTCATCTGGGGCGGTGGGCAACGCCAGCGGAACGGCCAGGCCGGGCAGGGCCTCGGGGCCAGGGGTCGGCGTTGGGGCGTCCAGCGGATGCAGCGCGGCTAATTGGCCCACCCACTCGGGCGCGGCCTCGGCGGGGTAAACGTCGCCGCTAGCCATCCAAAGGCAAATGCGCGCATTCGGAAACGCCTCGGCGACGGGGGTAAGTATCTCGGATAATGATTGGGATATGCGCGTCATGATCGTTGCCTTACTGTAGGGCTCTATCTACCATTCTAGATCAAGTCGCCGGATTTGCCAGGCATCTAGCCTGGCACGGCCCGACACCATATAGACCTGGGGGGTGTTTTCAACGTATGATTATACCAACGCTGACCCACATGGCCGCCCTTTTCAATTGGCGTTTCGCCCCGGCAAGGGTAGAATACAGTTTTCTGAGAGCCAATGATCTGTAAGATGAGTGCCGCCCTATGACAAAACGTATATTGGTTGTCGAAGATAATCCCGATAACCGGATTCTCATTACCGATGTGCTGACCTCGCTCAGTTATGATGTGCTGGTGGCGGTGGACGGCGAAGAGGGCGTGGCCAAAGCCGACGCCGAAAAGCCCGATTTGATCCTGATGGATTTATCTTTGCCCCATATGGATGGTTGGACGGCCACCGGGCAGATTAAAGCCAACCCCGACTTGCAACACATTCCAATTATCGCGCTGACCGCCCATGCCATGGTCGGCGACCGCGAGCGCGCGCTCGAAGCCGGCTGCGATGATTACGTCTCTAAGCCAATTGACCTGCGTGAACTAGCAGGCAAACTCGCTGAATACCTTGGATAGGCCCGACGACGGAGGACGCCACCATGAAAATCCTCATCGCCGAAGATAATGTCGATAGCCGCGAATTGCTCTCCGATATTTTGATGTCGTTGGGGCACGAGATTGTCGTGTCCTACGACGGTGTAAATGCGCTGGAAATGGTCGAGCAAGAAGGGCTGCCCGATCTATTCATTCTGGATTTGGACATGCCGCGCAAAAACGGCTTCGAAGTCGTGGAGGCGCTCAAAAGTGACCCCACCTCGGCCTCCGTGCCTATCATTATGCTCACCGCGCGGGGCGACCTGGAAAGCCGCGTGCAGGGCCTAGCCCTGGGCGCCGATGATTACCTAGCCAAGCCCTTCAGCCCGCGCGAACTCATCGCCCGGGTGAACACCCGCCTGCGCGCCAAAGCCGAGACGGACGACCTGCGCGCCCAGCGCGAGATCATCCAGCGCACTTTTTCGCGCTACGTGGCCAAAGAGATCATCGACACCATGCTGGATAACCCCGCCGCGATTCAACTAGGCGGCCAGTTGCGCCCCGTGACCGTCTTCTTTGCCGATTTAGAAGGCTTTACGTCCATCTCGGAATATGAAGACCACGTGCGCATGTTGAACATTCTCAACCAGTATCATGGTTTCATCGTCGGGTTAATCAAAAGCAATGGCGGCACGATTGACAAATTCCTAGGCGATGGCGTCATGGCCCTCTTTAATGCGCCCATCGACCTGGATGACCACGTGTTTCGCGCGGTCAAAACCGCGCTAGAGATCAAACAAGGGCTGGCCGCCTTCCATAAAACCATGCTGCCGCAGTACCAATTGAAGGTTAACGTAGGCATCCACACGGGGCAGGCCGTTGTGGGCAATGTCGGCGCCTCCGATATTATGGATTACACCGCCGTGGGGGATGCGGTGAACCTGGCCGCGCGCCTGCAAGCGCTCAGCCATGGCAACGAGATCACCATCTCCGAGGCCGTTTACCAGCGCGTCCAAGACCGCATCCTGGCGGAGACAATCGGCGAACGGCAAATCAAAGGGCGCGAAGAAGGTGTCACTGTCTTTCGCGTTAAGCAGTTCCACCCCACCTACAACGCTTTTCACTAGCGCCCGCCTATTTGCCTAGACATCGGCAGAAAGTGCTCGCACGATGACCCTGCATGTGATGCTCATTTCACCCCGCCCGACCCCGCCCCCCCTGCTCAGCGCGCTCCCCAACACGCGGGTCAGCGCCTACACACCCGCCACGTATACCGAAAGCCAGCCCCCAGATATTGCCATTTTGGCCGAGCTAGACACGGAACGCATGGCGCATATCGTGCAGGTGATGCGCGCGGCTTGGCCCTTGTGCATCATCATCGGCGCGGTGCCGCCCGAAGCCCAGGCCGAGGCGCTGAAA
>DAOTVD010000359.1:0-8013 GCA_034437075.1 Anaerolineae bacterium
CGTAACATAACCGTTGTGGTGTTTGTCGTGGTGAATTTCCATGGTACGGGCGTCGATATGCGGTTCTATCGCTTCTTTGGCATACGGTAAATCTGGCAGAGTATAAGCCATGATTAATTCTCCTTGTTCATTCAGTCAGACTAAAGCGGGTTGTCTTGTTATGGTTTGTGCGTCGGTAGTGCTCTAAAATACATCTTAACGGACGCAGCAACGCACCCACAAGGAAGTTAATGGAGTTCTTATAGTTTGACGCCTAAACCATCCCAAAGTTCACCTACTAACCCAATTGCGGTACTGGTTATCGGCCTGTTTGCGGTGTCAACCGCCGCGATATTCATCCGCCTGGCCCAGCAAGAAGGCGTGTCATCGCTAGAAATTAGCGGCGCGCGCTTGCTGATCGCCGCCTTGGTGCTGACCCCCTGGGTGCTGCGCCGCCATTTGCCCGAACTGCGCCGACTGTCGGCGGCGGAACTGGGGCTGTGTGCCCTGGCGGGCGCCGTGCTGAGCGGGCACTTCGCCGCGTGGATTTCGTCCCTAGAATATACCTCCGTAACCGCCAGTGTCGTCTTGGTGACCACAAACCCGCTATTTGTGGCATTGTTGTCGGTGCCGTTGCTGGGGGAGCACGTTTCGCGCCCGGTCTTGTTGGGCATCTTGCTCGCATTTTTAGGGAGCGTCATCGTTGCGCTCAGCGGCGACGCGGGCAACCCACCGACCCGGCCCGATGCGCTGCTGGGGAATGGCCTGGCGGTTTTGGGCGCGGTGGCCGCCGCGCTGTATTTCATCATCGGGCGGCGTTTACGCGCAAAACTGTCGATCTTCGTCTACATCTGGCTAGTGTACAGTGCGGCTGCGGTATGTATGCTGGTCGTGCTAGGGCTCCAGGGTGCGCCTGTCGCGCAGCATTCCGCGCTGGGGTACGTCTGGCTACTAGCGCTGGGCCTCATCCCCCAATTGATTGGGCATTCGGCCTTTAATTACGCGCTAGGCTATTTGCCGGCTGCCTTTGTCAGCTTGGTCGTGCTGGGCGAGCCGATTGGCAGCACGATCCTGGCCGTGTTGGTGCTGGGCGAAGTGCCCTCTTTGCCCGTGCTGCTCGGCGCCGCTGTCATCCTAACGGGCATCGCCATCGGCAGCCGCCAACCCCGCGCCAAGCCCCAAACCACACCGCCAAACACGCAAGAGGAAGTCAGCCCCGCATGAGTTACCGTCGCCGTCCCTACCAGGGCAACAGGTCCCAATCCCGCCAGCAGAAACAGCGCGCCATCCAGCGTGGCCAGCGTTACGAGCCCGGTTGTTTGCCTCTTGATATGCTACGCGGGCTGAGCTTTTTCTCCGCCCGCGCAAGTTGCTATATGCTGGCGGTTATCGGCGTTGTCGTTTTGCCGTTGGTGATATGCGGGCTGCTGCTGGCTTTGGGCCTGCTCTGACATCCCTAGCCGGGGTGCCGCAGACCGTGTATACTCGCCTGCCATGAATATTCTGCTAGCCGGTTCCATTTCATATGATTACCATATGCCCTTTCGCGGGCGCTTTAGCGACCAGATGCGCGCGCAATCGCTGCGGCATTTCGACTTACGCTACCATGTCGATCATATTCAGGTGCATGACGGAGGCGTATCGGCCAATATTGCCTATAGCATGGCCATGCTGGGGGGCCAACCGACGCTGTTTAGCACTGTCGGCGAGGATTTCGCGCCGTACCGCGCGCGCTTAGAAGCCCTCGGCGTGAATTGTAGCGCGGTGGTTGTGGATGAAAAGCACCAGACCGCGCGGTTTTTCGCCAGCACGGATGACAACAATAGCCAACTGGGTTTCTTTTACGCGGGCGCTATGAGCAAAGCCGCCGACATCGCCATCGTGGATGTCATCCGCACCCCGCCCGACCTAGTCGTGATTTCGCCCAATGCGCCCGCCGCCATGGCTCGCCAGATTGCTGAATGCCACGCGCAAGACTGGCGCTATATTTTCGACCCTAGCCAGCAAGTCGCCCGCCTAGATGCAACCGTACTGCGCGAAGGCATCGCCGGGGCCTATGCGCTGGCCTGCAACGACTATGAATGGACGATCATCCAGAAACAAACCGGGTACACCCAGAGCGATCTGGCCGACATGGGCGTGATCTTCATCCATACGTTGGGGGCCGATGGCGCGCTCATCCAAACGGCGGACGAAACACTGCATATTCCCGCTTACCCCCCACACCACATTGCAAACCCAACGGGCGCGGGGGATGCCTTCCGGGGGGGATTGCTGCGGGGCCTGAGTCTGAGCCTGCCCTGGTATATCAGTGGGCGATTGGGTGCGCTATGCGGCACGTATGCGCTGGAACATGTCGGCACCCAGGAGCACCAGGTTTCGCCAGAGGTATTCGTGGCCAGGCTCCTGGCTATAGACCCCACTGCGCAGGCGGCGCGTGCTCTGCTCGCTTAACGGGTCAGGACGATCTCACCACGCAGAACCGCACCCTCGGAACCTAACGTTGCGGATACATCCGCCTGAATATCATCCAAACGGGAACCAGTCTGGCGCAGGTCGAGGGTAAAATCCGTTTGCTCTGCCGCCCGTAGCACCGGCCACAAGACATTTGTTTCGATAATTTCGGTCACTTGTTCGCCGCTCGTCAATGCAGTGCAGGTTTGCTCATAGCGTTCCGGCGCTGTGGGATTGCGCGGGCTGAGCGTCAGGTCAGCAAAAACCTGGTCTTCGTCAGCCAAGCGCAATTGTCCTTGCAAAGCAAACTCCAGGGCGCGTGTGGACTCCGGCAATACCAGGCAGCGGCGATTGCCGATAGACACACTGAATGTTTCCTGGCTGCTAACGCGCCCACTTTCATCGATCATCAAGGGCATAGACGCCGTATAGGACACATCTTGCCCCAGGGTTGAGCCTTCGACCTCATAGCGCAATAACAGCGTCCAGTCGCTTACGATAAACGCGCGCCAGGCCGGGTTCACCGCCGGGGTTGGCGATACCGCGATCCCAGCATTGGCTGGCTCGCGCGTGACAACGCGCGTAGGGACAACCGTCGGCGGCTCGGCAACTGCCGGTTGGTTAGGTTCATTTGTGGGGGCTGGGGGCTCTTCTTCTTCCTCACAAGCCACAAGAACGCCCAAAGCCAGGACGAAAAACAGCATGACAAGAACAAGATGGCGCATCGGTAGCCTTTCGCACTTGCAACGATGCTTCGATTCTACCAGAAGCTAGCCCCCGCTAGGGGATCAATTCACACGCTGTTCGACATCAATCTGAATATCGTTATCCACAACCTGCACGGCAAATCGGGCGACAGGCTTCACTGCTGGGAAGGTCGGCTTACCAGTTTTTAGGCTAAAGCGCGCGCCATGGCGCGGGCAGACCACCACTTTGTCGGCTTCGTCCAACTCGCCTTCGGCCAGGGGGCCGCCGTCGTGCGTGCACACGTCTTCGATAGCATAAAATGTGCCGTCAACATTGAAAACAGCCACCCATAAATCATCAATCTCCACCACGATCCGCTTACCAGGGGGTAATTCTTCGACGGATGCAATTGTAATGTATGCCATAGGGCCTCTCTGAATTTATCGCGTTATCATAGATACACATTGCTGGGCGCGATTCTAACGCCTTTTCGATGACCAGGAAACGGTTCTCACCCAGATTTAAGCTGGCCTTGCCCAGGATACAGGGAGCCCCTACAATCTAAATGAATACATGTGGTTTCGAAAGGACAACGATTCATATGCTTCGCAAATTTGCAATGCTGATCGTCTGCTTGAGTATGCTCTTACCCTTAAGTGGGCCGCTCCAAGCACAAGACTCATTAGTACCTATCTACGTTCGCTACTGTGATGCCGAACGCCAAACCATTGGCGACGACACTTTACGGGCGGCATTTGATGAAGTCGAAACGCAACTCCAAGCGGTTGAAGATTTCTTGGCGCGTTTTGAAGCCGGCACCCTGACCTTTATCGAAGGCATCGCGCTGGCCGAAGAAGCCCAAACCAATTGGGATAACACCACCAAAATTGACTGCATGGCGCCCCTGAATACCGATGTTCAACGCACTATGGCCGAAGTTCTCATCTCGATGCTCTACGGCCAGATGGTGGATGGTGATAGCTCGGAACGTCATCTGTTCATCGCAGAAGACCTCATCGCCACGATTCGGCTACAAAGCCAGGCCGCGCGCAGTTACCTAGACCAACCTGTGGAAGTCGCCCAAGAACCCGACGAGCAAGCCCCCCCCGCTGAGGAGGCTCCGGTAGAAGAAGACTCTGCTGAGGAGGACGCAGCCCCCGAAACCGAAGAAGATGCTCGAACGACTGAAGGGCTAACCGCCGAACTCACCAACTATCTGACGAATAACGGCGTAACCGTGCTGATTGACGCGGCGGTACAGCCATTCCCAGATAGTACGCTCATTGTCGTGCGCCTGAATCGCTTTGAGGCTAACGGGCAATTCTTTGACGTGGAGAACTCGCTGTTCACCATGGATGTAATCGCTGAGGCTATCGCCGACTGGCCCGAAGTTGCCGCCCTGATAAGTGTCGTGGTAGAAACCTACGACGACAGCAACCAGCGCGTGTTGTTTGCCGAGGCCACTGGCGAAGACTTCCGGAACCATTACTTCGATAATACGCTACCGCGCGACCAGTTCGTGGACACTTTGAACCTAGACCCAGCACCAGAAGGTAACTAGCTCAATAGGTTAGCCGCCGCACGCCCAGCCCGCTAAGGCGGGAATATCGGCCACAGGCACAACGTACTCACCCATCTGTGCGCCTGTGGCCGTTTCAGTCATCCCAAACGCCAAGCGCCAGCGCTCGCGCGGCACATCTGTGGCCGGGCATGGCAAAAAGTAAGTATCGCGTATCATTTCGCCAGGCCCCCACAAATAGGTGGGGTAATGGTTTTGAACCGGGGCGTAGTTATCATCGCCGGTCAACCAGCGGACAGGTTGACCCTGGGCATTATATTCGCGAATATGGGTAAATACCGAATAAGCTGTCTCGATCTCAGCTTCGGGCAATACATGCCAAAACAGGGTTACACCCAACCCATCATCTTGTGGGCGTAGCTCGTAACTTTGCAGATAGATCTCGGGTGTGATGGGCTCATCCACTGGCGTCGCGTTTCTGGCTTGTTCGTACAGACGACCATCATGCATGGGTAACGCCCAAATCAAAAGCTCGGAGGGCAGCGCCGCCAAGGCGATATTATCCTGGGCCTGAACATTCAGCGCGCCCTCATACCACCCTAGGTAAGCTCGCGTAAACGGCACCAGATAGACATTCCCCCCTGGCACAGCCGCAGACCTAGCGATCTCATCCGCTTCGCGGCCCGGCAAGGGGATGAGATCAAGACGATTATGTTCTTGTATATATTCCAACAAGATAAACGTTTCTGCCGACCAACCGCCCGTGAACACCCGTGCATCTTGGGGTAACTGCGCCATAGCAGCATAATAGCGTGCGCCTCGGTCGTCGTCACTACGGTCTTGTTCGGAGAA
Organism: Anaerolineae bacterium; assembly: GCA_034437075.1. Classification (GTDB taxonomy): domain Bacteria; phylum Chloroflexota; class Anaerolineae; order Aggregatilineales; family J027; genus DAOTVD01. The sequence goes on from DAOTVD010000359.1 coordinate 5,492, forward strand.
GTTAGCTTGCAGCAAGACGCCCGCCAGCACGGCCAACGGCACGCCTAGCACACCATACAGGCCCTGCCGCGTGCGGTCCGTTCGGCCCCGCGAAACCCACTCACTAATGACCCCCAGCCCGCCACTGATCCCCAGCAGAGCGGCACCACTCAGCGCGAAGTGATAGATAACGGCTTTCTCCAGGCGCCAACTCATCAAAAAGACGATCCACACGGCAGCATGGATGGCCAATACAAGCGCCATCATTCGCCTGGCAGGTAACTTATCTTCGGGCGTTGTCGTGGCACCACGCCCAGCCATCAAAACACCCCCAGCCAAGGCCGCCACCGCTGCCCATGGCGTGATATCGTCGGCCACGATGCCAGTCACATAGCGCAGGCGCTCATCAAAATCATCGGTTGGCCAGGTCAGGTTGCCTTCTAGCCCGCCCCCACCAGAAAACGTCCCGCGAATATGGGCCACCATGTCCGCCGATGTAAGCACCGGATCATGCCAATGAGCGGGTTGGATACCATAGGCCACATCTGGGTCGGTGGCACGGATGAACAGATACCCGTAGCTCAAGAGCGGCACCACGCCCAGCGCGATCAGCAAGAGCCATTGGCGGGGGCGCAGCCGCCACAATGCGCCACTCAGCAACACGGCCACCCCGACTGCCGGAAAGGTCAGCGTCACAGTGCGATGGTTCGCCAGGCCGACCCCGGCCAAAAAAACCATCCAAGCTAAGGGATAAAATGCCCTCGGTGCCCGCAGATGGCACCAGGTCGCCCACAACAGCCCAAATACGGTGATAGCATTCAGCGCTTGGGTCTCGGTGATGGTGGCCAGGTGCCAGTATTGAGCACTGACGACGAGCACTGCCACGGCGGCCAATCCAATCCACGGATGGCTCAGCCCAGCCGCCAAGCGGTAAAAGATGGCCGCGCCGATGGCCGCGCCCACTGCCGAGAGAAATGTAACCGCGCTATACGGATTCGCGCCCAGGGCTTCGCCCACACGCGAAAAAACGAACCCCAGCATCGTATGCAGGGGGTAGCCTGTGCTGTGGGCAATGCCCAAGCGATAGGCAGCCCGTTGTAGGATCGCCGACTCACTTTCGACAGTGGAACCCACCACCAAACCCGGCGTCATCGTCATGGTATACAACGCTAAAGCCGCGCTGAAAACAGCCAGCATCAACAGAAGGGGCGACAGGCGTCGCAGAGCGATTCGATTCATCATGGTTGGACGGCTTGCTTATGGACGGTCGTGCCAGTATAGAGAAGTGTGGCCGTGCCGACAAGGTTTGGATCGCCCGCCTGGTTGGCATGGCCACGCCCTTGACCTAGAATTAGGGTAAACCATCGCCTACAGGGCTAGAACAGCACATGCATCTCAACGAATACGAATGGAGCCGTAATCCGCGCGGCATGCACGACTCCGGCGACAACCATCAGCGTTGGGCCGATTGGGGCTTGGGCTGGATGAAAACAGTCCATGTAGACGACCAAGGGGCACGCTGGTCGGCACTTGCGCTGGAACGCGGAATCACCGCTATGACGCGCATCCACCGCCCGCAATTTTCTGGCCAAGCGATGGACGACGCCATGCGGGCCGCCTATCAAACACATTTGAATGTCGGTGTTAAGTGGTTCGAATTTTACGACGAGCCTAATATACCTTTTGAATGGCCCGATGGTGTAGATTTACGGCCCGACAACCCAGACCTCATCCGCGCCTTGTGCGAAAACTGGCTGCCCTGGGCCGAATTCATCATCACCAATGGCGGTTATCCGGGCTTTATTACGCTGGCAGAAAATGCGGACGCCTGGGGCGAAACCACCGCCTGGATTATTGCCCTATGTGATTATATGTTCGACTACCATTACGAGCGCTTTCGCAGCATCATCACCAATGGGATGTGGCTGCCTACTCACCCCAATATGATGAATCATTGGTACCAACAGATGCCCGGCGGCGGCCCGCTAAGCCCGCGCCCGCCAGAGCTCGTCAACCATGCGGAAGGGGGTTGGCATTTCGAATATCCCTACGACCCCATCTGCCAGGCCGATGATCCAGGGCGAACCGTATGGGGCGGCACGCCTAGCCAACCGCGCAATGATGTATTTGGCGTATTGGGGAGCGGGATTGCTTGGATCGAAGCCCTGCAAGAGCGTTTCGGGGTGGGCTGGTTGCCCGTTGTCGGCACAGAAGGGGGCATCTGGCCCTTACCCCAATACGACACAGACCAGGTACAACTTGACACCCGCTACCCGCCTTACACCTGGGCCAGCCATGCGCATGGCACGGTCGCTATGTTCGATTGGATCGCGGCCCAGGCCCCGCCCTGGATGTTTGGCGTGTGCATCTGGCGACTGCATTACTATTGGCGCAATGGCAATCCTGTTCCGGCGCTCAATCTTATGGGTGCCACACCGCCCCCCCAACGTGCCAGCCTCCCCCCTATCCCCGCATTGGGGGATGCACCGCCCCCTTATGGCCCGCACACTACCCTTGCCGCCGCGCCCACGCCCACCCCGCCC
>DAOTVD010000360.1:0-28573 GCA_034437075.1 Anaerolineae bacterium
CAGAGGCCATGAGCGCGGTTTCCTCGCCACAGACGAACGCGCCCGCCCCCAAGCGGATGTCAATTTCGAAGTTGAAATCCGTATCAAAAATGCGCTTGCCCAACAGACCTTCGCGTTCGGCTTGTTTGATGGCTTTTTTGAGGCGCGAGATAGCCAGCGGATATTCCGCGCGCACGTAGATATAACCCTGCGAGGCACCGACCGCATAGCCCGCAATCGCCATGCCTTCAATGACCAAATGCGGGTCGGACTCCATAATGCTACGATCCATAAACGCGCCGGGGTCGCCTTCGTCGCCATTACAGATGATGTATTTGGGCGAGCCGGGCGCTTTGGCGACGGTGCCCCATTTTAGGCCCGTGGGGTAACCCGCGCCGCCCCGGCCCCGTAAGCCGCTATGCATGACCTCTAGCACTAGGCCATCGGGCATGTATTCGGTCAGGGCTTTGTACAGCGCGCTGTAGCCCCCCACCGCAATATATTCTTCGATGCGCTCGGGGTCGATATACCCGGCATGTTCGCGCACAATGCGAATTTGCTTGGTGAAGAAGTCGGTATCGCTGGGGCAGTGAATATCGGGGATGGGGTCATCATCTTTCAGGCTGTCGATAATGCGTTCGGCATCACCCACGGTGACATGTTGATACATCACGCGGTCATGGTCAATCGAAACGATAGGCCCTTCGCCGCAGAGCCCCATACAACCGACGCCTTTAACGTCGCACAATTTGCCGGTTTTACGTTCTTTGACGGTGGCCTTCATAGCCTTGATGATGCCTTCGCTATCCGATGACATACAGCCCGACCCAGCACAGACCCGGACATGGTGTTCGTATTCGTTGGTACGCGCGTTTTCTTTCTCAGTAATTTGAGCGAGTTTTTCAACTTCCATCGGTGACAGCCTCCTTTGCGGCCAGGGCATTTTGCAAGGTCTCGACAGCCGTTTCAGGCTGGACTCTGGGTATGAACTCGTTATCCAGCACGACGACAGGCGCGATGCCACAAGCGCCGACACAGCGTGCCGTCAAGAGCGAGAGTTCATCGTCGGGGGTGGTTTCGCCATCAGCCAAGCCATAGGCCTGGCCCAGCGCACGCATGATGTCGCCCGCGCCTTTGATGTAGCAGGCCGTCCCTGTGCACACGACACATTGATGCTTGCCACGCGGTTTCATACTAAAAAAGTGATAGAAGGATGCGACACCCAACGTTTGGCTGAGCGGCACGTTTAACCCTTCGGACACGAACGCGAGGGATTCGTTATCGATAAAGCCAAATGATTCTTGCACGGTGTGCAAGGTTTCGATCAGGGCATGTGGCCGGTAACCGTGCCGACGCATCGTCGCATTGATCAGTAACCAGCGCTTATCATCAGATGGGGGTTGAACTTTGACGGTTCGTGATTTGGATTTCATATTTGTGCCTTTTTTCACAATTGCCCTTATGTTAAAGCATTGTGGCCATCCTATCCAATAACATTTGGCATCTATTTAGGGTGAACAACTACCCCGGCGGATATGACATTCGCAACATGCATTAGGGGCGCGGTTGCGGTTCGGGCTGCGCGTCAGCCCTGGTACGGTATCTCCGCCGCCTTGACAGTCGCCCTACCGCTTCGGATAATATGTCCAGATATAGACTATCCTTGTACCCATGTGCACAGCACATTTCAACATGTGAGAAACATCACGTCATTTGCGGAGTATATTTTGATATTGCAGCCTCAATTTGATACTTGGCATACCACCCAGGCGGCCTTTATCGCCCTGCTTGAGCCCATTCCGCCAGATCAAACTAATCTGGGCGGGGTGTGTGGGGCATGGGGTGTTAAGCAAATTGTGGCGCACCTGGCCGGGTGGCAACGCGAAGCCTATACGCACGCCCAACACCAATCCCCACCCCATAGAAAAACCTACGACGCGGACGACTTCAACGCCAAAAGCGTTGCCGCGCTGAGTTTGCTCAACTGGGCGGAAACGCTCGCTACGTTCCGGTACACCAGCGAGGATTTCACAGCCCTGCTGACCGGCTTGGACGACACCACGCTGCAAACTTACCCGTTGTATGGCCAATGGCTGGATGCTCTCGCTGCCGACATCCGCCTCCATCATGACCAAATCGAAACTTGGCTAGCCCATAATCCGTAACTCGTTTGAGGAATAGAACAATGCCCACAACACCCTTTTTAGAGCGTTTAGGCGCTGGCCCCTTGTTGCTGGATGGTGCTATGGGAACGTCCTTGCACCAAACCGGGCTACGCCTGGGCAGTTGCCTAGAAGCGCTCTGTTTGAGTGACCCGGCTATCGTGGCCGATGTCCACCGCCGCTATATCGAAGCCGGGGCGGATGTCATCGAGACAAACACCTTTAATGCCAATGATTATCGTCTGCGCCCATATGGTCATGAGCGCCAAGTGATGGACATTAACGAAGCGGCTGTCGAGATCGCGCTGGAAACGCGCCATAAGCTGAACCGGGACGACGATTTATATATCCTGGGTTCGGTGGGGCCGCTGGGCGTGTGGATTGCCCCCATTGGCCGCATGAGCGAGAGCAATGCGTATAAAGCCTTTCGCAAACAGATCGCCACCCTTATTCATGCGGGCGTAGATGGCATCATGCTCGAAACCTTCAGCGACCTAAACGAATTGCGCATTGCTATTCAGGTTGCGCGGGATGTCAAGGCGGATATTCCACTGGTCGCGAGCATGACCTTCACGCGCGACGACCGGACAGTTTTGGGGGATGCGCCCGCCGCCGTGGCCGAGCAATTCATCGACCTGGGCGCGGATGTCGTCGGCGTGAATTGCAGCACCGGCCCAGCGCAGTTATTACGCATTGCGGCTGCCATGCGCCAAGTTTTGCCCCCAGAAAAGTTTTTCGCCGTGATGCCCAATGCCGGGATTCCGCAGCAATCCGCGAGCCGCATTTCTTACCCCGCCTCGCCAGATTATTTCGGCGAATATGCCCTGGCCTATGACGAACTCGGCGTGTCTCTGATGGGCGGTTGCTGCGGCACCACACCCGCCCATATCCACGCCATGCGCGATGCCCTGGACGACGACACGCGCACTCACGCTATGCACATCCCGCGCTTGCGCCTGAAAGATGCGCCCATCGAGCCCCCCAGCGAACAGCCCACCGCATTACACCAACGCCTGGCGGCGGGCGAATTCGTCACCACGGTCGAAGTGGCACCGCCGCGCAGTTACACCCCCCAGCGCGTGGTCGTCACGGCGCAGATGTTGCGCGACGCGGGCGTGGATTTCATCAATGTGTCGGATGCGCCCCTCGCGCGCATGCGCATGAGTCCTTGGGCCGTGGCCTATCTCATCCAAGAGCAAGCCCACATCGAGACGATCTTGCATTTTCCGGTACGCGGGCGCAATATCTTGCGCGTGCAGGGCGATCTACTCGCGGCCCATGCGCTCAACATTCGCAACATCTTCGTGACGATGGGCGACCCCACGCGCATTGGCGATTATCCCGACTCGTTTGATACGGTGGATGTCGTGCCGACGGGATTGGTGCAGTTGTTGAAAGCCCATTTTAACCAAGGCGTGGACCAGGCCGGAAACTCACTGGAACACCCGACCCACTTTTTTGCCGGGGCCGCCCTAAACCTGACCCCCAGCGACGACGAGCGCGAAAAGCAGATCAAGCTCACGCGCAAGAAGATCGAAAACGGGGCCGACTTTCTGCTGACCCAGCCCGTGTTTGATCCTGAAGCCGCGCGGCGCTTCTTTGACGATTACGCGGCGTACTATGGCGAACCCCTGCGCACGCCCGTCATTGCCGGGCTATTGCCGCTCTATAACCCGCGCCATGCCGCCTTTTTGCATAACGAAGTCCCGGGTATGCATATTCCAGATGCACTCCGCGAGCGGATGAACCAGGCCAACGACCCCGCCGCCGAAGGCGTGCGCATCGCGCAGGAAATTTTGCTGCAAGTGCGCGAATTTGCCGGAGGGGCCTATCTGATGCCGCCGTTCGGGCGCTACTACCTGGCCGCCGAGGTCGTTGAGGTCTTGCACAAAGAACCTACTTAACGGGCGTGTTCGTCTTCCCACCGCGCGACCGCGTCCAGGGCTTCTGGGGTGCCCAACACGCGCAAAGCATCGGCGGCATGGGGCCGCACGGCTTTCTCGCTGGGGTCGTCCCACATCAGTTCGATGAGTTTGGATACGGCGGCATCGCTGTCTAGCTCCACCAGGCGGCGGATGGCGCGGTTACGGTCTTCAAAGCGTGGTTCATCCAGGCGCTTGATCCAATGTTCGACGCGCAGTTCGGCCAAACGTACGAGCAAACGCTGGATCGGGCGCTTACGCCCGCGCGTTAAATCGACATATTGCAATTCTTCTAGCTTGGGGTGCAGGTCGGTTTTTTCGAGCATCACCGGGATCACCGTGATGCCAATGCCCATGGCATAGGCCCATTCGTAGGTGACGTACTCCGAAGCGCGTGCGGCGGGGGTCATCAGCACCAGCACCGCAAAGGATTCTTGAATCGCTTTGTCGATACTATGCCGCCAGGGCGTGCCCGGCGCAATACTTTCGGCATCCGTCCAGGGCGAGAAGCCTTCTGCCTTCAGTTGGGGGATGAGTTCTTCGATGAAATCCGCATCTTTATGGCTGTACGAGAGAAAGAGGTGCTCCATCGCGATTGTTCCACAGCTTGGCTCATTAATCGCGTTAGTGTACCCCTATTCACTGGGCGGTAGCAACTCGTGTTTGGTCGATAGATTGGCCTACAAGGGAGGGCAGAACAGCATCGCCGTGAGAGTCTACAAAGTAGCAACTCGTGTTTGGTTGATAGATTGGCCTACAAGGCAAGTTTCGCGCGCGCCCTATTCGGTTGGCGGTAGCAACTCGTGTTTTTCCAACCAGGCCCGCAATTGGGATTCATTCGGTTCGGTAATCATGCTGCCCCGGTCGATGCCGCGCGGGCTGTTGCCGGGGGGCAGGTGCGTGGGGGGCAAGGCGGGGGTATCCGCGCCGTTGGGGGCCACGACGAGCGTGGGCACAGCCTCAAAGCCCGTCCAGGTTAGGACGCGCTCGCGCGCGTCCGGCGTTTCATCGATAAATACTTCGCGATAGGGCACTGCGGCCTCGTTCAGGACACGGCGGGCCAGGTTCACAAAATAGCAGGGGGTCGAACGGGTATACATAACCAGGTCAGACATAATTGCGTTGCTCCGGGTTTATTCTCCAAGGGTTGGTATGCTCTGGGTCACGACGCTGGATTCTGGGCATTTAAGAAACATTCGATTCCCTCGAAAACCCCCTGCGCCATAGCGTCTGGTTCTTGGGTCAGAATCTGACGATCCGCTGCCATGAAGCCCAGTTCGACAATCGCCATGGGCGTGTCTAGCGAGACTTTGCGAAAGGCGTGATAATCCACCAAATCGGGCGAGGTGCCAAAATGGCGCGGTAAGCCCGTCGCATTAGCGTATTCTGCCGCTAAGCAGTTTTCCAGGCGGATGTCACGATCTTGCACCGAGGCGCGGCGCAGTTCACCAATATTGATATTAAAGCCCGTGGCCCCAAATCCCAAATTCTCGCAGGTGTTCGCATGGATGGAAATGAGCACGCTGGCCCGGTAATTATCTAGGCGCGGGTCCCATTCGTTGAGCATCTCGACTTCATACCCGGCTTCGACCAGCAAATTGGCCACCCGCAACGACACGGTGGTATTGACTTCCAGTTCGGTCAGTTCTGGGATGCCGTCGCCATTATCATCGCACACCGCGCCGGGGTCTACGTCAAAAGTTGGGTCGAGCGGCGGGCCGCTATGCCCGGTTACGATGCCGATGCGTTGCGTACGCGCGTAAGTCGGCAGCGGCGAAGGCACCGCCGTGGGCGGCCCTTGGGTAGAGTTGACGCTTTGCAAATTCGCGACGAATTCATCCGACAGAAAGCTATCGGGCGTCCAGTAGCTGAAGATAAACGACACCGTGACTGCCGCCGCCAGGATAATCATCACCGTGCGCAAACCTAACCAGGTTTCGCTGGGCTCACGCGGGGCGCGTTTGGGGCGCGCGGCAGCGATACGCGCCAATGCAGGATTCACGAAGGCGGATTGCGTGGCCGGGTCGGGGCGTTCGGGGGGCAAGCGGCGTGGTGGCTCCTCCAGGGGCGGCGGCTCGATAACATCGGGCGCATTGTCAGAGTCGAGAGCTTCGGAACGCTTGTTATCTGGGGCTGGTGGCGTCTCATCTGTGGGTTCGTCGGCTGCGGTATCATCGCTGAACGTGCCCGGCGCGAAATCCGGCTGAGCGGGGGCCTGGGTGCGCGGTGTATCCACCTGGGCCGATTGGCGCGATACGCTCTGCAAGAAATGCTGGATGTCCGCTTCAATGGCGGCTTTGTCGTCGTCGGAATAATTCGGCTCGGGGTCGGGCGGACGTTGCGCGCGCGCACCGCGTAAGGTCGCGATAAACCCGGCCAGATCATCGCTGGGGATGGCGCGTGGGGGCTCAGCTTCCGAATCCGGTAAGCCATAGCCGTGGGGCGCGCCGCTGGGGTGCGCGGGCTCGTCGGGCGTATCATCATCAATGAAACGCGGCGCGTCGTCGTCCGGCGGGCCGTTATGATCGTTGTCGTCGTAGCGGTCGTCCATCATAGTCTTGATTCTAGCGTTGGATGAGCGTTTGTAACAAGTCTGTCCATAACCAGTAGGTTTCGGGCACCTCGGCGGCCAGGGCGTCTAGTTCGGGCGAGTCGCGCTTGAGCGGCTTCTGAGGAACTTCTGTGCCGACCATCAGCAGCAGCACCGTCTCGATGCGTCGTTCGCGCACCATGTCAAACACGCTGCGCCCCTCGTCCACGGGTTTATCCAGCATGGCCTCCCCCAGTTGGCAGGCCGCGACAGCGGCATAGAATTGGGCAATATCCACTGGCGGCGATTTGCGAAACTGATGCAGGTCTTGCCAGGGCTTATTCGGGTAGCTTTCACCCAGGTCACGCAGCAGATTAGCCGCTTTTTCGACCGTGACAGATTCCGTAGAGAAGAAAAAGGCATAACTTTCGTCGCTGATGTTGACCATCGCCGCGCATTGTTGGGTTAGGCGGTCGTAGTCTTCCTCGCTATGCAAGCCCACGCGCGGGATGCCATTCTCATGAAAGCCGTGTACTGTGGCTAGTTTGCTTTGGCCTAAAAAGCCCTTGGCCCAACGCAGGCCGGGCAGGTCGTAGCGCACGAAGCAGGCCATGTCCGCCCCGACGCCGATGGTATCACGCGGGGCGCCTCGGTCGGTGAAGGCCACCGCCGAGAGCTTCATGGTGGGCAGGTCACTTATGCGCTGGCCATCCAGCCCGGTTTCCATATAGGCCCAAAAACGTTCGGTGACACTGGCTTCTTTTTCCAGCGCACCAATGCGTAAATTGCCCATAATGCGCGTGCTGGCGCCTTTGGCCGCGTCATAAAATACATGGGCTAGCTCTTGCAAGGCATTCGATGATGCGGCAAGTGATTGGTCGTCTGGCATAGCATTTCTCTACATGTCTGATGCTGCTTATCCTAGCATATCCTACATAGATTCGGGCTAGTCGCTTGCTAAAAACCGCCAGAGTGCTTACACTAACCCATATCCAACAGCAGTGCGGAGAGTCTGGTCTATGACCCCTAAGATCGTCTACCCTTTACCCAATATTGTCTATCGCGCTTTGCCCGAGCATCACGAAGCGCGTCCCGTTGCCCTTATCACCAGCGCCGAAGAATGGGAGCAGGTGGGCGACCGCCTAGATTTACCCATCGTGGTACAGGCCGAACCGGATCGTATGGACGATGAATTCATCACATTTCTGGCCGAGAATGTGCCCTCGATGGTCGAAGTCATTTATGTCGTCGGTGCCGAGGATTTAATTCAAATTGGCAAATTAGTCGCCCATAAACGCGGCCTGCCCGCCGTGATCGTCCCCACGGCCCTGGATAGCGACCAGTTGTTAGAGGCGCATGTCGAAATCATCCATGGCGATATTCTGACCTCTGTAGAAACCGGCCCTGCTGAGCAGGTCATCATCGACTGGGAGGTGCTGCTAGCCGCGCCACCTCATCGCCGCGCGGGCCTGGTGGCGGATATGCTCGCCGTCGTGACCGGCTTGTTGGATTGGCGCTACGCCACGCGCTTGAAGCGTACCGCCGCTGACCATGCCTTTGTGCCTTGGGCGGCGGGTATCTCGGCCAGCCTAGCATCGCAGACGATCAAATTAGCCGAGCCTATCGGCCAGGGCGACCCCGAAGCCTTACGCACCTTGCTCGATCTGGCGTCGGTGTCGGTGCAATTGGCCAATCAACTAGGCCACGCCCGCCAACAAGAAGGCAGCGAACACTATTTCGCCTTTGCGCTGCAAAAATTGGGGGTCGGCGCTTCGCATGCCGAGGCCCTCGGCCCGGCGATTCTGTTGACCTCCGCATTGCATAATCAAGACCCCAGTGCCCTGCGCGATGCGCTGCAAAAATCCGGCATTCGGTTGGATCAACTCCGTGCGGCGGATGTCCAACTCGCCATTAACGATTTACAGTCTTTCGTGCTGGCCAATGATCTGCCCTACGGCATCGCCCACGAGATTGACCCCTTCGCGGATGCCACGCTCCAGGCCCTACAAATGGCCGGGCTCTCGGAGGATACCGGCGGTTGGGTGATCGGTGAGACGGGGCAGAATGCGCCCCAACAAACGCAGGCCAACCAAGTCAATCAGCCCGCCGGGGGAATGCCCACCCCGCAGGCACAGCCCCAGCAAAATCAGGGCTTCCCGCAGCAGGATCAGCCGCAACAAGGCCAAGGCTTCCCCTTGCAGGATTACACCCAGCAACCCCAACAAGGCCAGGGCTTCCCCTTGCAGGATCAACCGCAACAGACCCAGCAAAACCAGGGGATGCGCCCCCAGGAACAGGATTCGCAAGCCGGGGGTATGCCCCCCCAACAACCGGAACCGGATAATCCAGGCTAGGGGGCGGTATGCCGCGTTTCATCTGTGGGATTGATGAAGCCGGGCGCGGGCCGTTGGCCGGGCCACTCATCGCGGCGGCGGTCGTGGTGCCGGAGGATTACGAATGGTCCTTCGAAGTGCGCGACTCGAAAAAGTTCACCGAGCGGCGCCGCGAGCAGTGGGCGCAAGAATTCAAAGCGCATGCCCGCCAGGTCGGCATTCATTATGAAATTACCAGCATCGAGGTGCCGCATATCAATTTTGGTGGCATTGGCTGGGCCAACCGCGAAATCTTTCGCCGTTTGGTGCTTAGCAACGAAGCGGATGAGTACATTGTAGACGGCAATCATCCATTGCTAGACATTGGCGACAAGGCCGACCGGGCGCAGAGTGTCGTCCGTGCCGATCAGACCTATAAGGTCGTGATGGCCGCCAGCATCTTGGCCAAAACCTATCGCGACCAGATCATGCGCGAACTACACGATAAATATCCCCAATATCACTGGAAGAAAAACAAGGGCTACGGCACCAGCGAGCACATCGCCGCCCTGAAGACCTTCGGCAGCACACCGCATCATCGCGGCAAGTTCGCGCAAACTGTGCAAGATAAAATTTACCCCGACCGAGGGCACCGCCGCTCTGGCCAGCCCTTGTTGTTTCTGGGGCCTGGCCCCAGCGTGTTAGCTCTCACGCTGCTCAGCCAATTGTTGTAACACATTTTGCAGCTTGGGCGGTAGCGGCGCCTCGAAGGTCAGCGCTTCGTCGCGCGCGGGGTGCCGGATCGTGATCGCCTGCGCGTGCAAAAACAGGCGGCTTAGCTTGATGCGCTGTTTGCGCGGCCCATAGACGCGGTCCCCCACCACTGGGCAACCGATAAACGCCAGATGCACGCGCACCTGATGCGTCCGTCCTGTTTCGGGGTGCGCCGCCAACAGTGTGTGATCCTCGAACACGTCCAGGGTATGATATTCCGTGACGGCGGGTTTGCCGCTGTGGACAACCGCCATGCGTTTGCGTTGGCGCGGGTCGCGCCCAATGGGCGCATCAATGCGCCCGCTTTCCGTGCGCGGCTGTCGTTCGCACAGCGCCCAATAGGTTTTGTGCACCGTTCGTTCTTGAAATTGCGCCATCAGATGGGCTTGTGCCGCTGCCGTCCGCGCGACCAAAATCACGCCGGATGTATCTTTATCCAGGCGGTGGACGATTCCGGCGCGCTCGGGGGCACCATCTGCGCCCAGGTCGGGGTAACGGGCCAGCAAGGCATTCACCAGCGTACCGGATTCGTTACCCGGCGCCGGATGCACCACCAGCCCGGCGGGTTTGTGGATGACGACCAGCGCGTCATCTTCGTGCAGCACATCTAGCGCGATGTCTTCGGGCTGAAGTGGCGTTTCGGGCGCGTCCTTGGGTAAACTGACCTGCACGCTATCGCCCGGCGCCAGGCGCAAGGCAGGCTTGCCGGATTTGCTATTCACCAAAACGCCGCCGGATTTAATGAGGTCTTGCAATTGCCCGCGCGAGAGATCGGGCAAGCGCGCGGCCAGAAATTTATCCAGCCGTTCGCCCGATTCGTCATCTGCAATGCGAAAGGTTTGGGTTGTCATAAGCGTCGATAACGTTAACTGTTTGATAGATGTTGTATTATGCGCGTCCGTGGGTTTCGCTTCCAGCCTCAAAAATGGCTTATCTGGCCCTTGGGTTTGTTGGGCGTTGTCTTGTTGGGGCTCGTCCTCTGGCTGAGCGCTTGGCGTTCTCAGGCGCCGAGTAGCCCCTACCTTGTGTTTAGCTCCAACCGGGCCAGCACCATAGAGTTGTATCGTATGCGCCCCGATGGACGGCACATCACGCGCTTGACCTCTACCTTGTATCGCGAAGAACACCCGGTTTTGTCGTCAGACGGGCGCCGCTTGGCCTTTGTCAGCAATGTGCATAGCGTCGCGGATGTTTTCGTGTGGGATGGCTTTTGGCACAGCCGGCGCAATATTGAATCTTATGCGGATGTCCAACGGCTGACGGCCACGGCCCGCGTGTATACCCTGCCAGCTTGGCGACCGAACTCGCCCTGGCTGAGCTTCGTCACCAACCGGGATGGGGACTTCGCGCTTTACCAGATGCACAGCACCGATGGCCGCTTTTTCCGCATTACCCCGCGCGATTTCGCCATATCCGATGCGGTTTGGTCGCCAAATGGGGACGCGCTGGCGCTTATCGGCGGGGCGGATGAGCAACTGTATCGGCAAGACATCGGCGGGGAACGCATCGCCTTGACGCCGCCGGACGTGCGGGTGCGGGGCGCGAGTTGGTCGCCGGATGGGCAATGGATCGTCTACAGCGGCACCGGGCCAGAGGTGCGGCTCACCAATAGTTTGTATCGCATCCCCGCAGCAGGGGGTGAAGCACAGCGCGTTGTGGATGTGGTGAACGTCAGCGGGCGCCCGGCCTGGTCGCCAGATGGCGAATGGATCGCTTTCACCATGACGGATACACTATCCGGCGACCAGAACATTTACATGGTGCGCCCCACTGGGCACGATTTACGCGCCTTAACGTCACAGCCGTCCATTGATCGTTACCCCGCCTGGGCGCCGATTGTCGATTTTCCCTGGTTTGGGCTATCCATGCTGAGGCTAGGATTGCTGGGCGGGCTGTTGGCCGGGTTGGGATTGTGGCGCTTGTGTTACAATCCGACATAAGTATGATATTCGTTACGATTATTTTACGTTGCGCTTTGTTTATCACCGGGCTGTTGCTGATGCTCAGCGCCGGGTGGCTCTGGTGGGCGCGGCAGGCACCGCCTAGCGCGACGTGGTTGGTCTACGAAACGGTGCGCGAAGGCCAGCGCGAGATCGCGCGCGTCAATATCGACGGCACAGGCTTGCGGATGCTGTCTCCTCACCCGGCCAACGATTTTTCGCCCGTGCCCTCGCCAGATGGGCAGTGGATAGCGTTCGTTTCCGAGCGCGGCGGCGACCCAGATATTTATCGCGCGCCCGTTGATGGCGGAGCAATTGAAAACCTGACGGATTTTTTCCTGGGTGATTGGCATCCAGATTGGTCGCCGGATGGGCGACACATCGTCCTGACGGGCTACTACCAAAGCAACCACGCCGAATTATATCGCTTGGCCTTGGATGGCCCGCCTTCCATCCCTATCCGCATGACGAATAATCCCGCTAGTGATTATAGCGCGGCTTGGTCGCCGGATGGTGTGTGGCTGGCGTTTACTTCCATGCGTAACCAAAATGTGGATTTGTATCTCATCCCCGCCGAGCCGCCCCCGCCGGGGGTGGGTTTGCCCCCCGCGCCGCGCCGCCTGACCGAGCACCCCGGCGACGACTTCACCCCGGTTTGGTCGCCGGATGGCGAATGGCTGGCCTTTGCCTCGTATCGTGATGATGGCTTGCATATTTACCGCATGCGGCCCGAAGATGGCGAAGCCAGCGTCCAGCGTTTGACGCACGGCTCCAGCATCAATATGCAGCCGGCTTGGTCGCCGGATGGCGCATGGCTCGCGTTCACCTCGCGGCGCAGCGGCGCGTGGGATTTGTATCGCATGCGCCCCGATGGCCGCGATGTGCAGCGCATCACGCACGACATCTACGAGGATAAAAAGCCGCGCTGGGCCCCCCCTCGTGATGAGCCCTACCGCCTCGGGTGGCATATCCTCAGCGGCGGGTTACTGCTGTTGCTGGGGCTGGTCTGGCGGCGCTAAGCCATGCTCTGGCGAAGTTTATGCGCGATCTTGGGGGCCTCGTTGTTGCTGAGTTTGGGCATCATGAGCCTAGCACGCCGCGCCGAGCCCCAACCACCATGGATCGTGTTCGCGGGCGGGCCGGATGATCCCCAGCAGATTTACCGTATTCATCCCGATGGCAGCGGCCTACAACGCCTGACCAACCAT
Organism: Anaerolineae bacterium; assembly: GCA_034437075.1. Taxonomy (GTDB): domain Bacteria; phylum Chloroflexota; class Anaerolineae; order Aggregatilineales; family J027; genus DAOTVD01. Next base: position 12,828 of record DAOTVD010000360.1, read on the forward strand.
CCCCAGGCGCGCGCGACCGCGCCCGTATACACGCCAGACGGGCGCCAGGTAATTTTTAGGCTGCAAACTTACCCCGCGCGAGACTATACCCTGGTACGCATGTCTGTCGTGGGCAGCAGGCCGCAAGCCTTTGCACCCGCGCAACATGCCCTTAGCCCCCCCTCCTTTGCGCCGGATGGCACGCGCATGACCTATATACACCTGCATTTTGACCCGCGCGCCGGGCGCGATTTGCCCGAGGTGATGGTCGCCTCAACCCAGGGGGCTGATGCGCGCGCCTTAACGAATGGCGGCATCAAATATCAAGCGCAGTGGTCACCCAGCGGCGAATGGATCGCCTTTGAATATGATGGCGATATTTTTCGCGTAGACCCCGCCGGAGGACGGCCCCAGCAATTGACCTATCACTATAGCCTGGACGGCCACCCGACTTGGTCGCCGGATGGCGCGCGCCTGGCCTTTGCCAGCAGCCAGACGGGCGATATGGAGATTTACCATATGGCGGCCAATGGCCTGAATATCCGCCGTGTGACGAATTACCGCGCCGATGATCTGATGCCGGCCTGGTCGCCGGATGGTGAATGGATTGCGTTTGTGCGTTTTGATGCGCAAGCGAATGAATTTGCGCTCTATCGCATTCGCCCGGATGGCACCCACGCGCAACGCCTGACCCCCCCCGGTATGCGCGCCGCCGACCCCGCTTGGTCGCCCGCCGTGGATTTGCCCCTCGGGCCGTTGCCAGGGCTGCTGGGTGGGCTCCTGCTAGCTCTGGGAACGGTTAAAACGCGGGTCGTCTTCCAATATGCGGCGCAAACCGTTCGCCAGGCTCGTCTGCGGCACGATGCCTAGCGTGCTTTTCAGGCGAGTTAGATCGGCCTGCATGCGCGAGACACCCGGCTCGCCAGAGGGGTTATGGAGTAATTCGGGTTTTTGGCGCGTGATGTCCCCGATGAGGGCTGCCAGATCACGAATGCTGGTTTCGATGCCGCTCCCGACGTTGATGACATCCACAGGCGGCAGCTTGTCGATAGTGGCGGCGCGGGCCAAGGCGGCTACGACATCCTCGCTATAGATAAAGTCGCGCGTTTGGCGGCCATCTCCGCTGATGACCATCGACCCCCCGCCCAAGATTTGCTTGAAAAACTGCGGAATCACGGGCGGATGTGCCGCCGAAAGATATTGGCCTGGCCCGTAGGCATTGAACACGCGCAGCGAGATCGTTTGCAGTTTCCATAGCCGTCCGATGGTCTGGATATAATGTTCGGAGGCGAGCTTACTAACCGCGTAGGGGGACTCCGGCGCGGGGCGGGTGTCTTCGGTGAGAGGTTGCGCGGCTTGCGTGCCGTAAATCGCCCCCGAGGAGGCAAACACCAGGCGCCGCGCGTCTCGGTCGCGCATGGCTTCTAATACCGTGACTGTTCCGCCAACATTGATGTCATTATAATTGCGCGGGTAGCGCACGCTCTCGCGCACGGCCACATGCGCCGCCAAATGCACCACCGTATCAATATCCGCCATGGCGGCCCACAAATGGCCAATCGTCGTAACATCCGCCTGGGCAAAATCGACCGAATCTGGCAACCCGGCCAAATCACCCGTGCTCAGGTCGTCAATGCCGCGTACGGTGTGCCCTTCGTCCAAGAGACGGCGCGCAAGTGGCTTGCCCAAAAATCCGGCTACCCCGGTAATTAAAATGCGCATCCTTATTCGTTCCCTGGCACAAGTTCGGGCAGATCGGCGGGGATGTCGGTGATAAATTGCGCGGCCAGCCAGCCTTCAGCCCCGTTCACGCGGCGGATGTAGAGCCAATCACCCGCCGGGGTTTGGCCCAACAGAAAGACGCGCTCGCTAAAGCCCACACTGCCCGTGATGGCACCCTGGGGCACCAACCGCAGATTCACCGGCCCAGCATTCAGGATGCCCTCGCCCAGCGGCGCGCGCGCAATCTGCAACGTATCCGCCAGCACCCAACCGACATAATCCGCCGCGCGCACTAAACGCCAGTCGTCATCCGCCGTGCCTAGCACATCGACGGGTTGGCCGAGCATCAACACACCACTTTGCCAGGCGGCATTCGCATTCGGCAGTAAATAGAGCGGGGCTTCAGCCCGGCGCACGACCGCATCCCGCACCACATAAGCGCGCAAATCCTCGCTAGGTGGGCTGAGTTCTAGGCGGCTGAGCGGCACCCACTGCGCGCTATCCGCGCCATACAGCAATGCATGCTCGCCAAACAAGGCCGCCACGCCTAATTCTAGCCCCAGCGCACCAGGATGACGGGCGCTGTAATCCACGCGGGCGGCTTCGCGCTGGCCGATACTCAGGGGAATCCAGCCTTGGGCGGTGCGGCCCCACTCGGCGCGATATTCGTATACGAGCCACACCTCGCCGGGCCGAATGCGGAGCGTCTGCGGGCTATCGGGGGCGGGGTCTGTGTGCAACCATCCGAAATCGGCCACGCGAATCTGCGCAATCGGGAGCGGTTCGGGGGGAGTAGCGGCCTGGGGTAAAATACCGGCCCAAACAAGTATCAAGGTCATCAGTGTCAACATACCCCCCAGTTTACCGCATCCGCGCGGTGCTAGGCAGCCTGTGCCAGAGATCGTATAATAGCCATATGCAACCTATTTCGCAGCAAGAAGCCCATTCTCCTCTGACCGTTTTCCTCGTGCTAGTTGCGGCGCTGGGCATCATCGGCGCCTGGACGATCTACACACAGCCCGGCGTGCTGGGCAAAGCGGATGCGGTTGGCTATGCCATTTGCCATCGCATTCCCGAACGAACCTTCGAAGCCTTTGGCCGGGAATTGCCTCTGTGTGCCCGTTGTACGGGTATTTACCTGGGTGTTATGACCGGGTTGGGCGTGTTCGTGGCCAGTGGCCGCGCGCGCGCCGCGCGTTTGCCGGGGTGGCGGGTTGGCCTGGTGCTGGCGTCGTTCGTGGCGGTGTTGGGCCTAGATGGCTTAAACAGTTACTTTTCGCTCTTTCCGGGGTATACCGGGCCATATGAGACGCAAAATTGGATGCGTGTCACGACCGGGATATTTACCGGGCTTACGCTTATCAATCTCGTATTTCCCATCTTTAACCAGAGCGTCTGGGCCGATGGGGGCCAACCGATCCGCGCGGTGGCTAATCTGAAAGAGTTAGGCGGCCTGATGGTGCTGGCGGTGCTTGTTCTGTTGCTGGTGTTCAGCCAAAACGCGACACTGTTGCTCTTTTTCGGCGTGATCAGCGCGGTGGGCGTGGTCAGCGTGTTGACCATGGTCTTTACGGTGATGGTTATTGCCCTCCTAAATCGCTATCAAGCGTATTCGACTTGGCGCGGCCTGGCGGTGCCCTTGTTGGCGGGCCTAACTCTGGCCATTACGATGATCGGCATCATCGACTATCTACGCTTTATGTTTACTGGAACCTGGGACGGCTTTTCTTTTTGAAGCGAATAGCGTATAAGACATTAGTGGATAAGGTTGAATTGGAAGGGTAACGCATGGAATCGATACTGACTGGCTTGGGGCTCTCGGGTAGTGCCGGGCTGAATACCTACTTACCCCTGTTCGTGATGGGGGCGATGCATCGGGCGGGCCTGATGACGCTGGCCGAACCGTACGACACCATCAGCCATCCAGCGGTGATGGCCGTGGTGTTTATTTTGCTGCTCATCGAACTAACCGCCGACAAAATTCCGGCAGTCGATAGCCTAAACGATACGATTCATACGGTTGTGCGCCCGGCGGTGGGCGCGTTTTTGGGCGCGGCGAGCACCAGCGCCGTTCAAGATGTTGATCCCGTGATGATGACCATCGCGTCTCTGTTGGCCGGTAGCATCAGCGCAGGCAGCATCCACGCGATTAAAGCGACCGTGCGCCCAGGTGTGACGGTCGGCACGGCGGGCATGGGCAATGTGTTGGTCAGTACGTTCGAAGACTCGCTTAGTTTGGTTGTGTCGGTGTTTGCCGTGCTGCTGCCCTTTATGGTGCTGTTGTTCTCCACAAGTGTGGTCGCGATCCTCGGCTGGTGGTATTGGGATTATCGCCGCACCCGACATCATTTCCCATCACCCAGCAGGCGGGCCTTAAGCTGACCGGGATAGGCCGCCGCCCGCCGCACTATCCTTAACGCAACCTTTATTTTGTAAGAAGCACGGTAATACAAGCCGTGTTTTTTTAATCCGCGTTTTATGCTCAAGTTCATCATGCGTGCTAAGGTCTGGTTGTAAGAAGTGCGTTTATAGAAAAGCTAAGACAGAAAGCACCGCATACATGCTACACGCCCAATCCAATACCCTCTCTGTTTTGATCATCGAAGACCAGACCGAACTCAATCGCTTGTACAACAAAGTCTTGAGTAGCGCCGGGTTCCGAACCCTGGGGTGCCAGAGCATCCAGCAGGCCCGCCAACACTTAACAGCGCCACAACTACCGCATATTGTGGTGATGGACCTTGAACTGAGTGACGGGCACGGTACCGAATTATTGTCACTGCTTAGCAAAAAGGCATATCAGCATATTAAAGTGGTAGTGGTTTCTGGCCATACTTACGATCAGCAACAAATGGGCATTGAGCGCGCCGACTACGCGCTGCTGAAGCCCGTTAGCCCGCGTGGCTTGAAAGCCCTGGTGCAGACCATCGCGCAAGAAGTATTTGTTTCATCGGCTTTAAGCTAAGGGCCGAGCACCCAGAAGGGGCCGTGCCGCGCGCGTAGCATCCCCAGCAGCGTATCCAGGCCCCGACGCGCGGCTTTACGGTCCGTCGCATCCAGCGCCAGCGCAGCAAAATCATCTTCATCCAGCACCACAAACGCGCCATTTGGGTACACCATGACATCCAGCGCCAGATCATCTGCCGTGATCGTCGTTTCGGTCAGGTGGGCGGGGCGTGTGAGGTTGCAGTACCAACCTTTCAGACGACCGTCATCGACATCATGCATTTGGAAAATGTTGAACCATTGCTGGCTAAAGAACCATTCCACCATGCGGTCGCCCTGGCGAAAAGTATGGTATTCGGTGACGACATCCGCGCGGGCGAAAAACGCTTCGATCTGCATCATGTTGGGCGTGCGATGGATGAGCCGGCCATCGTAATGCCACACGGGTTGGCCATAGGCATCGTTTTTATGGACGCGCACGGTGGTCATGCGCGGCCTTGCGTATGCACCACCAATAAGCGGCCAGATTCGAAAAAAATACCCGCGCGGTCGTCGCTGATAACGTTACTGATGCCGCGCGCCGGGCCAAATTCGAGCGTTTCGCCCGCCAGCGGATATTGCAGGCCCCAGGTGCGCGCGCCAGTTACGTCCCCACCTAGCGGAATCAAAGAGACCGTATCGCCGCGCGCGCCAGGGATGGTATGCTCGCCTGCCGAAAAGACGCGCGCCGTCTGCGCACCACTCACCAAGCGGACATCCCGGCCTTGCAACACTGCCAGGTTCAGCAAATAGATATTGGCCAGGCTCTGGTCGATGCGCCCACCATACGCGCCGATGACGATAATCCGTTGCGCGTCGCGCTGTATGGCTTCGTGTAAGGCAAGTTCTAAATCGGTTTCGTCTTTTTCGGGGGGGTAACGCTGGATTTCCACGCCTGCGGCGCGGAGCGTTTCGAGCAAATCGGGCGCTATGGAGTCCATATCCCCGATGAGTAGCCCTGGCGTCAGGCCCAGGGGCGCCGCCAGACGTGCCCCGCCATCCGCAGCAATGACAAAAGCCGCTTCTCGGCAGGCCGCCCGCACAGCGATGCCATCATTCAGTTCTCCATTGGCCAGGATTAACACACTATCACGAGGAGGCATCAGCGCTTACGACGTCGCCATTCGTCTTTCATTTCCAGAATCGAGACGTCCGTCGCTTCGAGGAAGTCGCGCAAAAGGCGCGCGAATTGGGATTTATCTTCTAACATCGGAAAATGGCGAGTTTCGCTCATCACTAGCAACTTGGTTTGGTCGCGGTCGCTGATCTTTTGGAGGACGCTTTCCTCGGGGCGGGGCATCAGTTCATCTTCATCGCCCAGGACGACACAGAGGGGCGCTTTGGTGCGCATCAGATCGGGCGCGGCGCTGGTGTTGATGTAATTTTCAACGCTGGCGTAAATCGCGGGGGGGTGCGCCTTAGAAATTTCCCCCAAGAGTTTGTCAAAATCTACGGATTCAGGGTTGATCGCGCGATTGAGCAAACTATCCAGCGGATTATCCCGAAACAACTCGTGCAAGACATTGGTGCGGACGTTGTTACCATGCGGTTGTTTGGCGGTGTTGGGTGCCGGGCTAGGGATCGCGACATCGTTATTCTGCTGGGCCGCCCATTGCTGTTGCCGGGCGGCGAGGTCGCCCAGGGCTTTGCGGTTGGGGATGGTCATGGCGGCATGGGGAAGTTCGTCATCGTCCAGGTCATCCCCCGTGTAACTACCCGCCGGGGGTGCCATGTCGATGAGCGGCGGCGCCACAGCCAACAATTTGTGGACTTTGGGCGCGCTCTCGGGCAACACCGCATAGCGTGCGCCCAACAAAGCGCCGAGCCCATGCCCAATAATCACCACTTTGGGGATGCCCATACGCTCGATAAAACGATCAATCAGGTTCACCTGGCTGTCGAAATCGTAGCGCCGGGGGTCTTTACCGGTGTCGCCAAAGCCCCATAAATCGAGCGCATAGCAGCGATATTTCATAGCGAGTTGTTGCATGGTGGGCACCCAATAGCGCCAGGAGCCCAACCAGCCGTGAATCAATAGAATGGGCTTGCCACGGCCCAACACTTCATAATGCACAAGCTCGTCGTCGATGGTGATCGCACTCATCCCGACGCCCTATGCTGTGCCAGGATTTCATCCACACGGCGCGCGAGTTGGTCTGGTGCAAAGGGCTTTACGATGTACTCGAAGGCGCCAGCGCCTAAGCCCGCATCAATTTCGGTTTCTTGCCCATGGGCCGAGAGAAAAACGATCGGTATATTGCCTAACGCTTCGTTTTCTTTAAGCGCCTTACACGCCTCGACCCCCGTCATCTTAGGCATCCGAATATCCAGCAGGATAATATCGGGCATGATTTCGGGCGCTTTGCTGACCGCGTCCGCGCCATTGGTTACCGTGATGACTTCATGCCCGCCCACTTTATCGAGCGTAAACTCGATCAGGTCCCGGATGTCGCGCTCATCTTCTGCCACGAGTATTTTCGCCACGAGGTTATGCTCCTTCGGTTGCCGGTTCTTCATAGACCGGAATTTGAACAAAAAAGGTGGTGCCTTGGCCGGGTTGGCTCTTGAACCATATCGCTCCGTCGTGCATTTCTACCAAGGACTTCACAATCGACAGACCCAGCCCCGTACCGGGGGTATCCAACACCAGATCATCGTATTCATCGCCCCGGAAGAAGCGCTCGAAGATGCGGGGTTGGATGCTTTCGGGGATACCAATGCCGTTATCTTGTACCGACATGACAACAACCGACTTTTCATCGTCAAGCGATGCTCTCAGCAGGATGTGCCCGTCATTGGGCGTATAGTTGAAGGCATTGTCCGCCAGGTTCTGTACGATTTGGGTGATTCTATCATAATCCGCGCGAATGCGCGGCAGGTCTTTGGGCACATCCAGCGTGATATTCATAGGGCGTTTCTGGTCTTCGACCCGCCCGAGCAAATGCGCTTCGATATTGCTGAGCAATTCGTCTACACTCACGCCCGTGAACCGCAACGGCACGCGATCTTGGTCGATGCGCGAGACTTCGAGCAAGTCATTCACCAGAATACTCAGGCGGTCTGCATTTTGCTTGATCGTTTCCAGAAAGCGTTGTTGTGCTTCGGAAATTTCGCCAGCGGCGCCCAGCAACAGCAAGTCGGCATAGCCTTTGATCGAGGTCATCGGCGTGCGCAACTCGTGCGACACAGTAGAAACAAACTCGCTTTTCATGCGGTCGACTTCCACTTCTTTGGTGATGTCACGAAAGACCGACACCGTCCCCAGGAATTGATCGCCCATGTTTACGGGGGAGAGGCGAATATTGATGATGCGCTCGTCTTCGAGTTGCATGGTTTCTTCTACGAAATCTTCGCCTCTTGTCGCGGATGGGTCGCTCATCCAACGCTCCATGGCATCCATCCAGAAGCTGGTCGAGCCGCCATACAGCCCGGTGAGTTCTGTAATTGGGCGGGCCACCACGCGCGAAGCGGGTAGATCGAGGATGCGTTCGGCGGCCTGGTTGAACAGCACCACCGTTCCATGTTCGTTGGCGTACATCACCCCATCCGCGATGGAGTCCAAAATCGCGGTATTTTTAGTGGATTCAACCTGTTCGGCGCGCAGGATGGCCCCCAGGCGCTCGGCCTGGTCGCGGATCAGGCTATACAATTCCGCATTGTTCATCGAGTTGGCCAACTGGCTGGCGGCGGCGGTCACCAGTTTGAGGTGCTCGGGCGTAAAGTGGTTGACTTCGTCAGAGAATAGCATCATCACGCCCCGGCTATCCTCGCCGACTTCTAGCAAGGCCGCCACTACCGAGCGCTGGCTAGTATCGCGGTCATCACGCACGACCCAACGTTCGTCGGTTTGTACATCCGGGATCACCACGCTCTGGCGATTTTCTAGCACCCAACCGGCCAACCCGCGATCTTGCGAAATAATGCGGCGTTTATCGGGTGGGGGTTGGGGCAAGTCGCCATAGGCATGCATGACATACAATTGCTCCGAGACTTCATCAATACCCATGATGATGCCGCTGGTGGCCCCGGTTGCCTGCGCGACTTTTTCCAGGGCGCGCGTTAGCACGCGGTTGATGTCCAGCGAGGCCGAAGCTTCGGTCGTGATGTCATAGAGCGTTTGCACGCGCTCGCGTTCTTGCTGAAGCTCGTAGGTGCGTTCGTTAACGCTCTTTTCCAGTTCTTCGGCGAAGGAGGTTTGTTTAGCAAACAAGCGGGCGTTCTGGATGGCGACGGCCAACTGCGAAGCAACCGTCGTCAGGATGCGCTGGTCGTTCAGGCCGAAGGCGCGCGGGTCGGCGTTGTCTTGCACGGCCAAGACGCCCACGATGTCTTCACCGACCACCATCGGCACCCCCAAGAAGCACAGCGCGTCGGGCAAAATCGTCTGGATGCCATAGCTTTCGCGGTCGTGCGCCATTTGCATACCCCACAGCAACAAGGGGGCTTTGCGTTCAATGACATATGAAAATTCATCGGCGCCGAGTTCGCGCGCTGCCATTTCTACGGGCCCAACTTCGATATCTTCGGCAATGGGGAAGGTGATCTGATGGGTTTCATCATCATACAGCGCCACATACAAAATGTCCGCATCGGTCAGCACGGGCAGTTGATCGCGCACCATGGGGAATAGTTCGTCGATCTTCATTTTGCTGGATGCCGCGCGCGAGATGTCGTTGATGATATACAGTTCTTCGATTTGCGAGCGCGTTTCGGTTTGCAGGCGCGCGTTTTCAATCGCCACGGCGGATTGGCTGGCCAGCGTGCGCGCCAGGCGGATGTCACCCGCTTCGAAGAAGCGATTCTGCTCGCGGATTTCCAGGTCTACCAAACCGATGCTAAAGTCATTCACGACCAGGGGCACGAGCAAGCGGTCTTTGGTGCCGCTGCGCTCCATCAACACTTTTTCGGAAGGATGCACGTCGCGGTCGTAACGCAAGTTCATCACATCCCGTTGGCGTAGCACTTGTTCGCGCACGGGGTAATTTGCCAGTTCATACACCGTGCCGGGCATCTCGTTTTCATCATGTTCGCCCCAGGCGCTGACGCCTTCGCGTACTTCCAAGCGCATTTCGATGTCGTCCCACAGCGCAATCGAGCAATAGTCCGCGCGGAGTGCGCTGAGCATCTGGCTCACAACGCGCCGCATGGCCTCGTCCAGGTCTAGCGTTACAGCTGTCGCCTGAGACGCCTCGAACAGGGTTTCGAGTTCGTGCGTGCGCACCAGCGATTGTTCGAAGAGCGTTGCGTTCTGCACCGCAATCGCGGCCTGGCTGGCCAGCGTATTGGCGATTTCGATACGTTCTTGGGTAAAACGATAATCTTCGTCCAGGGCATCAAAATGAATGAGGCCAATGAGCGACCCGCCCACGACCAGCGGCACGACCAAAATGCTCTGGGTATCTGCGGGGCGGCGCAACCAGGGCTTGATGCTCTGGTAAGAGGGGTCGGCTTCGTCCGCTTCCAGAATGAACGCTTGCAGACTATCGTTCACACGCTCGTAAGCAAAGTTTTGGCTGAGCGCGAAGATTTCATTCGGTTCTTCTTCGCCGCGCGGATACTGGACGACGACGCGCCCCAGGTCGTGCTCGTGGTCGATCTTCAGCGCCGCCGCTTCGTCGATTTCTAGGGCCAGGGCCGTTTCGCGCAGGGTCGTCTCGAAGATATTTTCGATGTCTAGCGACTGTGCCAACGAGACGGCCACGTTGTTCAACAGTTGCAAACGGCGCGTCTGGAGGTCTAGCTCGGCGGCACGTTGGGTGGTTTGTTCAAAGAGTTGGGCATTGCGCAACGCAATCGATGCTTGGTTGGCGAAGTTTTGCAGCAGTTGTTCGTCCGGGCCACTATAGAAGAACGTCTGGCGTTTTTCCAGCGCGATGACGCCGACCACTTCGCCCTGCGAGATGAGCGGCGCGCCCAGCCAGTTTTTATAGAGCCGTTCGGCGCCATAGGGAAAGCGCGGGTCATCCGCGCCCGTATCACCCACGTTGAGCACCTTTTGTTCATCCGCGATTTCTTTGAACAAGGGCGCGGTTTCCACATCCACATACAAGCCGACCAGGTTATCGGCAGCCGCGCCGGGGTCGCGGTAGCCTCGGGCCGCATGCACGCGCAAGCGTTGGCCGGTTTCTTCGCGCAGCCAGAGCGTCACACCGTCGAAGGGCATCACGTTTTCGAGCGCTTCGAGCACCACATCCACCACCTCGTCCGATTTCAACGAGGACGTAATTTTAGACGAAACTTCCGTCAGCGCGCGCAATTGTTCGGCACGCTGGGCCAGGTCGGATTCCAGCATGGCCCGTTCGGTGACATCTTCGATGAGCAACACCACACCCGAAACAGTCTCGCCCTGTTGTAGGGGATACGTATAGAAGTTGCGGATAATGCGGTTGTTGTCTTTGTCAAAATCTTGCACTTCGAATTGGTGTTGCGGGCGGCCTTCGGTGAGCGCGATATTGATCGAGTGCTTCAAAAAGACTTCGAATTCTGGTTCGCGCTCATACAAACGCTTGCCAATATCGTCTTCGCTCCATCCGTAGCGTTGCTGGATGAAGGTATTCAGGGTCGTGATGCGATGATCGGCATCGAGCACGATAATCCCCTGCTGGATAGACTCCACCACGGCTTCGTTATAGGCGGTCGAGGCGGTCAGGTCTTCTAGCAAACGGGTATGGTTGATGGACACAGCGGCCAGGTTGGCCAAACGCGCGACCAGGTCGGTTTGTTCGCGGAAGCCAAAGGCATCTTGCAGTTCGCTCCCCAGGCGCAACACACCTAGCGTTTCACCACCCGCGATCATGGGCACCATCAGCGTAATGCGCTCGCCCTGGCGATACCAGCGTCGTAAATCGGAGAATGATCCAGCATCATCCGTGCGTTTCAGGCTATACAGCAGGCGTTCGTTCTTGTTAAAGGCCACGGCCATGGCAGAGCCTGTCATCTTGATGGGTTCATCATCAAAGATGTGCACTTTCTGGTCGCCAGTGACCTCCACACGCCGCAGGTTAAAGGCTTTGCCATCGCGGGCGGGTAACCCGACATGCATGCGTGTGAAAGCGACCATCTGTTGCAGCCCTTCGGCCAGGGTGCGCAGCACGCTTTCAATATCCAGCGTGGCCGAAACGGACTCCATGAGTTCGGTAAGGCGCTGCTCGGTTTCTTTTTGCATCACCGTTTCGAGATACAAGCGCGTGCTCTCGATAGCGGCGGCAGCTTGGGTGGCAAAGAGTTCGATGGGTTGCAGCGTTTCTTCGGTCGGGCGCCGGTTATCAACGGGGGTTTCCATAGCCATGATGGCGATGATCCGATCTTCGTTTTGGCCATACAGCGGCAAAAAGATGATGTCTTGCGGATGCCATTTGTCTGCGGCCACCGAAGGCGGATGCGGCGTTTGGCCGCGCAGCACATGCGCCTGAACCCACGGCGAGTCATAACGCAGATAAAACGCGCCACCTAATTCTAGGCCCAAAAAGTCGTCATCAGCCAGGCGTTGTTGCCAGGCCGGGCCAGGCAGTTCCATGGCGTTGATCTGGCGCACTTCGGCCTCAGAATATCCGGTGTGCACCATCGTGATGATGTCCAGATTTTCGTCGCGCAACGATAAACGGACTTTGTGCCAGCCCACCGCCTGCACACCGTTCACCACCGCTTGCAAGCGCGAGGCCATATCGCCCGTGCGCTGGATTTCGCTGGCGACCAGGTGCAACAAGGCCAGGCGATCCCGCTCCGCGCGAATCACTTGCGAATCGCGCCGAATGGTGGACAACGTGCGGTGGCTGGTGACCGCGAAACTTGCTTCTTTCGCGAAGACTTCCAGCGACTCGGCAATTTCTAGCGTCGGACGGCGCCGGTTCAGCGGCGCGTCTACACTCACCCAGCCGATGATGTCGTCGTTATCGCGGCGGATGGGGGCGAGCAGCAAGTCTTCATTTTGCCAGGCACTAGCCAACCCTGTATCCTGGTCGGTTAGCGTCTCGCGCGAATCTTGTGTGAACCATTCTTCTTCGTGTTCGGCAGGCAAGAAATAAACATCATTGCTTAGCTTCCAGCGCGATTGAAACGGCGATTGTTCGGCGTCTAGTTTGCGTTGGGCGCGCTTAGCGATTTCGAACTCGTTGCTCAAGAGCCCCACTTGTGCGATGGGCTCCACGATGCCGGTTTGTTCATTCAGCAAGCGGATGAGCACCTTCTGAAAGCCGAGGCGTTTGGAGAGCCCCCGCGCCAGGCTTTCTAGGATGGCGGGGAGTTCATCGCCTTCGCGGATGCGCTTGCCGAAGGTATAGACTTCGGTCAGTTGATCGGCCCGTAACCGCAGGGCTTCATTCGCGCGGATTTGTTCGCGGTAGCGTTGGGCATTGGCAATCGCCAGCGCGCTTTGCTGCGCCAGGCGCTGGATGAAGGCTTGTTGGTCATCATCGAAGGCGTTTGTTTCTTGGCTATGGACATGAATAAAGCCCAGGATTTGCCCCTCGAAGCTCAGCAGTTCAACAAACGCGGATTGCGCCCGAGTGGGGACAGGTTGCAGGTCAGTCTGATGATAATTGGCGATGTACTGGTTCGCCTCGGCGGCGACGGCTTGCTGCTCGATACCACTCAAGTTGGTGCCGAACACCTCGCGCAGGCCCACCCGCCGTTCGATTAGCGGCTCATCTTCCGTATACCAATCGCCTGCGGGGGCCAACAGCACCACCGAAACCCCATCCGCGGGCAGGCTGCGCAATAATTCGCGGTGGGTAACATCCAGAATATGATCGAGTTCTAAGCGTTCGGCCAATGCCTGCCCGATGCGCTCGACGGCGCTTAATTCTTCGACGCGCGCGCGCAGGTCGACATCCGAGGCATAATACAGGCGCGTGCGCTCGATGGCAGCGGAGATTTGCCCCGCGATGGATTGCAACAATTCCTGGTCGCGGATCGCAAATTGCCCGTCTTGCTGGTTATACGCGCCGATCTCGCCGATGCTGCGATTTTGCGTGACCAACGGCACCATGACCGCCGAGTGTAATTCCATTCGCCGGGCGACTGTTTCATAAGCAGCCAGAACGCGCTCGTCATTCTGCACATCGGATGAAATGAAGGGTTGGCGTGATAGCACGACGCTTTGCCCAAACCCCGGATTAAAAATGTCCAGTTCGATGCTATGTTCTAGCATACGCCCGAAGGTATTTTCTGGCGCATAGACTAGCTTATCCGTCTCGGCGTCCAACAAGCCCAACGAGATGACCTCGCAGTTCAGTAATTGGGTTGTGGCGGCTAGCACATCCTGAATGATGGTGCTGACATCGCCAGTGTTAGACAGCAATTGCGCGATGGTACGCAAGCCATCCGCTTCGAAAGCGCGTTGGTAAGCATCGGCATAATCGCGCGCGTTGTGCACCAGCATGGCCGCCTGCCCGGCGTAAACACGCAACATTTCTTCATCTTTGGCGCTGAATTCTTCGCCATCTTGGCGGTCGGCAACGTGTAAAATACCCGTGGTTTGGCCATTGGCGGACAAATGCACCAGCAGATTTTTTTCCATACCCACTTGCGTGGCCAGGCGTTGCACCCCCGGCGCGATGTCGGCCAGTTGCGCGGGGTTGTCGGCGCGTACTAGGGGTTGGCTATCGGCCATGTATTTCAGAAAGATGCTTTCGGCAGGAATGCTGTAATCCGCGCCGTTGGTGCTGCGCACCATGCCATAAAACGGCGTCTGGGCAACCAGGGCCTGCGATTCGGTGTCGCGTAGCCACAGCCCACAATATTTGACATCCAATAATTCGGCGATTTGAGAGGTGAGTTCGCTATGCAGGCGTTTAAGGTCGTGCAAATGCCCAATCGATTGAGCCAACACTTGCAAGCCTTGCAGTTCCTGGGTGCGCTGTTTGGAGGTCTGGAACAGGCGCGCATTTTCGATCACCATGCCGGTTTCGGTGGCAAAAACTTGCATACGGGCCATGGTTGATTGCGTGAAGATCATCCCGTCGCGCGGGTGGCCGATGAGCAACGCGCCGATGCGCTCGGTACCATTGTGCATCGGTACCAGGCCCAGGCTTTGCACTTTCGTGAGGCTCACCATCTCTTCCAGGCCCAGGTCAATAATTTTGGGGTCGGCGCTACCGTTATTGGTCAGCCAATAGTCAAAATCATGCCAGAGTTTATACGCTTCGCTGCCGGGCGCTACGGCAATGTTCAATTTGCCGATCAGCGATTCTTCCATGCCAAAAACGCCGGGTTGTGCTTCCAGCATATTATCGGCGGCATCATGCAGTAATATGGCGCATAAATCGACGTTGAGCAATTCGGCCAGGTTTTCGTGCAAGGCGCGGAACATCTGCTTGGGGGAGGCCAACCCGCCCAGCACGCCGGAAATTTTTTGCAAACCGTCCAGCTTGGCGACTTGCAGCATTTGTTCTTGCGACAGACGCGCGTTTTCGATGGTGACGGCTACCTGGCTAGCGATGCTCTGCAACAGATTCAGGTGATGGTAATCGAAGGCGTTGCGCTCGCGGCTGACGATTTCGAGCGTCCCTAGAAAGTTCTCGCCGAACAGCAGCGGAATCCCGATGAAACTCGTGTACGGAAAGGTCCGCAGTTTTGGGGCCACATCATCGCGCGCCGAGATATCGTTAATGACCAGCGGCTGACGGTAGCGCGCCAGCCAGCCAGAAAACCCTTCATCCATACGGTACACACCCCCCGCCCGGACGAGCGCGGTCGTGTATTCGGAATCACCCAGGCGGCCCACTGGGCGCAAGAGGTCGTCACTGGCCTCCCAATAATTGACCTCGGCGGCATCAAAACGGATGACAGCCTGCACATTTTCTAAGATGGTTTCGATGTTGCTTTCCAGGTCGGTAGTGCGCACCAGGGCCTGGTTAATCTGGCTGACCAGGTTCAGCGCGCTTACCGCATCGAAGTCGATTTCGGCGGCACCTTGCCCCGTGCCGATCTCGCGCAGTACAACCACCATCCGGCGCTCGTTTTCGGCAGGCACGCGGTAGGAAGTCGCCTCTAGTTGATGTTGGCCGATGCGCAGCATGGCCTGCCCTTCTGTGGCAAAGACATCATACAGCGTATCGGGG
>DAOTVD010000361.1:0-6500 GCA_034437075.1 Anaerolineae bacterium
CGTGAGCCGGGCTTCGGCCTGGCCAGCGTACCAGATGCGCGTGACGGTCGGCTGCCAGCGATGCTTCACAAAATATTCCTGGAAAGCCAGGGTGCCGTGTTCGCGTGTGTCGAGCATCGTCGCGAAGGGATCGTCTGTCACGGGCAATAAATGTGATTGAATACCCAAGGCAGCGCACAAGCGCGCGGTGATGGCGGTCAGGGTTTCCCCGGCATCTAGCCCCTGCCGACGTAAGAGATGCGTGGCCAAGTCACGATCCCCCAAGCCAAACCAGGGCGCCTGACCATAGTAACGCAGCATATCCAACATGCGCCAACTTTCATCGCGCACGCCCCAACCTGTTTCCGGGTTGGCCAACCCAGCCAACGTATACATGACGGTGTCTAGGTCGGGCGAGATATGTAGCCCGTAATGCTGAAAATCGTCACCCACATTGCCAATGATGGTTAACTGTTCGGGGCGCAAAATCTGCGCGAGTCCATGCGCCAGCTTTGCGCCGCCAACGCCGCCTGCCAGCGCAACGATATGTTCTAGCGCCATAGCGTAATTCCTTCGGCGGGATGGCGCGTTTTGTCGCGTTCTTGGGCAGGGTATCCCAGCGTGATGAGCCCTTGCGGGTGCCAAACAGCGGGCAGGTTCAGCACCTCGCGCAGGATATCCGGCACGAAAAGCGGTGCACACATCCAACACGCGCCTAATCCTGCATCGTGGGCCGCCAGCAGCAGATTCTGCCCGGCCATAGCCGTACTCTGAACCGCCATGGTCCATTCATGGCCTTGCCGCACGGGGTCGGGGTAATCGTCCATGTCTTCCATGCTCAGGCAGAGGCAAATCAGCACAGGCGCGCCCGTCAGGCGCGCGTATGAACGGCTCACATCGGCCTGGATGACGTCTTCGGGAACGGCATCGGCTTGTAAATCGGCACGTAGGCGTGCCCCCATGGCCCGCGCCAAGGCGTCCTTTGTGGCCGACTGGGCGATAACAGCAAAGCGCCACGGCTGGCGATTATGCGCCGAGGGCGCCCAAATCGCGGCTTCTAACAGAGATTGCACCAGGGAGGGCGGCACGGGTTGGTCGGTATAGCGCCGGATGGAACGCCGTGTGCGTAGGAGATCAATCGGGCTCATCGCAAATACAAATCCTTATCCGCTGGGCGTAGCGCCTCCTCGGCGCGGTCATCTCGGCTTTGCCAGGCCAGGCCACGTACCAGCACCACGGGCTGCCCCTCGTCCGCCTGCCCGCTGATGAGCCCCGCCGCTGCCGCCAATTCATCGGCTAAGGGGGTCACGGTGGCTTGCAATTCACGCCCAAATAAATCGGGCGTTCCGCGTTGGTCGAGCAAAACAGGCACCCCCGCCACCCCAATCGCCACGCCGACATTCCCAAAACGAAATGGGCGCCCATGCGTATCACTTAGGATAACGCCCAATTGCGTTACGTCGTCATCACGCAACGCATCCCGTAAGGCTGCCGCGCTCGCGTCTGGATCGGCGGGCAGGAGCAGCACAATATCCGGGTGTGCGCCACCCACGTTCGAGGCATCAATACCCGCATTAGCCGATACAAACCCAAGCTGATGCCGCACAATGAGAACATGCGGCGCCATGCGCGAGATTTCAGTGCTGTTTTGCAGGATCAGTTCCACCAGACGCGGGTCTTTGCGCGTCTGCGCGGCGATTTCCCCCGCGCGGGGGGAAGGTTGAACCGTCCGCAAATCGACCTGACGCCCTTCGGCTTTGGACACAATTTTGGAGCTCACCACCAGGATATCGCCCTCTTGCAAATGGAGCCCCGCCCGCGCTAGCCCTGTGCGGATCAGCGCGGAGAGGTCGTCACCGGGTTGGATAACGGGTAAATCGGGCACCGCCCGCAGGATGATTTCCGAGTTAGGCAAGGCCCGTGATCCGAATGCCTGCGCCTTTCACTTTGTAGGTCTTATTGATGTGCAACAAGACGGCTGTCAGTGCCTCGGCGGCCACCGCGTTGGCCAATGGCCCCGCGTCGATCCCCCGCATACCGGTCGCCTCGACCAGTTGCATGACTTCGGCTTTGGCGTCGTCATCATCCGCGCAGACGAGCACATCACAATCGACGGGTTGTTTCAGGTCTTTCAGCTTCACCGCGCTGACGTTCTGAAAGGCCGCCACGACGCGCACATTATCCCCAAGCATCGCGCGCGCTTCTAACGTCGCCGCGTGCCCCTCTGGGATATGCACCTGGCTAACTTTGGGCGGCACCAAGGGCACAGTTACATCCACCAGGATTTTCCCGGCCAAATGCGCTTGCACGGCTTGTAGCGTGGGTTTGTGCGCGGCATACGGCACACTCAGCACGACCAAATCCGCCTGGGCGGCGGCGTCTTCGTTGCTGCCACCCGTGATACTATAATCGCCGCCCAACGTTTCTTTCAAATCTTTGGCGGCCTGCGCGCCGCGTTCAGCATCCCGAGAGCCGATAATGACTTTATATCCGGCATGGGCCCAACGCAGGGCTAAGCCCGAACCCTCTTTGCCAGTTCCACCCAGCACCGCGATACTGATTAGCTTATTTGTATTGTCGCTCAAGCGACCCTCCTCATTTACAAGCATGCGGGGTTTTTACCAAACCCCAAGAGCTAAGAATCCAGAGACATTTTAGCGAACTTCTCGTAACGCTCCCACACGCCCGGCGCCAAAGCCAAGGCTTCGGCCATCACGGCCCGTTCATCCAACACGCGAACAATATGGTCATGCATCAAAATTTGGCCATTTGCGATGGTCGTGCGTACACTGGCGGACTCAAACCCAAACAGGATATGCCAGGGCAGGTTCCCCGCTGTTAAGGGGGTGTAGGGGTAGTAATCTACAATGACCATGTCGGCCAAAGCGCCTGGCGTCAGGGTGCCGAGCCGTTCCCCAGGGAAGAAGACCTCCGCCAACCGGGCGTTATTGTCCATGGCCATGCGCGCGATAGCGTCCCCCGGTGCACGACGCGGGTCGCGGTGGGCCACTTTGTGCAACAGATAGGCGGCTTTCCAATCTTCCCACAGGTTGTTGGTAAAGCCATCATTGCCCAGGCAGACGCGCATATTCCCCGCGAACATAGCATCCAACGGCGCAGCACCAACCGCATTGTTCATATTGCTGCGCGGTTGATGGGCCACCCAGGTGCCCGTTTGGCGCAAGATGTCTAGTTCCCTGGGGTTGCAATGCACCGCATGGGCGATGATCGACTTCGGCCCTAGGATGTGATGCGCTTGTAAACGGGCCACGACGCGCTGACCGTACTGGTGAAGGCTGTCATACTCGTCGGCTTCGTGTTCGGCGACGTGGATATGAAACCCACTGCTCAGACCCGCGCCCGCCTTGGCGCAATGGGCTAACGTTTCATCGGAAAGGGTCATGCTGGCGTGTAAGCCAAACATCCCCGCCACGGTAGGCCGTTCTTGCGCGGCTTTGATAAAACGCACGTTTTCCGCGATGCCCTGGGCGGCCTTTTCCGGGCCATCCCGGTCGGTGACCTCATAACATAAGACCGCGCGCAGCCCGGCTTCTTCCACCGCATCGGCGATAATGTCCAGACTACCGTCGATATGGTTAGGGCTAGCGTGGTGATCAATCAGCGTGGTCGTGCCATATTTAATGGCCTCTAGCAACAAGACACGCGCGCTGGCGCGGATGCTTTCGGCATCTAGGGCTTTATCCAACGACCACCATAACTGACGCAAAATAGCGGGGAAA
Source organism: Anaerolineae bacterium (assembly GCA_034437075.1). Taxonomy (GTDB): domain Bacteria; phylum Chloroflexota; class Anaerolineae; order Aggregatilineales; family J027; genus DAOTVD01. Next base: position 3,720 of record DAOTVD010000361.1, read on the forward strand.
TCCGCCGGGGCCGGGCCAGGGATGGCCATACCACGCGCATAAGCCCCATAAAAATGGGTGTGCGCGCAAATCGCACCGGGCATCAGCAACGCGCCACGTGCATCAATCACGTCGTCATCGGGGTATTGCGCGCTTAAGTCCGCAGTCGGCCCTAGCGCGTGAATATGCGCGCCCTCAATGCGCAAGGCATGGTTGGGCAAAACCGTCTCTAAATCTTGAACCAGCGTCGCATTCGTGATGAGCATGGATTGTCTCCTAAAATTAATCTAAAGAGGTATGTAACAGACGCGGGCCGCCCTTAGCTTGGATGTCGTGCTTGATGCGTTCCAGGATTTGGGCCAGGTCGTTTTCAGTGGCGAGCGGGGTATCTTCGGGCGAAAACACGACTTCGCCATCTTCACACAGGATGCGCACCTGGGCGGCATGCGCGCCATACCCACCTTCGGCTTCCCACAGGCGGCTGGGTCGGTATCCGGCATCGTGCAGCGCGTAAAATACGCGATCCACAAAATGATCGGCCTCGCTATACAAGTCGTTGATCGTTTCGGCCTGAATGAAGCGATCCCAGGTGGTGTAGATAAATGAAAAGCGGCGTTGGGGCTCGTTGCGTATGGGGGGAACTTTGGCCTTTAGTTCCCGAAAGGTGAGCTTGTGGTAGATGGCCTCCGCGTGTTTATGGTAGGGCTCGTCGGGCAAGAGATCGCGCCGAGTGGCCAGTTCTAGCCCCGTGCGCCGCGCGTAATAATGAATCGCGCCGTTGTGCTCGCCAAATGCCCGGCTAAAAAAAAAGGCGATGTACTCTGCGTGAATCCCCTTGGAGGCATTGCCCTGGGGAATACGATACCAACCCTGCTCTTGTGCCATCTGAAAGTCTTTTTTGCGTTTGATGACCCCCACCAATACCCGGTCTTCTGGATGCATTCTGCGAGGTGTCCTTCTGGTTTACTGTTCCCCATCATCCAACCAGCCAGCCTCAATGGCCTTGATCTGGTTGTAAAGTATATCGCGCGCTTCGGCCAGTTCGCGGTAGCGCTGCATCGCTTCGGCAGGCATGTTCTCGGTATGCCCGCCATATTGCTCCATCAGCGCCTGGATCGCCTGGCTAAGGTCTTCATATTGTAGCACGAGCGCGCGGTACCTTCGGGCCTGATCTTCAGGGTCCATCATACCGGTTCATCCGTTTCAGGTGGCGCGTTGATGGGGCCAACCACACGATGCGGGGGCAACTTCTGTAAGCCATGGGTGTCGGAAACGACATACAGCGGACGGCTGCGCGTTTCATCGTAAATCCGCGCGATGTACTGGCCCATAATGAAGAAGAAAAGCAGTTGAAACGACGAAAGCAATAACAAGACGGAAAGCGTGGTCGCTTGCCCTTCTAAAAAAGCCTCTGTCGTGGCCAGGCGTAAAAATGCGACCAGGGGCAACGCCAAAACAGACAAGACAGCCAACCCTAAACTGAGATAAATGGCTACTTGCAGTGGGAAATACGAAAATCCGGTGATGGCATCCAGCGCCAGGCGGATCATCTTGCGAATCGGATAGTTCGTTTCGCCATGTTGGCGCGGCGGGCGTACGTACATCACGCCCGTTTGCTTAAACCCCACCCAACTCGTAAGCCCGCGCACAAAGCGATTATGCTCGCGCATGGCGTTCACCGCATCCACCACGCGCCGATCCATCAACCTAAAATCACCTGTGTCCAGCGGAATATCAATATCCGTGATGCGATAGATAATGCGGTAAAACAATTTGGCCGTGAAGCGCTTGAAAGGGCTCTCGCCAATGCGCTCGGAGCGGACACCATACACCACGTCGTAGCCTTCGCGCCATTTGGCCGCCATTTCGGCGATTAGTTCGGGCGGGTCTTGCAGATCAGCATCAATGAGCACCACGGCTTGGCCGCTGCTATAGTCCATGCCCGCTGTGACGGCAGTCTGATGACCAAAATTGCGCGCAAAGTTGATTATCTTGACGCGCGGGTCTTGCTGGTGCAGGGCAATCATACCGATGAGCGTATTATCGCGACTACCATCATTTACGAGAACAAGCTCCCAGGGGTCGCCAAGATCATCCATCACAGTACGCACGCGCTCGTATAAGAGCGATAAATTCGCTTCTTCGTTATAACACGGCGCAATGATGGTAAAAACGGGTGTTTGCGGCATAACCTCCTCAGTTCATTGGGCTCGAATGTCTCGTTGATGTAATGTGTCGGCCAGCGCGTCCATGCGCGGCGGGATCGGTGGCCACATGGCATCTTGCACCGCGCGTAGCGCGCCTTGAATATCCTTTAGGCCGTTTCCAGTGTTCAGTAACAGCACTTGCTCATCCGGCGATAGATAATCCGCAGCCAAAGCAGCACGCCACCCGGCATATGCTGCCGCGCCGGCTGGCTCGGCAAAGACGCCGGTTTCGCGCGCCAAAGCCGGGATCGCCGCCAGAAGCGCGTCATCCGAAACGGCAACATATGCGCCGTCGGTTTGGCGCACAGCCCGCAAGGCTTTGGCGCGGTCGCGCGGTAAGGCTGCCGAAATGCTATCCGCGAGCGTTTGCGCGGGCTGGGGCACCATGGCTTCGGGCGCTAGGCCCGCTTCCCAGGCATCGACCAGCGCACGACTTCCGGTGGATTGCACCCCAATTAGACGCGGGATGCGGTCTACCCAACCCAACGCACGCAAATCTGTAAAGCCTTTATACAACCCATTAATGATCCTGCCATCTCCTACAGAACCAATCACGGCATCGGCCAACGGATCCCCACTGAAGGCGATGTCCCAA
>DAOTVD010000362.1:0-12701 GCA_034437075.1 Anaerolineae bacterium
TATCCATGAAGTAATTCGGGACGCGGGCGTGAGCATCCAAAATGCCGATGAGCGTCGCGCCGCTGGTGATGGGCACGGCTAATTGGGCGCGCGTATAAGGCCGCGCCGGGTTGGGGGCGTATGCGCGGTCGCGCTGAACATCATTGGCGATGATCGTTTGGCGTTGGCGGGCCGCCTGGGCGGCGATATTCCCCGCGCTGGGCACATGCAAACGCAAGGCTTGCTCGCGCGGGGGTTGGGCGCCCGCTTGCGCATAAATCACCAGATATTCGTCGTTTTTATCTAGCAGATAAATATCGACATGGTACAGCGTGAAGGCTTCTAGCGTCACCTGGCAGATGGTATACAGCAAGCGCTGAAAGTCCCCCATCGAACTGATATGCGCGCTTACCTCGGCCACAGCTTGCAACATCAGCGCGTAGCGTTGCACCTCGTTCTCATAATCGCGCCGTTCGCTGACATCCGCCAAGATGATGAGTACGTGCCCGTCGGTCATGGGCATCAGGCGTATTTCAAAAGCCCGGGTTGGCTTTTCCTGGATAATCAATTCGGAGACAAACGCGGTTTGCTCGGCCAACACATAGCGCAAGTCGCGCTCAAAGATCGGGCGTTGCTCGGGGGGGATGAGGCGCTGCGCTTCCAGCCCCCGCAAGGCTGCGGAATAATCGTGCGGGGGTTGGTGGGCCTGCACAATCCGCCCGGCACGATCCACGACCCACATATGGAAATCCGCACTGGCCAAAAAGGTGTCGGCGGCGATACTCAAGCTCGGCGGGGTTGGAGCTTCGGCCAGTAGGGCGGCGAAACGATCGGCCAATTGGTGATAAAGCTCGGGGGTCAGCAGTGCCGGGTTAGCGCGCAGTTTATCCCAATCGATGGCTAAACCGTCTGTTAGCCGACGGGGCGATATGCCGCGCCCTTGCAGCGTGCTCATAAAGATTTGGAGGGCCTGCCAGGCCGGGTTGGCACCGGGGCCTGGGTCGGCAGAAGAAATCATCATCGGTCATGCTTTCCGCGCAGCGTTGTCGTATTCCGCATGTGATTATACCCCTCGGATGGTAGTAGGCTGTACTGGGCTTAATCGTCACTCGTAACGCGCCGCACCATCACGAAATGGGTCGTCATCTCGCCAATCACCTGCATCTGCTCGTCTACGGTGATGTGCGTCAGACCATCGTAAGGCTCTTGCTTGTGGATGACCACGCGCGCGCCCAATACTAACCCTTTGCTGGCCATATAGCGCAACGTTTCGGGTTCTTGGTTTAACAACCGCTCTACGATGCCCACTTCGCCGGGCGCTAGGTCGGCCAGGGGATGTAACCCGCGCTGGGGGATGTGCCCTTCTAGGCTGGGGATGGGGTCGCCGTGGGGGTCCGTGGTGGGGTGGCCCAGAAATTCAGAAATCCGCGCCTCTAGCACCTCGGAGATATGGTGTTCTAGGCGGTCGGCTTCGTCGTGGACTTCGTCCCACGTATAGCCCAACGCTTCGACCAGATAGAGCTCTAGCAAGCGGTGATGGCGCAGGACTTCCAGCGCGATTTTCTCGCCAGCGGGGGTCAGGCGGATACCCTTATGCGAGACGTAATCAATCAGGTTGGCCTCTTTGCAGCGATTGATGAGGTCTACCGCCGAGGGCGCGGTGATCGCGAGCGCTTCGGCAATGGCGCTGGTGCGCACGCGCGCCGAACTGCCGCGCTGGAGTTTGTATACCGTCTTCAAGAAATCCTCGATAGACTCCGTGCGCTTGATGTCCCTTTTGGCCATAGCCGCCCCGCCATCCTCGCCTAGCCTTCGACCAGCGCGCGCGTGGCCTCGCGGGCGGTTTGGGGGTCGATGCGCTGTTCTTCGGCTAAATAGTTGCCTTCCCGCGTGAGGATGTCGGGCAATAGGTGCGTCTCGGAGATGGGCACCACGGGGCTCGCGCCTTGCAAGGTCACATGCGGGCTATGGAAGACCACCACCCCATAAACCGGGACGTTTTCAAGCTGGCGTTTGGCGAAGTATTGGCGCAGAGAATACACATCCCGCGCGCATTCGCGAGTGGGGTTGGTAGTGGCGTTGCGCATCCGGCCCCGCTTATCTTTGGTCTTCCATTCGGCCAATTCGTTGCGCCACAGCCCGTTATAATCCACGATACGGAAGACCAGCGCGCCCGGCGGCCCGATGAGCACCGCGTCGATATACCCCAGGCGGCGGCGGCTCACGTTGCGGATGTACGTATAGCGTTCGTCCAGGATATTGCGCAGTTCGTCGCCCACCTGAAAGGCCAGTTCGTTGTCGCGCTCTAGCGTAAAGCCACGATAAATCGACACGCCGCCGATCGCCAAGCCCGCCAAGCCCAAGATGACCAATAGAATGATGACCGGGATTGTCGCATCACCAAAGGCGGGGAACTGGGTTAGCAGGATCACCGACGCCAGTGCGATAAGCCCGCCAATGAACAGCGGAAAGCCGATGATGCCCAGGTAAAACAGCGCGCGGCGGTTGCGCGTATGGGTAGGATTAATGTTTTGCATAGGCTGATCCTCTCACTGCTTTTAGTGTAGTGCAGCGCTGGCGGATTGCAAGCTATTCACTGTGGTCGAGCGTCATTAAATAGGCCACGATATCCACCACGGCTTGTTCATCCATCACGGTGTCCCAATTATCGGGCATGACGCCGGCTTCCCAGGTAATTTCATCCCCATCGGGGTTGGTTTGGGGTGGCGCAATATGCGCGTTGGGCATCATGATCGAATCGTACAGATATTGTACGGCAGTTTGGTCGGTGCGCTCGCCCGCTTCGTTGGCAATGCCGTATAGATACGGCCCACTGCCCGGCAGCGGCTCGGCCACCTGATGACAGGTGTTACACTGCCAGTCTACATTATTATAATTGACGGTCACAGCGCCATTAAACCAGATTTCACCGATCTCCGGGTCGCCCGTTAGGCCATTAACCGTCACCGCGCCACCTTCTTCGGCTGGTTCCGTCGGTTCTGTGGGTTCCGTGGTGGGTTCAGCGGTAGGCTCCGGCGTTGGGTCGGGGGTATTGGTGGGCGTGGCCTGCGGGACATCCGTGGGTTCGGGCGTTGCCGTCGGGCTAGGTTGGGCCGCAACAGCCTCCTCGGTCATATCGTCGGGTTCTGGCGCGTCATCATCCATATTGGCGACACGGGGCAGAGCGGTATTGGTGGGGGCGAAGGTGGGGCGCGGTTCGGCCACAGTGCCACAGGCAGCCAACCATAAGCCCAATATAATCATCAAAGATGCGCGATGACGCATGTATCATGCTACCTTTCTCAATAGTGCATCGCTTACGATGGTTTACCGGGGCGATTATAGCGTATCCGTCCCATTGTGCGCATACATGTGGTATATTTTGAGCGCAACCAATGCCTAAACAGAATCATTCAGGACCCTATATGCGTAAGATATTCCCCCTCTTGTTGGTCATATTCATGAGCCTGGCGCTATGGCCCAGCCGCGCGACAATTGCGCAAGATGCCGTTACGGATATGCGCATTACCTATCGCTTTTTGAACCTAACAGACCAAAATGTCGATCTGTATCGTGCCGGCGAAGTCGTCTTTTTTGATGTGGCACCGCGTACGCCATCCGCCGAGCGCACCCTGGCGGTTGATGAGGCCCCAGAATTTAGCGTCTACGCCGCCAACGACACCCCCGGCGAGGCGGAACCGTTCTTGGAAGGGGGCGTCGAATTATCGCCCGGTAGCGATGCCTTGCTCATCCTGACCAACACGGGGGGCGAACTTGCTTGGTTGGTCCATATTATCGATACGACGCCGCTGGCCCCCCAACGCGCGCGCCTAGAAGTGCTGCACCTGGCCGACGAAGGGCCCTTGAATCTGGTCGGCCAGAACGACGATACCCTCTCGGCGGCCTTGCCAGGCGAGGCCATGCGCTCAGCCATCCCCAGCGGGGGCTATCAATATCGTCTGCAAGATGCCGCCGACGCGGACGTGCTCCAAGCTACATTAGAGGCCCAACCGGGCACGGTCACGACCCTCATCTTAACCGATGATGCCGACGATCTGCACACCATCTCCCTTCGGGATACTGTACCCCAGCAGGCCGCTATCCGCTTGGTGCATGCCGGGCGGATCGCCCCTGCTGTTGATATTTACTTTAACGATGTGATGCTGGTTTCGAACTTGGCCTATCAGGAACTTAGCGATTACACAGCCCTGGCCCCAGACACGTATAGGGTGAGCATCTACGAGGCCGGGCAACTGCCCGCCCCTGGTACTGCGTTGTGGGAGGGTAATGTCGAATTGACCGCCAGCGCGCCCCGCACAGGCGTGATTCTGGGCGAAGCGTCGTTACGGCTGATTACATACTTGGATGACCACCAACTCATCCCTCAGGATCGCGCGCGCTTGCGCATCGTCAATGCCGCACTGAACCTGCCGCTGCTGACCGTCCGCCAAGCCGAACAAAACGCGCCCCTCGTCGGCGGCCTAGAATACGCGCTGGGCTCGGGCAATCAGAACCTCGAACCCGGCAGCCTGGCCTTAACCTTCCGCGAAACCGATGGCATCGATTTGCGTATGGAAGACTTCGACTTGCAAGCCAATCACTATTACACGCTGGTTACGGTCGGCAATGCGTTGATCGAAGATGAATTTGGGGTGCTCGTGCTAGATTGGAACTGGATGGACGGCACGCGCGTCACCGATCCAACGGAGTAGGGACTCATGCAAAATATCGGGGGTTATGAACTAGGGCGCTCTCTGGGGGCAGGGGCGATGGGGGCTGTATATGCTGCGACTGCGTTGGATCATCCTTGGGGGCAGGTTGCGGTCAAAGTCTTGCATCCCGAAGTGGCCGCGCAGGCCGACCTACGCGCGCGTTTCGCCCGCGAAATGCGCTTACTGGCCGCGTTGGATCATCCCGGCATTGTGCCCCTGGTGGATTACGGCGAAGCGGACGGCCATTTATACCTCGTCATGCCGCTCATTGAGGGCAAAACGTTGACGCGCGTCATGCGTCAGCGGACGTTTTCGTTGGCCGCCGCCTGGAACGTCCTGCGCCCCGTGATCGATGCCCTGGCGTATGGGCATCAGCAGGGAATTTTGCATCGGGATGTCAAACCCGGGAACGTCTTGCTTGCCCAAAAGCCCGAAGGACTGCACATTTATCTGATGGATTATGGCCTGGGCAAACAACCCGGCACCGACAAAACCCTGACGGCCACCGGCATCAGCGTGGGCACGCCCGAATATATCTCGCCCGAGGCCGCATTGGGCACACACATCGACGCCCGCGCCGATTTATACAGCTTGGCGGTAATGGCCTACGAACTGATGCTGGGGCGCTTGCCTTTTGACTATCGTGACGCGGCGCGCAACGCGCTGGCCCATGTGGACGACCCGCCCCCGCATCCCAGCGCAATCGATGCGCGCTTTCCGCCCGAAATCGCCGATATTCTGCTGGGTGGGCTAGCTAAGGCGCCGGAAGATCGCCCGGCCAGTGTCGCGGCTTTTGGTACGGCGCTATTTGCGGCTTTGCAACGCCTGCCCGCCGCCACGCGCGATACCGTTTACGGGCCTGCGTAGAGCACGTATAATGCTGCGCTATGCCTAAATCCTATCCTCTCCTATTGGCAGCCCTGACGCTTATCCTATTGGGCGGTGGGGCTGTGCGGGCCGTGGGCCTTAGCTGGGGCTTGCCCTATCAACTACACCCGGATGAGCCCGTCTTGTTCATCAGTGCCTGGGAAATTTATAACGGCGTCACGCCGACTATTCAACCCGATTACCCCCCGCTGTATATTCGTGGATTAGCTGCTCAGCGCTGGCTAGTGAACACGTTGCTAGGGCCAGACACGAGCCAAACTGTGTATTTCTTCTGGGGGCGTTGGAACGCGCTATTGTTTAGCTTGCTGTTGCTGGCGGTGGGCTATCGCCTGGGGCGCTTGTGGGGCGGGGTGCGCGCCGGGTTGGCGCTGATGCTCTTTTTGGCTGCCGAGCCCATCGCCATCGACCAGGGCATGCTCATTAAGGCGGATGTGCCCGCGTGGACGTTCGCCCTGGCGGCGCTGTGGGTCAGTGGCTATGCCCCTCGGACGGCGCATCCGGCGCGGTGGTTGGCCTTGGCCGTGGCCCTAGCCGGGCTGGCTACGCTGACGAAGTATAATATGGCGTTTGTTTTTTTGGCGCCGCTGTTCGTGGGCCTGGGCTTTTGGGTGAAGCCGCTCGCGTGGCGCGTCGTCCTCTTTGTGGGGGGTGGCGTCGCGGGTATTGGGCTCGCCAAATATACCCTGAGTTATTTTTGGGTGGATACGATCAACCCCCGGTTTGCGCATTGCTCTGGCGTGTCCACAGCCGAGAGTAGCGACTGGTTGCCGTGCGGGCCGTTTTTGGCTTTTCAGCGCTTTTTGCACCAATTTTACTATTCGCCCGATTTATGGACACCCGAAAGCCAAGCGGCCTGGGCGCACCTGCGCGCTCTGCTCGATTTTTCGTTTGGGTATTGGTGGGTTGGCCTGGCGTTGGCTTTACCCTTGGTCGGAATTTGGGTGCGGCGGGAATCGCGCATCCGGCCAGGTGTCGCGCTGCTACTGAGTATGGCGATTTTGATCGCGTTTTTGATAGCCGTGTTCGGAGTCATGCATCCCGAGCGGCAATATTACCTGCTCTGGATCGCACTAGGCGCGCTTTTCGCGCTAGGCTTGTCCGCGCTCAGCGGGCACCCCCGCGCCCCCGCCGGGACGTTTGCCCTGGGCTTGGTCGTGATGCTAGCGCCGATTTTGCCAGATGGCCTGGCCCAAGCGATTGACCGCACCAAGCCGGATACCCGCGCCTTGACTGCCGAATATCTGCTAGATTATGCCGGGCAAGGCGAGACTGTCGTCGTCGAATATGATAGCGTGGAACTCCAAACTCAGTATGGCGGTTTTCAGGGCGACCCAGGTTATTTCAACGTCATCACGACACCTGGGGTTTATACCTTAGAGCCCGAGACGTTTTTCCAACGCGGTATTCATTATGTCGTGACCGATTCGCGCGCGCAGGGGCCAGGGAGCGCCTGGGTCGCCCGCGCCGAAATGCCCCCGGCCTTCGAACTTTTAGCCCATTTTGGCGACGAAAGCACCACCGGGCCGGTACGGCGCATCTACCGCACCTTTCAGCCCGAGGTCGCCCGTTTTGCGGATTTTGGCGGGCGGCTTCACCTGGCCGGGTACGACGCCACGCGCGACGACGAAACGCTATACCTGACATTCTACTGGCAAGCCCAGGACGGCCATCTGCCGGACTATAGCCTATTTATCCATCTGTGGCGGGCCGAGGAGACCAGCGCCCCCGTGCGCCAGTTCGACGCCGCACCGACCCCACCCACCCGCTTTTGGCGCGACCAAGAATGGATATTGGATGAGCGAGCGCTCGATTTGAGCGATTTACCCCCCGGCGATTATCAGATCAACATCGGGTGGTATGTGCCAGAGCAGGACCTGCGCCTGCCCGTGCAGGGCAACCCCGCTGGCACGCTGGCCCTGATGGATGTGACGGTGCGTTAATCAGGGTGTGGGCGTGGGTAAGGGGCCAGGCCGCAAGCGCAAGGTGTCGCGGCTCCGTTGGCGCACGCTCGCCTCATCCCACAGCATATCCCGGTAGGTGACGTTGCTCCATAGCGCGATCATATCGTCATAATGCTCGCTGGCCGGGTGGCCGCTTTGCCCGGTGGCCAGGATGCTCCGATTGCGCTCGAAAGCGTTCAGGTCGATAATCAGCCGAAAGCTAGGCAAACGCTCGACGGTGTAGCGCCCGGCGCGTTGGGTCTGCCAGTGCGTGGCATAGACCGCCCCATAGCCGCCGCCTGTGGCCACATTCCGCCGGTTGAGCAGTTCTTCAATCGCCGCGATGCCGCTCTCGCCCAGGGGTTGGTTAACGTACTGGGTCATATGCAAATCGCCCCAGCGCCAGCGCGCACGCGGTTCCCCAAACGTGTCCACGGCTTCGCCGATGGCGGCCACAAAAGCCGCGCGCAAGATGTCGTCGCGCGTTTCGACCCGGCCCAACGTGCGCGCGTCGTCCCACCAGGGATGGCGCGGCTCATCCAATAGGCGCAAGACCTGCGCGCGCTCCCAGGCATCATCCCGCGCGGATGGGCCGAGTTGGTCGGTGTAGAGCGCGTCAGTTAGGTGCGTCCAGAACATGGCAAACAGCACGGGCGGCGCGCTCTCGCGGGTGTTGTGGCCGTCCCATTCCGCCAACCAGGTTTGATACTCGGCAGGGAGGCTATCTTCTGGCGCGCTAAAATCGAGGGCCAGCAGATAGGGCAAGATGGCCATAGCAAAGGGGTTATATGCATCCGCGTGCAAAGCCGCGAAGGTATCCGCGTTATGCTGGGGTTGGGCCGCGAGTTGTGCGGTGATGCGGGCGACCCGTAGGGTATCCGCCAGGGGCAAGGCCCCGTTATCGAAAATTGCCCCCGCGACCAGTACGCCGTCCTCGGGATTATACACGGGCTCTAGCGCCGCGCCCGATTGCACGCTTTGCCAGGCATAAGCGTCGTCGTGCGCTGGGACGGGCAACGCGCCCGAATGGCCCGCCGCGCGTTGGGGGCGCATCCCCGCCGCGACCGCGCCGATATTCCCGGTAACATCGGCATAGAGGGCTGTGCTGGGGGGGCTGGGCCATTCCGCCAGCGCCGCGCGGAACTCCGACCAGTTGCGCGCCTGGTTCAGTTGCAGCAAGCTGTCGATAAACGGGCGGTTGTCGGCCCGGCGCACCAACAAGGGCGGCAGCCCGCCGCCCAGCACAGCCTCGTTAATGACTGGCCCCAGGTGCGTTTCGTAAATATCCACGGGCAGCGGTTCGCTATCGTTAACCAGAATCGTCTCTTGCCGAATGGTGAAAGGGCGCCATTCGCCATCCCCCGCCGCGTATTCCAGCGGGTTTTGGGGGTTGGTGCGCAACACGTAAACATCCTGGGTATCGACCGCCTGGGGCGCGATGGCCCAGGCCATGCGCGCGTTATGCCCTGCCACCAGCCCCGGCACCCCGGCGATGCTCATCCCGACCATGTTATAGGGGCATTCCGGCGTGGTTTCGATGCAATGCAAACCGACTTCGTACCATAAAACCGGGATGTTGTCGCCCGTATGCAAATCGACAGCCAGCAGGGGCGCGTCGCCTTCCGCGCGGCGGTCGTCCACAGCCCAGGCGCTCCCGGTTGCCCAGTTTAGCAAGCTCAGATAGGGGTTATCCTCCCACGCGAACGACTCGATTGGCGTCCAGGCATAGGCGTTATAATCCAACGCGCGCGGCGCGGCATCATCCCGCAGATTATCGGGCAATTGGGCCGCGCGCTGGGCGGCGGTCAGTTCGGCGATAATTTGCGCTTGCCCCCCCCAAGCAAGCCCCCAAGCCACTGCCGCGCTATCCTCCGCTTCCCAAGGGAGCACGTCGAAGCCGCGCCCGGTGAGGCCCAAAATGGTATATTCCACGGCCAAATCGCCAGCGCTTTGTTCTGCGATATAGGCATTCACGCCGCGCGCGTAGGCCGCCATGACTTCCTGCGCCAGGGGGGTGCTTTCGCGGGTAGCCCGCGCGGCTTCGTCCGGGCCGCCCAGGCGCCGTACAAGGCGGTCGGTGGCTTGCACGCGCTCATCATCCCCGAAGATTTCGCTCAAGCGCCCACTGCCGGTATGGCGCAAGAGTTCCATCTGCCACCATCGATCTTGGGCGTGGACATACCCCAGGGCCATGAACAGATCGTCGGTGGTGGTGGCGTAAATATGCGGCACACCCCAGGCATCGCGATAGACCGTCACATCCGCGTTCAGGCCGGGCACCTGTTCGGCCCCCGCGACCTTGGGCAACGGTCGGCGATAGCTATATACGCTAAATAGCCCCGCCCCCAGGGCCAGGCTCAGGAGCGCGACAGCGCCCACCCATAGCCAGCGTCGTCGCTTCAACCCAGCGCGCGCCCTTCTTTGGTATCCGCCCGGCGCACCACGCGCGGGATCATCGCCGCGAGTTGGTCGCGCCACCAGGCCAGCCCCAGCGCCACGCTATAGGCATAGGGCACGATGATCAGCATCAGATGCTGGCGCCATTGAGTCTCCCAAATGCTGAGAAACAAGAAGCCGCCCAACAACCACCAGCCATAATACGAGCGATGGCGCAATAGCAAGGCTACCCCTGGCACGGCGCATAAGAACAATAGCCAGTCTGTAAACACAAAAAACGGATGGCCGCGCCAGTGCACAATATGGTCGGCGTGGCTGGTGATGAATTCCAGATGCTTCGAATAGGTGTGCGGCGCGGCATAAGTTTCGGTGTAAGCATCGTGATAGCTCAGTTGGCCGTATGCACGGTCGAAGGGGTCTACCCACAAATACGGATTCAGCACCCAGAATACGGCAATCGCGAGCAGGCCCCAGCCCACCAGCGGCAACAGTTTATAATGCCGGTAGACCAGCGCGAACAAAATCAGCATGACGCCCGCTAGCGCGAAGGGATATTTAACGGCCACCGCCGCGCCGAAGGCGACCGCACTCAGGCCGAAGGCCCACCAACGCCGCCGACCTTCTGCACGCAGGCTATAGACAAACGCCGTGCTCATCAGCGTGAGGCCCAGCACGCCGAACGGGTCGAGGTATGCCACGCTAGAATAATGCAAATGCACGCTATTCACCGCCAGGGCTAGCATGGCTAGCGGGCTGATCAACAGCCCCACGACTAGCAAAGTCAGCGACCCGACCAAAACGGCCTGATGACGCGCCCAGCGCAAGGTATCCGGCGGAAGTTCCGTCAGGCTGCTGCGCGGCACAGATTCCGGTATTTGGTTCAGTTCTGCCGGGTTGAGCGTCAGGCTAAACAATATCTTGACCAGGGGCGGGTGTTCGGTGTTGTTGTCCACATCGGGATAATTGGCCAGGCTGCCCGCCTCGTAAAACGCGCGCGCAGCAGAAAGATAGTCATCTTCGTCGAAGTCTTCGCGGCTTTCTAGCGCGAAGATCATGCGCAGCCCGACGCCGAACACAAGCGTCGCCACGAAAAAGACGATAAAAGCAATCTGATATAGGGGAGATTTCGCTGAGAATTCCATCATAAGGCGCCATTATACGCTAGTTGAGCCCGGATATTGAGAGGTTTTGATAGCTGAGTCTTGCTACAATCGGAACAATCGTCAGCCAACAAGGCACATATTTATGAGCGAACCATCGCGCGGGCGTTCGTCGCGCTTGCCCGGTTTCTACAAGCATTCGATGATTGAGCGCGCGGCTATCACGGCCCAATGGGCTAATTTGAGCCAACAAGAACAATCCGTCTTTTTTGGCCTGATGGGCCTATCGCTGAACGCCGCCGATAACATGATCGAAAATGTGATCGGGGTCTACAGCTTGCCCATCGGAATTGCCACGAATTTTACCATCAACGGGCGGGATTATCTCGTGCCAATGGTGATCGAGGAGCCAAGCGTCGTCGCGGCGGTTTCCAATGCGGCCAAAGCCGTGCGCGAAGGCGAAGGCTTCGTCGCGCACAGCACCCCCCCGCTGATGATCGGCCAAATTCAATTGTTGGATGTTGACAACGTTTGGGACGCCGCCGAGCGCATCCATGCGGAGAAAGAACACTTACTGCACGCCGCCAACGTTACCGACCAGACCATCGTGAAGCTGGGCGGCGGCGCGCGCGACATCGAAACGCGCCCCTTTGAGGATACCGCCGTCGGGCCGATGCTAGTCGTGCATTTGATAGCGGATGTGCGTGACGCCATGGGCGCCAATGTGGTCAACACCATGTGCGAACGCCTGGCCCCCATGCTCGAAAACCTGACCGGAGGCCGGGCCAATCTGCGCATTCTGAGTAATCTGGCCGACCAACGCACCGCCACCGCCGAATGCACCATCCCCGCCCAAGCGTTGACGACTGAAGACTACGATGGCGCGCAGGTCGTCGCGCGGATTGTCGAAGCTGCCGTTTTCGCGGAGGTAGACCCCTACCGCGCGGCCACACATAACAAAGGCATCATGAACGGGATTGATGCGGTGGTGCTGGCCACGGGCAACGACTGGCGCGCGGTGGAAGCAGGCGCGCATACCTACGCGGTGCGCGACGGGAGCTACACTAGCCTCACGCGCTGGTGGCGCACTGCTGATGGCGACCTGGCCGGCGAACTCACCCTGCCCATGGCCGTGGGTATCGTCGGCGGCGCGACGAAAGTGCACCCCGTGGCCCAGGCCGCGCTGAAGGTGCTGGGCGTGCAGACCGCGCGCGAACTGGCCGAGGTACTCGTGTGTGTGGGCTTGGCCCAAAACCTGGCCGCGATCCGCGCGCTAGCCACGGACGGCATCCAGCGCGGGCATATGAGCCTGCACGCCCGCCAATTCGCCATGGCCGCCGGGGCCGAAGGCAGCCTGATTAACGAAGTCGTGAATATCATGCTCGCGGAGAATAACATCCGCCTGGAACGCGCGCAGGAACTCGTCACCAAGCTGCGCGACGAATAATTTTGGTAGACAGCGCGGGCGGGCCTCGCCCCTACCAACCGACCCAGAATAGTCATACGATGCTGGTCTAACGTTGTGGATAACGCCCCAATATATGACCCGCGTGATAAGGAGAACACCATGAGCAACGGACAAAACACCGCCCCCCTGAAAGCCGCCGCCGACCGCCTTTTGCGCAGCCAGCGCGAAGTCGGCCTGGTGGGCTATGGGGCCTATGTGCCACGCTACCGCTTGCCCG
>DAOTVD010000363.1:0-11905 GCA_034437075.1 Anaerolineae bacterium
CGCCCTAATCAGAGCAACCCCAGCACCGGGTGCCTCTCTGCGCCGTTGTGGGCCATGATTGGCGTCATTGTGGGCTTTGGCTTGCCCATGGTGACTTGCGGCGCGTTGTTTGTGTTCTCGTTGGCGGGCTTCGGCGCGTTGGCCGAGTCGCTAGACCCAACGCTGGGCACGGGCGAAACAGGCGAGCCCGGCGTCGGCATCATCGAGCTATCGGGGCCGATTTACCAAGGGTCGGGCCTGGGCGCCGCTAGCGAGACGGTCATCCGCGACATTGAATGGATGCAGGAAAACGATGATGTAGAGGCCATTGTGCTGATGGCCAATAGCCCCGGCGGCGAAGTCAACGCCTCCGACCTCATCTGGCGGGCGCTAGAACAGGTCGATAAGCCCGTGGTCGTCTCCATTACGGGCCTGTGCGCCTCCGGGTGCTACTATATCGCCATGGCGGGCGACCAGGGCGAAGTCTACGCCACGCCTGGCAGCCTGGTGGGCAGTATCGGCGTCATCAGCCAATTCATCAATATCGAAGAACTGGCCGAAGACATCGGCATAGAAGTGCAAACCATCACCACGGGCGAAAGCAAAGACTTTGGCAGTCCGTTTCGCGAGCTAGATGAAGAAGAAATCGAATTTTGGCGCGACCAGATCGAGATCACGCTCGATCTATTCGTCATGCGCGTAGACAACGGGCGCTCGAACCTGACCGAAGCAGACGTGCGTGACCTGGCCAATGGGCGCATCTGGGCCGCCGAGCAAGCCCGCGACCTGAATCTGGTGGACGAATTGCGTTACCCCGAGGAAGTTATGGACCGTGCCGCCGACCTGGCCGGGTTGGGCAGCGATTACCGCGTGATTGAGTCGCCTTTTGCGCCGACCTTTTTCGAGGAGTTTTTCGGCCAACCGCCCGGCCTGAGCGCCGAATTGCCATCGGTGTATGAGATCAACGAATGGATGGAAGCCGCGCCCCTGCAATATCGCTATTATGGCCCTGGCGCGGGCATCGGCAACGGCGAACCCCCCGCTAGGGAGTAACGCCGCCCGGTTGCAGCAAAACCGCAAGGCAATCGCATCGGTATCTATTCACCTATCGCTGCAAAGTATTCGATTCACAAAATACGCATTTAACAAGGGGCTTAAGCTTTTCCAAGTATTTAACTATGCCGCTTGCTTTTGTCGAAAAGGATACCGGCTTGATTTTACCCCCCTCTAGCTCCCCCCGAATTCGGGGGGAGAACTTACTCGTGCGCATAATAGCCCCTCCCTGAATTCGGGGAGGGGCTGGGGAGGGGTAATTATTTTTCTGGAAAAGCCTTAAGCCCCTTGTTAGCCTATCCTGCATGGATTGCTGAAGCGATACTGCGCACGTCTTAGCCTTGCCCTAGTCATCCCAAGAGATGCCCCGGCGGCGGGCTTCTTCGCGCAGTTGGTCGCGGGTGAAGCGCAGCGGACGGTTCCAGGATTCCCCGCACAAGATAGACACAACGCCATGAATATCTTTTTTCTCGCTCTGGCTGACCAACTTAACCAGCGGTATCAGTTGCAGGCCGGGGTTTTGGATGCGTGCGCCCAGTTCGCCCACGCTGGCATCACGCGCCGCGATGACGGCAGGCCAATCCTCGTCCGGCGTTGCGATGAGCGTCTCTGCGAACTTCCAAGCTCGGGTGCGCGCCGTGCTGATACCCACCCGCACAAACATCTCATCAAAATAGCGGTAGAGTGGCTCGAAACGGCGAAATAGGGGCGAGACGCTGATGATATTGACTTGCACCTGGTCGGAAAGCTCGGTCAGCAGCGCATTGAGCTTGTCGAAGTCGCGCCGTAGGCCGGGGGTCAGCACCCCGCCAGAGACCTCTGCCGTCGCGATGCCTAAATCCAGGTTGATATGCGCATTCATGCCCAGCAATAGATGCTGCATAATCATTAGGTCGGGGTCTTTGGCGGCCTCGAAAGCCATGCGCCAGGCATCGGTCAGCAGATGCGCCTCGCGACGTTTATACGCGGCGAGGGCATCGAAAAAACGATTGGCGAAGAGGACATCCAGTTCGCGCATGCGGTCGTTATCTTCAAAAAAGCCTTCATCGCAGCGCTTTTTGACCTCAATAGTCACCAAACGATAGAGCCCGGTGAAATAGCCCAGGCGGTCGCCCAAGGTGATGCTCTGGTTAACGATGGCATCCATAAAGGTAATCACATCGTCGATGGTACGCGCACGAACACGATGCATAAGCCACACTCCTATGACGTTATGGCGACGTGACGAACAGTCTATCTATTATAGCTATACTATCGGCCCTGGGGAATAATGCCCGCGCGTTGCATGGCCCCGCCGCGCGTGTATATAATCATACCTCGTTATATCGGATCATTGATTAAAAAAAGAAGGCAAAAAACGGATGAACCAGGAAACAGGCCGCCACATTGCGGCGGAATTTATCGGCACCTTTATGCTGGTTTTGGTAGGTGCGGGGTCAGTGGTGCTCGCCCCGCCGGAAGTCGGCCCGGTGATGCCCGCGTTGGCGCATGGGCTGATCTTGATCGCCATCATCGCGACCTATGGCCATATTTCGGGCGCGCACGTCAACCCGGCGGTGACGCTGGGCTTGCTCATCGGCCAGCATATCTCGCTACAAAAAGCAGGGTGGTATTGGGTCGCGCAGTTCGCGGGGGGCATCGTCGCGGCGGTCGTCCTGCGCATCATCTTGCCGGAACCCGGCTTGCTGGGCCAGACCACCGCCGCCGCAGGCGTTAACGAGTTGGATATTTTGCTCGTCGAAGGGTTGCTGACCTTCTTTCTGGTCAGCGCGGTGTATCAGGCGGCGGTGTATGGCAAAGGCGGCGTCGCCGCGCCCTTGCTGATTGGCTTCACGCTGGCGGCGTGTATTTTGCTCGGCGGTGCGCTGACGGGCGCCTCGGTGAATCCGGCGCGCACGCTCGGCCCAGCTTTGCTGGCCGAAGACCCCCAAGATTTTGTGGAGGTGGCCATTTACCTGGCCGGGATTTTCGGGGGTGGCGCGGTGGCGGGCATCTTCCATGCGGATACGTTTAAGCCCGTTGGCGAAACCGCCGAAGCGGCCAAGAAGTCCCGGCGCAAAAAGTGAGGGCCGAGCAACGGATTCTGGTATGGGGCGATACAGCGCTAGCGGGTTGGTTGGCGACCCGCTGGGCCGCGCATGGCGCGGTGACGTGGTTGGCCTCCGAGGCGATTGCAGCAGCCATTGAGGACGCAGGCGGGCTGGTCGTGGAGGCCGAACGCCTGCCCCAGGTGCCGCTCATCACCGCCATGGCGCAATCCCCCCGGCCCGATATGATCGTGCTGGCGTGCCCGGCCTGGCAAGTGGCCGCCAATCTGCATCATCTGGCGACCTTCGTGCCGCCCGGCGAAGCGCCACCCTTTATGGTGTGGGTCGGGCTGGGGGTCGGCCCCCAACAGCAGATCGAAAGCTTGTTTGGCGCGGAACATAGCCTGGCTGTGGTGCCGACACGCATCCCGCAGTTCGTGACGCATCCCGAACGACCCGCCGAACCGCTGTTGAATACGATCATAGTCGATGATTGGGGCGGCTTCACGGTGCAAAATGGCCACCCCCGTAGCCTGGAGATCGTGCGCTGGTTCAAGCTGCTGGGCGCGCCGGTTGCCTCGGCGACACAAGACAGCTTGCTATGGAGTAGCGTGGTGTGGGGCATCCAGGCTAACGCGCTGAGCACCATCCTGGATATTCCGCCCGCGCGGGTGTACACCACGCCGGATTATTTCGCGTGGGAGCACCAACAACTCGGTGAAGCCTACGCCATTTTGCAGCGTAAAGGCGTGGCCCTGACGGGCTTGCCGGGGGTGAATCTGCCGCGCCTGTGGGATGCACTGCGCTGGGTGCCGCGTCCATTGGCGGGGGCGGTGCTGCGCCAGGTGCCCCGACCGCCCCATCTACGGGGCGAACTGCACACCGGGCGCAGTAGTGCCGCCTATTTGAACGGCGCGATTGCCGTCGCGGCCCACGAGATGGGCTTAGCCACGCCCGTGAACCATAGTCTGGCGCTCATCGTGACGGACATCGCCGAAGGGCGCGCGCTGTGGTCCAGCTATCGCCAGAATCCCAACTTGCTGCTAGCCAGTTTGCGCATTGCGCAGTAGCCTAGCCCGCGCGCACTTGGTAGACCGTCTGCGTATTGGCGGACTCGGGCACAGGCACCCCAAATAAGCGCTCAACCGAGAGGCTGGGGTAGGTGTCTAAATGTGCGCTGGCCGCTGCGTAAGCCGTTGCCGAGAGGGCAATGTTGCCGGGCAGGGCCAAGCGCGCCATCTGCCGCACGACATCGACGGTAGTGCCCTGCACAGTGCGCATATAGCGCAACGACCCGCCCGGCCATCGCCGCACGCTCACTGGGCCACCATGCACACCCATCGGGACTGCCGCGCGCGTCCCGCCGATGAGGTCTTGCAGGGCTAGGGCCGCGTCCAGGGCTGCCGTAAGTGGGTCTTCTAGCGGGTGCAAGACATTAAACCCGGCCATTAACTGATGATGGGTGCCTTCTACCGCGCCGCCGCCGTAGGCTTCAATGCAGGCCATCATCTGATGCAGTAATGCATCCATCTCGTTTAGCGAGTCTGGCGGCAGTGCTTCGCCGCTGGGGGGCAAAAAAGCGGCCAAATCAATGACGAGGAGCGCCGCGTTTAGCTGTTCGGTGAGGGCGTCGCTATCCGGCATAATCTGCTGGTGCACCGAGCCCAAGACCTGAGCCGCCGTATGGCTCTTTACGCGCTCGTGCATGCGCTTGTCTTGCAGCAAGCTCTCGATCTGTTGGATGAGCGTTTTGGCGCTGTAGGGCTTGCCCAAAAAGGCATTCGCGCCTACGTCTAGGCCGCGTTGCTGGGTATGGGCATCCTCGCCCAGGGCGCTGAGGACGAGCACGGGTAGGGCCAGGGGCGCGAATTGCTCGCGCAGGCGGGCACATAGCGCGAAACCATCCATACCCGGCAACATAACATCCAGCACGACCAGATCAAACGTCGTCGTTTGCAGATGATGCCAGGCTTGTTGGGCATCCTGCGCCAGGGTTAATTCGTAGGGCTGCTCGCGCAGTTGGCGCCGTACCATCCGCTGAACCTGCGGGTCATCTTCCACCACCAGGATGTGCGCTGGCGGCGGGGTTTGATAGAGCGATATAGAGGGGTTTTGTGAAGATTGAGGCATAGATGTCGTCATGATAACTCTATCGTTTTATGAATGAACTAGTACGTTTATCCTAGCACACGTTTTATGTTATTGAATATATTACAGGACCGGGTCCATTAAAGGCTTATGTGGTTCTAAGACGCGCGCATGCGTAAGCCTAAACTCAAAAACCCGCCGGGGGCGGCGGGTGAGGGATGGGCGCTATAGGCGACAGCTATGCCATAGGTAATCAGCAGCCAGCCGTGGATGGACCCAGCGATTGGCCGCCCCATTCTTTTTACCCTACACCCGCTGGGCGATCAGCGCAAGTGATTTATTTCACAAATAAAGGTGCCAATGGACTAAGGCTTTTCCAGAAAAATAATTACCCCTCCCCATCCCCCTCCCCGAATTCAGGGAGGGGCCATTATGCGCACGAGTAAGTTCTCCCCCTGAATTCGGGGGGAGCTAGAGGGGGGTAAAATCAAGACGGTATCCTTTTCGACAAAAGCAAGCGGCATAGTTAAAGACTTGGAAAAGCCTAAATCAGTGGACGGTGTAGCGGCTCACGCTGTTGGGGAGGGGTCATTATTTTTCTGGAACAGCCTAAGACCCCGAGCCAAGCGAAAATGGGTCATCTGGCCCAGCCCCACAGTGCCCGATTGCCTGTGCCTAGAGGCGCGGGCAACCCTTACAGTATGAACAGACAACACAGGACAGAAAGGTTATTCCATGAAACATACACCCGAGAACCCCATACATCATATCAACATGGGAACGACCGTAGTGGACGAAACCGGGCAATCCCTGGGCGATGTGCATCGCGTGGTCATCAACCCCGGCAATCACCAAGTGAGCCATATTGTGGTGCGCAAAGGTTTCTTCTTCAGCACCGATAAGGTCATCCCGGTAGATTACATCCGCGAGGCCAACGACGACCAAGTGACCGTCAATGGCGACATCGACCCCGCTGCCCTGCCCGATTACGTCGAGCAGCATTATATCGTCTCCACCAGCGGCCAACCCGTCCGCGAAGCCCCCAAGGGTGTAGACCCCATGTACTGGTATCCGCCCTATGTGGTCAGTTCGCAGCCCCTGGGGTATCCGCCCTTTTTTATGGATGGCCCGCAGTATAGCGCCGTAGAAATGGAAAAGGAAATGGCCATCCCCGAAGGCACCGTGCCGATTTCCGCAGAAACGGACGTTTACGACGCCAAAGATGAGCACGTCGGCAAAGTGGATGAAGTGCTGGTGGATGAGGAAGGCCGCGCCACGCATATGATTATCTCTAGCGGCTTTTTGTTCCCCAACCATAAGCGCGTGCCAACTTTCTGGATTGCCGAAGTCTTACAGTCGCACATTCGCCTGAATGTCGAAAAAAACGTTTTCCAGAAACTCCCCGACCACGAATCGACCTCGTAACGGCGGATACCCTGACGATAACTCCCCACCCCCCGAGCATTTATTCCTAAAAGGAGGAGCTATGTTAAAACGCACGCATATTATGCTCGCCGCGCTGATCGTACTGGCCCTGACTGTCTTGCTGGGCGCGTTCCCGGCCCTAGCGCAGGACGACGCCAACCAAACTGCGACGGAAGCCGAACCCACCGCCGCCGAAATCTACCAACGCATTAGTCCCTCGGTGGTGTCCATCCAGGTAGTGAC
Source organism: Anaerolineae bacterium (assembly GCA_034437075.1). Lineage (GTDB taxonomy): Bacteria > Chloroflexota > Anaerolineae > Aggregatilineales > J027 > DAOTVD01. Next base: position 6,816 of record DAOTVD010000363.1, read on the forward strand.
CGCGCAAGGCGCTGGCAATGGCTCCGGCTTTGTGTACGACACCGACGGCCATATCATCACCAATAACCATGTGGTGGCCGATGCCGAAGACATCATCGTGAATTTCCGTGACGGCACTCTGGCCCGCGCTCGCGTGGTGGGGCTAGACCCCGACTCCGATCTGGCGGTTATCGAAGCCGATGCACCCCCGCCCGAACTTGACCCGCTGAGCTTTGCCGACAGTAGCCAATTGATCGTGGGCCAACCCGTATACGCCATCGGCAGCCCTTTTGGCCAAGAATGGACGCTCACCAGCGGCCTAATTGGCGCCCTGAACCGTACGATTAGCGGCCTAGAAGAATTCTCCATTGGTGGCGTCATCCAGACCGACGCGGCCATCAACCCCGGCAACAGCGGCGGCCCCTTGTTGGATGCCTCCGGCAATGTGGTCGGCGTCAATTCGCAGATCATCAGTCGCAGCGGCGCTAGCGCGGGGGTTGGTTTCGCCATCCCCGGTAATCTGACCCAGCGCGTCGCGCGGGCGCTCATCGACCAGGGCCATGTTGATTACAGCTATATCGGCATCTCGGGCACGAATATGAGCATTAACATCATCGAGCAATTCGGCCTAGACAATGACCAGCAAGGTATTCTGGTCATCGAAGCCGTGCAAGGTGCCCCGGCGGCCCGCGCGGGCGTCATGAGCGCCGAACAAGCCACAGGCGAAGACGGCCAGCCCATCCTCGAATCTGCCGATATTTTGACCGCTGTAGACGGCGAACCCATCAACAATATCGGCGGCTTGCTCTTTTACCTGGCTACCGAGACGCTGCCCGGCGATACCGTCACCGCGACCGTCTTGCGCGCGACGCCCGACGGCACCGAAGAACTAACCTTCGATGTTACGCTAACCCCGCGCCCGTAACGCCGCGCGCCACAGCCTCAAAATTCTGCAAAATGAATGAAGTCACAAGGGGCTTAAGCCCCTTGTGAGCCTATGTGGCGCGGTTTGGCGAGTCAGTCGATATGGTTATCCGGCTAGGCTGTGGTGGCGTGCAAAGCCTGGTCTAAATCCCACAAAATATCATCAATGTCTTCGATGCCAATCGCCAAGCGCACGTAATCATCCGTAACACCGCTGGCGACTTGTTCTGCCGTCGATAGCTGCTGATGGGTCGTCGTGGCGGGGTGAATCGCCAGCGAACGCGCGTCGCCCACGTTGGCCAGGTGGCTAAAGAGCATCAGGTTATCGATAAACTTAGCACCCGCTGCTTTGCCGCCTTCGATCCCAAAACCGACGACCGCACCCTGGCCGCGCGGCAGGTACTTCTGCGCGGTGTCATAGGTGGGGTGGTTGGGCAAACCGGGGTAGTTGACCCACTTCACCTGGGGATGGTCGCTTAGGTGCCGGGCGACGGCCAAGGCGTTGTCGCAATGGCGCTGCATGCGCAGGGGCAAGGTTTCCAGGCCGATCATGCTCAGGAAGCTCTCAAACGGCGCTTGCCGCGCGCCCATATCACGCAAACCGACGACCCGCGCGCGCAGGATGAAGGCCATTTCGCCCAGCGCTTCGCCCATCACCAAGCCATGGTAGGCGGGTTCGGGTTCGCTGAAGATGGGATGCCGCCCGCTCATCCAGTCGAACTTGCCGCCGTCGATGATCGCGCCGCCGATGGTCAGGCCGTGGCCGCTAATCCATTTAGTGGTGCTGTGCACGACGATGTCCACGCCATGTTCAATGGGGTTAATGAGATAGGGCGTGCCGAAGGTGTTATCCACCACCACGGGAATATTATGGCTGTGGGCCATGTCGGCAATCGCTTGGAAGTCGGCCACATGCAAGGCGGGGTTGCCGATGGTTTCCAGGTAGATCAGGCGTGTTTTGTCGGTGATTTTGGCTGCCATAGCGTCGGGCTCTAGGCTATCGACAAAATGGGTGGTAATGCCCATGCGCTTGAGCGTATAGGCCAGCAGCGTATAGGTGCCGCCATACACCGCGCTGCTAGAGATGATCTCATCCCCGGCCTGGCAGATGGTGAGCAACGCGAGCGTCTCGGCGGCTTGCCCGCTGGCCAAGGCCAAAGCCCCCACACCACCCTCTAGCGCGGCCAGGCGTTCCTCAAAAACCCCATTGGTGGGGTTCATGATGCGCGAATAGATATTGCCGGGCTCTTGCAGCGCGAACAGGCGCGCGGCGTGGTCGGTATCCTGAAACTGGTAGGCGGTAGTCTGGTAGATGGGTACGGCGCGCGCGCCGGTGGTGGGGTCGGGCTGGTAGCCCGCATGCACCGCCAGGGTGTTGAAGTTTAACTGACGTTCTACAGTGTCGCTCATGGTCTTGGTACTCCTCGATCTTGTGATGCGTGTAAACAAAAAAAGCTGGCCGGGACGGTCAGCTTGGCGAGCAAGGGCGCGGATAACTAGCGCCGGTTAGGTGTCCCGGAAGGCAAATAGATGTTGTCGACAACAACAACAAACGGGGTATTTCGCCAGGGCAAAGCAGGGCGTATTCAGCATAATGCGCCACACTCTACCGGATGGCGGGCCCGAATGCAAGCGTTTTGTCATATTTGCCAACTAGGGAGGTTTGTCATAGGCCGGGCGTATCATTTGGTACGTGCTCCGGTTGTGCACATTATATTAATCTATGATTGTGAAACAATTGAGAAAGACGCTATTTTGCATAAAGACCAAGCATAGCTAGGGAGATTCAGCGTGCAACAACATGTATATGACCACCTCGTCCATTTATCCACCCTAACCGACCTACCGATGCCCCAATTTCGGGATGCTATCATCGAAGCCATGTGCGACATTACCGCTTCCGAAGTAGCCTATTTTTATGCCTCCGACCTAGATGGCGAACATCTGACGCTGTTGGGCTACTCTAAGAGCGTGATGCAAGCGTGCCAGATTGTGGACAAACCCGCCGTGTATCACGTCACCGAAACCGGGATGTGGGGCGATGCCGTGCGCGAGCGTCAGGCCATCATTACCAACAATTACGCCACCACGAGCCGCCCCAGCAAACGCGGCACGCCAGAGGGGCATGTGCCGCTAATACGCCACATGAACACGCCTATCTTTGAGGGCGACAGCATCGTGGCGGTGGTTGGTGTGGCGAACAAGCCCACAGATTACACCGCCGAAGACGTGGAGAATCTGCAAGATTTGATGGCCAATATCTGGATGGAGTTTCGCGACGCGCTATGGGCCGCCATCTGGTAGGCCGCTATTCGTACACCGAGCCTAGGCGGACGGACTCGCGGCGCAAGTTGACGCTCTGCACCAGGCCGATCCCGAACAGCAACGATAGGAGTGACGTGCCGCCGGAACTCACAAAAGGCAAGGTTAGCCCTGTGACGGGCAAAAGCGCGACATTCATCCCCACGGCGGTGAAGGTCTGAAAGAAGATGATGCCCGCGACGCCATAACAGATGAGGCTGCCCAGTGGGTCGCGGGCTTTGGCCGCTGCGCGGGTAATCCGCCAGATGACCACCCCCAACAGGGTCAGCACGGTGGCCGCGCCCAAAAATCCGGTTTCGTGGGCGATGACGCTAAAAATGAAGTCGGTATGGCGCACGCGCAAAAAACGTCCTTGGGTTTGGCTGCCGCTGGCGTAGCCCTTGCCCAGCAAACCGCCGCTGCCGATGCTAATCAGCGATTGATCGACGTTGAACTGCGCGTCGGGGTCGCTGTCGGGGTCAATAAATGTCGTGATGCGCCGCTGTTGGTATTCCTCCATATTGACCCATAAAACGGGCAAGGAGACGAACACGACCAAGATCAAAATGGCCAGATGACGTAGGCGCAAGCCCGCGCCCCAGATCATCACGAACCAGATGACGGCAAACGCAATCGTATTCCCCAGATTGGGCTGAATGAAAATCAGGGCCATAGGGATTGCCATATACAAGATGCTGACGATGACCGTGCTAAAGCGGTCGAGCTTGTGGTAACGGCGCGTCAGGTGCATCCCTAGCGCGATGATAATGAGCATTTTACCGATTTCGGACGGTTGAATCGGGATGCCGACATCCAGCCAGCGCTGCGCACCCGCGCCGCCCACCTGCCCCGCGACCGCCACCAGCCCCAGGCTAAACACCAGGCTACCATAGATATAAGGCTCCAATACGCCCAGCAAGCGATAGTCGATCATGGTCATGACGAACAACACCCCAAAGCCCAAAAAAGCATAGATAATTTGGCTTTGCAGGCGTCCGATCAAAATCGGGTCGATGGCGTCTAGCGTGGCGCTGCGGATAAACAACATGCCGACGAGCACCAGCAGGGCCACCGCGCCGAGCAAGATCATGTCAAATTTCGACCATAGTTCGGCAACTTGGGGCGCAATACGGGGACGTTGTTGGGTATTGGTGTTGTAGGCGCGATTCACGTTCATGAGTTAAGGCGATACTTTCTGGAACAGTCTTCAGGCGCGATTCTACGAGCCAGGTGCCCGGCGGACAAGCCCGCGCCGGGTAAGCGTCAGGTAGGCGTGGCGGCTTCGGCGACGAGCGGCGCGGGGGTGGGCAATACGGGCAAGACTACCGTAAAGGTGCTGCCTTCGCCGGGGGCACTCTGCACGTCGATGCTGCCGCCATGCATATCCACGATGCGCTTCGAGATGGCCAACCCCAAGCCCGTCCCTTGGTAACGGCGGGTCGAGCCGCCGTCGGCCTGGCGAAATTCATCGAAAATGACGTGCTGATGCTCCGGGGCGATACCAATGCCGGTATCCTGCACGCTGACCCGCAGTAAATCGTCCGTGCGGCGGGCGGTCACGGTGATGCTACCGTTTTCGGTAAATTTGATGGCATTCCCGATCAGGTTGATAAAGACCTGGCGCAGGCGCGGTGCATCGGCCTGGATGCTAAGCTGCGCGGGGGCGTCCAGTGTCAGGGCTAGCGCTTTGTCTTCTGCCAGGGGCGCCAGAGCCGAAACCGCGTCGCTTAAGACGGCTTTCACATCCATAGAGCTATACGCAAGCTCCATTTGCCCGGCGTTGATCTTGCTTAAGTCTAGCACATCGTTAATGAGTTCGAGCAAATGGCGCGAATTGACCACCACTTTCGTCAGTCGCTCGGCTTGTTGGTCGTTCAACTGGCCAT
>DAOTVD010000364.1:0-13255 GCA_034437075.1 Anaerolineae bacterium
GGCGTGGAACAGCAAGTCATGAAAATCCCATTGGCGCAACGTGGTGTTGGCATCTTCGGCGGTTGTGCCGTCTTGCGGTTCGGTAAGGGCCTGCACACTGCGCAAAAACTGAAAGACTACATGCATTACATCCGGTGGGATGTTGCCAAGCGTGTCTGCCGCACTCGTCCAGCTTTGCGGCGTCGCCAATAACCCGACCAGGGACATTAACGCTGTCTCGTGGATGACCAGGCGCGCGAAACCGCGCGCGCTTTCGAGCAATATCTGGCCGTTTTCCAGATGCACGTAGGCAAACCGCGACAATTGAAAGCGTGCATCCGGCGGAATCTCGTCCTTATTGCGCCGGAAATACGGCGACGCCGGGACGAGCGTCAGCAGCGGCGCATCGTCGTGGTGCAGGGTATAGCACACCGCGCCCGCGCTCACCAGGCGCGGGAATATCTGAAAGAATTTGAACATGCCCGATGGGCCATCATGCTCGGCCACTAGCGCGCGCATGCCGGGGTCGGTCAGGCCGCCATCCGCTAGGGCGTGGAGCACCGCCATCGCGCCTGCCGATAAATCCGTCAATTCGGTGCGCGAAATGGACGTCTTAAGCTGCAAACGGTCGGGGCCGTTTTCCGTTAACGTGACATCATCTTTGAACGAAAGCCATATATCCGTCATGGTTCCCCCTTAAAAGAACATCGGGATTGGATTCAGGTCTTCTTCGGGGGTGGGTTCATCCAGCCAACCCAACTGGACGGGCACATCATACAGACGCCCTGGGCCAAAGCGCGCCCAAAAATGCCGCAGCCCGGGCGCAATGACCCGCGCGACACCCATCCCCACGTCCGGGCGGGTTTGATCGAGCACCAGCGTTTCTATACCGTGCGCTTGCAGAATCTCAACCCCACGCAGGATGTCGTCGCGCAGGTCGTCCTGCCACAAGCGCGGATAATCCGCTTTGGTTTTGGGCGGCAGCGTGTCGTCAGGCATCAGATAATAGTGTTCCTTGACGGTGGCGTTTTGCATCCAGCTTGTGATCTCGCCATCGGATTGATCGTGGGTGCTGGCTTCCATATCGATGATTTGCGGAAAGGCCGAATACATCTCGTTGATTTCCGTCAGGGCGCGGGCGATAGCAATGCGCGCATCGAAGTGCGATCCGTAGCCCACGCAGAGTTGTTCTTTTTCCGCCCGGCGGCGCGAGACCGCCGCGAAGGTCGGGATGCCCAAATCGTTGGTGATGTCGATGACCCAGGTATCGCGGCCTAGCCCTTCGTAGAAGGCCAGCAGCCGATCAAAATAGGGGTCTTGGAAGCTGGCTAAATCCACGCGGGGGCGCTGGAGGCGGTTATACCACCAGATCGCGATATTATCCCGCTCGATGGCTTCCATAAAGCCTTGCAAAACGGCTTCCTCCAAATTGCTGCCGGAAGCACAGCCATTGGAATCCGCCCAGCAGAACGCTTCGTGAAAGCGCTCAGGCTCCCAATAGCCATAGTAGGCGAAGGCGGTCGGCACGTATTTGACGCGATCTTCGGTCAACGACCAAACCGGCGTCCAATCAATGGTTTTATCGGGGTCAAAGGGCGCGGGCACCACATGCCGGGGGCTGATCTTGCTCCAGTGTTCGGCGGTTTCGAATTGGCGTTCGCTGAACTGGAACAGCACCACGGGGTCGATAGCCGCATCACCCAATTCGTGATAAGTCGCTTGGCGTGCCACCGCTTTATCCACGGGGCGATAGAGGCCACAATAGCGCTCGATGCCTTCCCCTAGGCCGCTGGCCTTCGCTTGAGTTTGGGTCATACCCTTGCCCGCGCTGCGTTGCAGCATGCTGTTGCGCAGGGTCGCCCAGCGATCATGCCGAAAGGCAAAATTATTGGCGGCGTCGTAAATATACACCAGGCCGGACTCGGCGGTGCGCAGCCCCAGATAGTAGATCACCCCCGTAATGGGGCTGACGTGATGCTCGTAGCGCTCTAGCATCTGCTCGGGCGTCAGCGCGCGGTGCCCACCGTCAGCGGTGAAGTGCTTGGGGCGGCTCTGAAGTTGCACGGGCTGGCGTGCTTGTTCGATATACGCATCCGGGTCGCCGCAGACAGGGCACTGGGGCTGCTTGACCACATAATGAAAGCTGGTTTCGCCGGTGCGCTGGTCAATTTCCATGATGCGCCCCACCAAGGACGGGTGCTCCCCAGCGACCACATAATGCGCGATAGCGTTGGCGGCCATGTTCAGGGTCGTCATGGTGGTGGTGGGCAATTGCGCGCGCGCCACCGGGAACGGATCGCGCAGGGCCTTTTTCTCTTGCAAAAACGTATCCACTTCGCGATTAGCGCGGATGCGTTGCGTCAGGCAGGCCCAACAAGCCGTATCATCCCCGCGCAAGATCGGCCCCACCCAGGTATAAACCCCGTTCGGCTTGACGACCATCCACGGCTGCCCTTGGGCATAGAAACGCGCGCCGAGGTCTTCCAAAGCCGGGCGCATATAATCATCCGTCACGACGACGGAAAAATCAGCATCGTCAGTGGTGACCGCCAGCCCCACGGTGCCCAGCAAATCCTGCAACGGCCCCGCGTCAGTATCACCCATCGCGTGCACGGCCACCCGCGCGCCGCCCTGGCGCGTTAGCGCCGTCTCTGCTTCGATCTCCAAGAGATTCCAGAAGGCTTCTTGTGCGGGGGGGAGTGCATCCTGGGCTTCGGTGATGAACCCGCGCTGTTTGAGCATTGAAATGGCATATTGCACTTGCATGAAGGGCACCTTGCCATTCAGGCTCTGCACGATTTCCTGAACCGTATATTGGCCGGTCATGTACGGGATGAGATGGACATAGGCTTCGCCGCTTAGCACGGAATGGCCCTTCTCGGAGAGCAGCAGCACCACGTTCTCATCGGGCAAGGGTTCGGGGTGATAGTGGCTGCGCAGTTTTGGCTTTTGCATACAAGAACTCGCTTTCGAAATGCTTGGTTAGTCAGTCATTAGGTCAGTTGACGGGCGGCCAGATCGGCGAATGGCCCGCCCTGTTGCATTAATTCAGTATATGTCCCTTGTTGCACGATCCGCCCCTTGTCCATCACGATGATTTTATCGGCGTTCATGATGGTGCTCAGGCGGTGGGCGATCACCAGCCGGGTGGTATCCAGCTTTTCTAGGCTTTCGCTGACAATCGCTTGCGTGCGATTGTCTAACGCGCTGGTGGCTTCGTCAAAAAAGAGCAAACGCGGCTTATTGACAATCGCCCGCGCGATGAGCAAGCGCTGCCGTTGCCCGCCAGAGAGCGTGCCGCCGCCTTCCGCCACCACCGTATGCATGCCCATGGGCATCTCGCGAATATCCGGCGCAAAGCCAGAATTCTCGGCGGCTTGCCAGGCGTCTTCCATGGTCAAGGTCGTGGCTCCGATGATATTCGTGTAAATATCGCTACCCGACATCAGTTTGCTATTCTGCAACACCACCCCAATCTGCCGCCGCACGCCGCGCACGTCCAGATCATCCAGGTCAAGCCCATCGTAGTAAACCGCGCCTGTTTCTGGGGCTTCGAACCCCAGCAGCAAGCGCATGATGGTCGATTTACCGCTGCCAGAAGCCCCTACCAAGGCGACAAACTGCCCTCTTTCCACCGTAAACGAGACATCGTGCAGTGCAAGCGGGCCGTCCTCGGTATACCGGAACGAGAGGCCCACGACTTCGATATGCCCTTCTAGCTCTGGCGGAGGGGTCTTGTCGTTATTGATCTCCGGCAAGGTATCCAAAATGGGTTTGGCGCGTTCGTAAAGCGGCACAATCGCCAAGATGACGACAATAGCCCCGCTGAGTTGGAGCGCCGCGCCCAAAAATTGGGTGTAGGCCGTATTAAAGGCCAAAAAGGTGCCCACCGTCAGGTCTATATTACCCCGCCCCAAGGCCCAGAACAGCACCAGCAACGATATCGCCGGAAAGGCCGCCAGGAATATTTGCAGCCGATTTTCTACCATCCGCGCGCGGAAGGTCGCCTGACGCTGTTGGCTGTACTTTTTGGCCCAAAAGGAAAAAATGCGGTCTTCGGCTTCGGCTACGCGGAATTTGGCGATGCCATTGATGAATTGCAGCATATACCCAGCCAGCTTGCCTTGAAAGTCGGATACACTACGCTGGATTTTCACATTCGCATAGCCCGCATAGGCCGTGATGAGCATGGCCAGCAGCACCAACCCCAGCGCGATAAGCCCCAGCGTAAGGCTGTAATACAGCATCAAAAAGAGGTTAAAGATCGAAAATACGCCCGAGATGATCGACATGGCCGTCATGCCGGAGATAATCCCCCGCATGACGCTGATGCCCATCGCGCGAGTGCCCAAATCGCCGGCGGTATAGTCGCGAAAGAATGACACGGGCAATTCTAGCAAGCGATCCCATAAAGCGGGTTGAATCGAGCCCTCGGCTTTACTTTCGATGCGGATGATGGCCGCGCCTTGCACAATCGTCAGTAGCGCGATGGCCACGGCGATTCCCACCAGCGCGCCGCCAATCTGCAAGAGCAAGCTCCGGTCGCCCGCCGGGATGATGTCGTCGAAAATGAATTGGGTAACGATGGGATTCGCGATTTGCAAAATACCCACCAGCGACCCTACAAGCAGGATCATGCGCATATCGCGCCGCACATCGCGCAAGCCGAAGCGCAACATTTCCATAGCCGTGATGGCCTGATCGGCAAAGCGCCGATAAAACGTATGCGCGAAATACGACAAAGTATACGCGACTTCGTCCGTGATGGGCGTTCGCTCGCCCGTTTGGGGGTTGAGCATCTCGTAACTGCTGGGTGAGGTCGGCAAGAGCGCCACCGGTGTATCATCGGCTTTCATGAACCCCAAAAGCGCGCCGTTATCCTGGCGCCACCATTCGCCGCGCAGCGATACTCGCCGGGTGCGCACCCGCGAGGCGCGCGCGATCTCGATTAAGGGACGTTGAAACGATTGGCGCACCTGATATTCGGCAGGTTGTACGAGTTGGATACCCTCGTAGGCGGCGACCTTTTCGGCGGCCATGAAAAACGGGTCTTGTGTGTCGGAATAGGGTACGGTGGCACCGGATGCCTGGCTCAGGACGCCGGCGACATCGTTTAGAGCTTGCGCCAAGCGGCGATCATCATCGGCGTGTTTGCGCTGAAGCCGCAGATGTTCATCGGCTTCGGCTTGATCCATCCTCCGAGCGATAAAATCAAAGTTATTTCGATGAATATGTTGCAAGCGTTCGATCAGGCTACCATCTTTGAGCAGGTCATATGTGCTCGCATATTCGACCTCGCTAGGCGCGCGAAAGGTAAACCAAGACTGCTTCATCAGGGGCACCAAGCCATCTTCGGGGCCAAGGATCTGGCTTTCATTGCCCATGATCATCGCGCTGCCAGACTTAAGCCGCACCCATATGGCACCTTGCAAGTAACGCAGTACATCGCCCGCTTCTAGCTGATGGACATCGCCCGCTGAAATGAAATCCTTCGGCGCAGCCTCTACCCGCAGAGCTTTAGGCAGGCGGCTGAGCCAGCGATCCACCATCAAGGCGACGACCTGCGCAAGTTCATCCCGCTCGTCGGCCAAATCACGAAAATCGCTCAGCGACATTTTGAGAAAATCGGTACCCGGTGCACCATCCAGAATGACGGCTTTTTGATGATGGGCCGTATAAATGCCAAAGAGTAAATTGCCCGTCCCCGCACTGAATAAAAATTGGCGCGCACCCGCCGCGCCATTTTCGTCCAAGTCAGCGATAAATATATGCGCTATCCCCTGATAGATGATGTAGACCTCATCAGGGTTGTTCAGCCAGATGCGTTGCTTGGGCTCTAGCTTAACCCGCTGGGTATCACGATAGCGCGCCCGAACGAGGAACAACTCCCAGATGTTCATGTCCTCGGATGTGAGCTTGATAGAATCGTTTGTCATTACAAATCACCCAATTGATCGAAAATCTGATCCAGTTTATTCCGTTGACGTTGGGGTGCTTCGGCCTTGATGAGTTGCGCGTAATGGCCCTCCTGAGTAATGAGTTCTTCATGCGAGCCGCGCTGCACAATTTGGCCATGATCTAGCACGATGATCTCATCCACATCCCGGATGGTGCTCAGACGATGCGCGACGATGATGGTCGTACACCCGCGAATGCGCAAATTATCAGCAATAGCTTTTTCAGTGATAGGGTCTAGCGCGCTGGTGGCTTCGTCCAACACCAGAATGGATGGATCATTCACCAATGCCCGCGCGATTTCGAGCCGTTGGCGTTGCCCGCCGGACCAATTGCGCCCGCCTTCTTCGATCATGTAGTGATACGCGCCGGGCCGCTCGCTGATCTCGCGATAAATTTGCGCGTCCTGGGTGGCTTGCACCACGCGCGCCTGCGGAATGGTGTCATCCCACAACGTGAGGTTCTCGCGCACGGTGCCCTCAAACAGAAAAATATCCTGATCCACCATGGCAATCGAATTGCTCAGCGTGGTGCGCGGGATGTGCTTGCGCGATTGGTCATCGAACAGGATGTCACCCTCCCACGGCGCATATAGGCCCACGATCAACTTCGCCACCGTGGATTTACCACTGCCCGAGCCGCCGACCAGCGCGATACGCTCGCCGGGCTGAATACTGAGGCTCAGGTCCTGAATCAAGGGTTGTTCTAGTAGACTGTAGCCAAACGTGACGTTCCGTAATTCCACAGCGCCTGAGAGTTTGATGGTCTGGATAGTTTCGCCGGAGTCGCGCTCAATTTCGGGGTCGCGTTGGTGGCGTAGCACATCGTCCAAGCGATTCATATCGCCTTCGGCTTCTTGTAAACGCGAGCCCAGATTGACCATATCGGTGACTGGCTGCAAGAAGCTGGCCATTAGCACCTGAAAAGCGACCAGCATACCCACCGTTAACGCGCCGTCCATCACGCGCCAACTACCCACCACCAGAATCACGGCTGTGTTAAGGGCGATCAGCAAAGGCGGAATGACATTTAGCGTCCGAGATAGCATATTGAGTTGCTGCTCGGCGTTGATGGTCTTGGCATGGCTGCCCGCCCAATTAGCGAAAAAGTCAGATTCCGAACCGGTGGCTTTCAAGGTTTCGATAATCTGCAAGCCGTTCATCGAGACGCCCATCAAGCCGCTATTCTCTTGCAGCAAACGCTGGTTCGCGTCGCGCCGCCGTCGCGAGAAATAGCGCAAGGCGAACAGATTAATTAACGCGATGCCGACGCCAATGAGCGTCAAGATGATGTCATATTGGATCATCAACGCGGCATAGAAGACCACTAACAGCAATCCCAACATCGTCGTCGCCAGGTCGCGCGATAGTAGCTCCGCCACCCGGTTGTTGATCTCGATGCGGTTCGAGACATCGCCCGAATAGCGTTGTGTGAAGAAGTACATCGGCAAGCGCAAGATATGCCAGAAAAACTTGCTGGAGGTACTGACCGCTAATTTGGTTTCCAGACGCAGCAAATACGTCAGTTGGATCAGAGTAAGCAACCCCAACGCCAGGCTGATCCCTAACAAGCCCAACAAAATGCCATCTAGCATCCGATCTTCGCCGCGCACTAGTACATTATCCACAAATAGGCGGGTAAAGGTCGGCAAGAGCAAACCAGGCACCGTTAAGGCGATACTCGCCAGCAGGATGTACAAAAGCGCGGCCTCCGAGCCACGCAAGCGGCGCCGTAATGCGCCGATCAGGCTGGGTTTGCGGCCCCCTTTGGTGAAGTCCTCCGTTTTCTGGAATCCAATCGCCACACCCGTGAAGGACTGGTCAAATTCTTCATCAGTCAGGGTGCGGGGGCCCATCGCCGGGTCGTTGATGTAAACCTTCCCATTTTTGAAGCCTTCTACCACGATAAAGTGGTTGAAGTTCCAGAAGACGATAATCGGCAAGGGCAGGTAGTGCAATTCTTTGGGTTCTTTGCGGAAGCCTTTGGCTTCTAGGCCGAATTTGCGCGCCGCTTTGGCGATGTTGCTCGCCTTACTGCCATCGCGCGAAACGCCGCATTCCAGGCGCAGTTCTTCTAATGGCAAAATCCGCCCATAATAGCCCAAGACCATCCCCAGGGCCGCCGCGCCACATTCTACCGCTTCCATCTGCAAAACTGTGGGCGTGCGCACCCGTTTATTCGCGGATATGGGGTCGGGCGATTTGCCGAGTGGGTATTTTTCGCTCATGGCTATTTACTCACCCAAAACCGGGAAGACGCGCGCAATCGGGCGGGTTTCTGCGATGATAATGGTGGCCTGCACGGGGGTTTCAGGGCGGATTTCGCCCTCGGGGCCGTCGGCCAATGTCCAGGCGTAGCCGCTGGGGGTGTCATCCGTTTCGAGTTGAACAATCACCTGCAAAACGGATTCATCTGGGAAGGCCGCGCGCGCGGCTTCATTCGTTGCAATTGTTTGGCCGACGAACTGAATTTCCCCCAGCAAAAACCCATATTCCTGGGATGGGAAAGGCAGGGGCGAAATTCGAACGTCCATCCCTGCTTGTATGTCTTGGGCGTCAATAAACGGCACATAGATGAGCGCTTGTAATGGGCTGCCAGATGTATCTGCATCAGGCGCTAAGCTCAAAAGGGGTTGGTTTGCCTCGACAGCATCCGAGGTGGCGACAAACTGCGCGGTGATTTCGCCAGCCCCAGGCGCTGTGACTTCAATCGTCTGCACGTCGCCGTCGGCCTCCTGGGGCGTCATCTGGGCCACGACGTCCCCAGCCTGCACCCTATCGCCGACGCTAACTGTGATGCTCGTCAGTTGGCCCGCTGTGGGCGCGAAAATAATCGCCTGGGGCGCGTCGCCTGTGGTGGAGGTCAAAAAGCCAACACCATCGACGGTGTCGGTTAACTCTCCCAGAATAGACCAGGCGATTAGCGCGAGCACGAGCGCCCCGATAACCGCCAGCGCTAACCAGGCACGCGGGGTCGTAATCTGCATGAGTGTGTCGAGTTGATCGGGAGACGATAATCGCTCTAAGGCAGCTTTACGGAAAACTTTGTTGTTTTTGTCTTTTTTCGGTTCGTCGCTCACAGAGTCGCCTTTATTTTAGGGTTTCTTCCAAGATACGATCAAAGCGCATACCGGCCATATAGAGCGTATCCATGACCGCGCTATCGAGTTCATCATCCGATACGATTTCTACGCTACCATATCCCATCGTATCACGCAGGCGGTAAGATAAAAACACGGCCAAGGCTTTATAAAAGCGGGCCGCAAACGCGCTATCTGATGTGAGCTTTTTGGATAATCGCTCGCGGGGTATGGCCAAGACAAAACTATCTTTGGCCGCCACAACGGTCGCCGTAGGCGATTGCGCCTCGATAAATGACATTTCGCCGAGCACTTCGCCCGCTTCTAATTGGGGAATCGAGGGGGCGCGGTTGCTCGGGCGAATGGCAAAAGCACCATCCAACACAAAATAAAGGGCGTCTATGGCTTTGTCTTCTTGGATAAGCACCTGATCTTGGGAAATAAACAATTTTTTGCCGTATTTGATCAACCATTGTACATCGGTGTCGTTCAACTGCCCCAGGATATACAACGCTTTGCGCATCGTTCGCTCCTCTTAGCGCCTATTTGAAAATTCATGCGACCTGTCTTGTTTAGTCAAATCCAAGGGGTTAAAACCCCTTGTTATCACCGTCGCAGTCTCTTAACAAGGGGCTTCAGCCCCTTGCTAAGTCGTGACACAGATAATTTTCAAATGGCTTCTTATCTGGCTAAGCCAGGTTAAAAAATGCGGATGCAGAGCAGCATCCTTTGCTGTTAGCTCTGCATCCGGCGTGATGAAAGATTAGAAATTAGCGCTTTGGCAGCAGCAGCAGCAGCAGAACACACAGCTACAGCAGCATTTACCGCCCGACACGAGTTCAAGCTGATCGTCGGAGAGTTCGCCCTTGTACAGCGCGTTGCTGGCCTTGGACAGATCGTCGGCGCTGAAGTTATAGCCACTCTCGCCGGCAATCTGGATCACTTCATCCGTTTTCCATTGCCCATTTTCATAGTCAAAGGCAGGCAACACCTTACTCTGCATTTCAGGGTTGGCTTCAACGGCTTTCAGAAAGTCCATTGCACTTTCCATCGTCATATCTCCTTAAAAATTAAGCTTTAACTAGCGGAAAATTAGGAATTATCCGGATTGACAGCAGCAGCAGCAGCAGAACGTACAGCAACAGCAGCACTTACCGCCGGAGACCATTTCGAGTTGATCATCGGAGAGTTCGCCACCATAAAGTTGATCGCTAGCTTTGGACAAATCATCAGCCGAGAACTCATAGCCATTCGCTATTGCAATCTCGATGACTTCGCTGGTTTTCCATTGGCCGGCTTCATAGTCGAACGCGGGCAATACCTTATTCTGCAACTCGGTATCCCCCTCAACATCTTGCAAAAATTGTACTGCAACATCCATAGACATAGCACAACACTCCTCGTGTAATAATCTCATCATATTGTTCTGCGGAAGATATAGCACGATTTTCGCTAGCCATTTGGCCAACAACCGCCTACTGAACCTGAACAACATGCACGATAAACGATATAAATATGCACGACAATCAGGTGCTATCCAAAAGATATCGCACATATTCTGGCTCAATTATATGTGATTTGAAAATTTATGCTTAACGCCAGCGTAAAATATTTTACTGGTTCTATCGGTTTTCGTACAAAAAATGATGTTGATATGATGTGGTTATCATAAGGTTTGGCATTTCCGAATGTGATACAGTCGCCCTGCCTCAATTGCTGGGTATCTTGCTAGAGGGCAAGTGCGGCGTTACAATGAGCTTGACAGTTCAAGTAGTGGCACCAATGGAGGATACAATCGTGGGGCGTTGGACAGATAAATATGTAATCGGCCTGACCGGAAACATTGCTACCGGTAAAAGCCTGGTGCGACGAATGCTAGAACACCTTGGTGCGTATACGCTCGATGCGGACGGGTTAACTCATCGTATGATGGAACCGCAAGCACCCGCTTATAAGCCCATTGTCGAAACCTTCGGTAAGTTTGTACTCAATGCCGAAGGCCAAATAGACCGCCAGCGCCTAGGCGCCATCGCTTTTTCCCATCCTGACGCGCTCAAAATGCTGGAAGCCATTACGCATCCCCAAATTCGCCAAGCGCTGGATATGCTCATCCAGCGTACACGCCATAAAATTGTCGTTGTAGAAGCCATCAAGCTTATCGAAACGGGCCTAGCCGACCAAGTAGATGCTGTGTGGGTAGTTAATGCCGCGCCCGAATTGCAACTGCGGCGCCTGATGGAAAAGCGCAAGCTTTCCCATGCCGAAGCGCAAAAGCGAATTCAGATACAGAACCCACAGGCCAATAAGTTGGCCCGCGCGGATGTGGTCATCGAAAACCAGGCCGCGCCAGAAACAGCCTGGAACCAGGTGCAAGCTGCTTGGAAGCAAATCGCCATAGGGGCCGAAGAGAGCAAAGCCGTCGATGTGGTGCAAACGGTGCAAGTCCCCCCACAACCTGCACCCGCCCCCGCAGCGCCTGCTCAGGAAGCATCAACTAAGCCCCCCGCAAATGCCCAACAGACGCTTACTTCAGTAGACATTAAGCGCCCACACCCCAGCGATTTTGAAAATATCGCCAACTTAATTAATCAAGAGACCGGTAGTCACTTAACCAAAAGCGATATTATGGCCAAATTTGGCGAAAAAACATTCATGCTGGCTGAAGCTAACGACGTCACTGTCGGCATTATCGGCTTTTTGGTCGAAAACTTGGTGACAAGAGTCGATGAATTTGTTATTAGCGCGAACGTTTCCATGCCAGGAATCGGCCAGGCGCTCATCCAAGCCATGGAGCAAGCCTCCGATGAATTGACCAGCGAAGTCGCGTTTATCTTCCTAGCCGCTAGCGAAACCGAGAAAAAGGCCATTTTCGAACAACAAGGCTATGAAGAACTGAATATGGAAGAAGTGCGCTATCCGGCCTGGCGCGAAGCCGTTAATGAGGCTTACCAAGAGAATCAAGTCTTGCTTTCCAAGCGCCTTCGTGAGAATCTTGTGCTGAAACCGATCTAAGGTAAGAGGCGTATTGTGGAAAATTTCAAGCAAATGCCCGTGGTGGGTCCTTTACTCAATGTGCTGGATACTTATCCCCGTATTTCAGCTTGGGTGGTGTTGTCCGTAGGAATTATCGCGCTATTGGTCTATGAAGCGCGGGATGTCGGACTTTCGGCGGGTAACTGGGTAGCCTTGATCATCGCGTCAATCGTTGTGGCAGGCTTGTGCATTTGGATTGTCAGTGAGGAAGATGAAGAAGAACGCGCTGAGGCAACAGGCCGGGGTGCCAGTGCGCAGGCTTCCGCAATTGCGCCAGAGACGGACACCACGACGACTGAAGATATGCCCGCCAGTGAGGCGCCACCATCCGAAACGGATAAGCTCGCTTAGCAAGCGCCAACATGACAACCGATTTTCTGAGAGCACGGGCTGTATGGCATGAGCATACAGCCCAAATACGTTATGTGTTGCCCTTAGGGGATGATGCTGTGCTTTCGGCCTCTGATGACGCAACTATCCGCCTGTGGGATACGCCATCGCAAACAGTGCGCCAGGTTTTTGCAGGGCATGAAGATGTCGTGCGTATGGTGGCACGGTTGGATGCCGCGCGCTTGGTTTCCGCCTCATTTGATCGCACGATGCGCACCTGGCACTTGAGCACCGCCACGCAAGAACGGGTCTATGAAGGACACGAAGGGGCGGTGCGTCTGGTATTGCCTTTGGACGCCAACCGCGTCTTGACTGGCTCGGAAGATAGCACCATTCGTGAATGGGATATGCGCGCCGGGCAAATCAAGCGGGTATTAACCGGGCACACCGAATGGGTCAATGCCTTGTTGCGCGTGGACGAAACGCATATGTTATCCGGTTCGGGGGATTACACCCTGCGCTTGTGGCATATTCCTAGCGGCGAAACGGTGCGTGTTTTCCAGGGCCATACCTATTGGGTGGCTGGGCTGGCCCAAATTGACGCGCGGCATGTCGTTTCTTGCTCGGCAGATGATACACTACGCCTCTGGGATTTGCAGACGGGCCAAACGGTGCGCGTTTTTTCGGGCCATACGGATGATGTGCGTTATGTCACGTGCTTAGACGCCAACCACATCTTATCCCATAGTTATGATAAGACATTGCGGGTTTGGCATGTTCTTAGTGGCGAATGCCTAGCCGTTTATCCGCAAAGTGACGTGCCGCTATGTTCAGCCCTAGTTGACGAAAAGCATTTGGTGATGGGTGATGAACGCGGCG
>DAOTVD010000365.1:0-3087 GCA_034437075.1 Anaerolineae bacterium
GCCAGGCCGGGCAAACAAGTGCTTGCTTCGGTGATAGCGGGCCGCAACAACGCATAGAGTTCGGAATACGCCACATCGGGCGCGTGCTGGATGGCGATATTGCACCCCACCCAACGATACCCCTCTCGCGTGGGCGCGATGTGGACGAGCAATTTACCGTCTGGGCCGAGGCGCGTGGAGTGGCTTTGTTGCGCCTCGACCAGCGCATCACGCAGTTTGCGCGCCAGGTACGTCGCCGGGGGCAAATATCGCGTGCTATCATCGCCACAGGCATAACCGATCACGATATTCTGATCGTCGGACACATCACGCCCCAAGCCGAAATCCTCTGGCGGCTCCACGATCAGCGCGCGTGACTCGATCTGCCAATCATCCGTCGCCCAATCATCCACTACGCCCGCCGCCGCCAACGTATCGGCCCATAGCGCTGCTTCATCCAGGCGGGCACGATGTCTGGCACGCATACGCGGCCCTTTCCATTTACGGGGCGGCAATAGCCACTGGTCACCCGCTAAATGTGGATACACAACGCGCCCCGTCAGATAGACATACTGTTGAAAGACCGCCACTTCCACGCCGACAAAACTCCTATCAAACATCGCCAGCGCGCAATCGACAATGCGTTCGGCTAACGCATCGGCCAACCGATCCGGGTGACCGGGCAAAACTTGTTCGGCCATCATGCGCGCACCTCCGGCAGGTGAGTCAGGGTATGCGCCAGGGGTTGCAACCGATGACGGTGGGCGTGTTGGGGCAACACCACATGCAGACGTACAGCACGCGCGCGTAACGTCTCGGCTAGGTCGGAGCGTGGGCGCTCGACGTAACCATCCGTCAGGATCAGAGCATGGCGAATTTCTGCTGCCAGGATGTGCTCAAGCACGGGATTAATGCGTGTCCCCCCGGTTGAACGCAGGCTGCCCACGCGCAAATCCTGAGAACTCAAGGGGCAGACTTCGGTCGAAAACTGGAAGACTTTGAGCACGCCCCCGCGCGCATGCGGCACCAGCAGCCCCAGCAGATAAGGCAGAGCGTGCTCCATTGAGCCAGACACATCCAGATACACATGTGCGGCCTTGGGGCGCATCACCTTCACGGGGAGTTGCTGCGGTTGTGCCCACAGCAACGCGCCCGTACCCAGGCTAACCCGCGCGGGATGGATGCGGTCACGCGAATTGGGCAGCACACCTGCACCACCTATAAAGGAAATCACCTCACGTTGGCGTATGTTTTGCCCGACTTGGCTGGCCACCAAGACCCGCCGCAACACCGCCGCGAAAACCGCGCGCGCAGCAGCCCCCGGTGAACGAATCGCCTTTGTCCAATCGTCCAAGCCGCTGCCATCACCATGCGCTAAGCCCTCCGGTGGGGATGGCCAGTGCGCGGTCGCCTGCCCTAGAGCGCCTTGTAATATAACATCCTTCGTTAAATCCCCCTGCGCTGCATCATGCCCACCCAGCAGGAATATCGTATCTGGTAAGTGTACCTTTCGCAGTACCTCACGAATTTCATCATACGTGGGTATCTCGTAGCGGGAACCAAAATACAAACGGTGGATGAGGTCATCTATCCGTTGGTTGGTCTCAGCATACAGGGGCCCGTTTGCATAATGATATATACTCCGCTCAGCGCTCTTCGGCGGCCTCAACAAGCAACCGGGGAACTCGTCCGGCGCGTAGATCGCCTCGAAAAATCCCTTGTACGCTGGCCCGCGAAAGGTTCGCATCAACCCGGCATTGATAATCGCATCAAATGCGATGTTGTCGATGAGGTCTGCTTGCGGATACAGGCGCGTATGGCCCAGCAGGATATGCCAAAGCTCGTGCAGGGTCAACAAGAATAGATGCTCATCACGGCGGCAATATTGCGCGATAAATGCCGGGTTCATCTGTAAACGGGGGTCGGCCTCGCAAGAGACCGCCGCCGAGGGAATCGCGTTCGTGACCTCGATGGCTACCAAGCGGCAAAAAGCTTCGAGTTCGTAAGTCGCAGCGGGCAAGCAATTGACCAGACGTAGCGCCAGTTCATGACTCGTCAGCATGCGTCACCTCCGCTTCCAGCAGGGCCAACAAGCGCGGGTCATCACTCAGCAAATGACGTTCCAGAAATGGCGTTTCCAGGTGAGGCGGCAACCCCGGCAGTAGCATCTCGTCACGCGCCCGCGCCAGGATGTTGAGCGTCACCCAGGGATCATCCAGCGGGGTGATCGTCGCGGCGGGACGATGTGCGCGCGCTTGGCATAACGCTTGTACCGTTTCGTCATCGGTGACGTTCAACAAGATGACGCCATGCCAATCCAGCGCTGCCCAAGTGGATTGCATCTGCGGCAACAGGGTATCTGCGTGCGCGATTAAGGCGTCCACATCAGACGAGGTCGGTAGCCCCAGCCACCTACCAAGGGCGGCGTGTATGCCTGGTGAGAGTTGCACCGTCACTGCCTGGCCAGACAAAGGCAGATGGTACCAAGCGGCTGTAAAGTCGCGTGGCCTTCCGTACATATTATGCAACCAGTTGGACATAACCGGCCTCCTCAAAGCGTGTCAAATCGGCTTGAAAGGTTTGCAAAGCGGCCTGCCAGATCGAACGATCCCGGTAACCCGTTGCCATGCCCGCCAGCAGAAAATTCCGCGCTAACACATCACGGGGATGAGTGGGCGATGTCGCAGCAAATTGGCTCACCCCTTGCCACACATCGCGCACGCCGTGATTGGCACAAACCTCGTAAGCACCGGGATGTAGGGCCTGCTGTGCGGCCTGGCTGATGGTCTCCCACACAGCGGGCGGGAAGTCGCGAGACGTGCGAAAGGCCAACAACATGATCGCCGCCAGGCCCCGGCGGCGATGCGGATCGTCAAGGCTGCTCAACGCCCCCACCACCAGACCAGGGCTTTTGCAAAGTCGTAGATAGCAAGAAGGAGACAAACAGAGTAGGTTTGAATTGTCAAACAAAACCGAGTTCTGGAGTCTCCCTCATGACCGATACTACACCCATCACAGCATCCGTCCAGTCGGAAACAGGCTGTTTCTTCTCTGTTCAGGGGTTACGAAGCTATCTTGAGCAGCTCAATGATCCGCGCAAAGCACGCG
>DAOTVD010000366.1:0-19881 GCA_034437075.1 Anaerolineae bacterium
GAACCACGACGAGCCAGCGCATAGGGGCCGGCCCATCAACTATATCGAATCCGCGCTGAACCTCAGCGAAGAGGTCATCCAAGCGTTGGTCGAAGTCTACCGGGCGGGCGGCCTGGACGAAGCGCTGCTGCCCATGGACATCGAACGGCTAGAAATCCTGGCGCGCGATTTACCCGCGTTGCATATGGCCATGGCCGAAATCCTGGACGCTTACCAGCGCAACATGCCCAGCCCCCCACCAGCAGACGACGCTTAGCGCTGGGCCGCGTCGCGCTCGATTTCGCTCACGAAGTCGCTAATCAAGTTCAGGCCCTCGTGCCAGAAAGCCGGGTCTTGCAGATCAACCGCCAACGGGCGCAGGATATTGTAGGGATAATCCGAGCCGCCCGCGCGCAGGACTTCTTCGTAAGCCGCCGCAAAGGCCGCTTTATCCCCGCTGGATTGATAGCGCGCGTACAGGGCCCACACCAGCAATTCCCCAAAGGCATAGGCATACACATAGCCCGGCGATTGGATGAAATGCGGAATATAGCTCCACCAGACACCATAATCGTCGCGCAATGTGACACTATCGCCGAACATGGCCCGCTGAGTTTCTAGCCAGAGCGTGTTAAATTGCTCGGTGCTCAGTTCGCCACTTTCGCGGCGCGTCAGGTGCATCGCTTCTTCGAAACGGTTCATGCTTACCTGCCGAAAGACCGTCGCAAAAGTGCTGGCGGCGCGTTCCATACGCATACTCAACCGGGTGGCGGGGTCGTTCTCTTGGGCGATCAGGTAATCAAAAGTGAGCATTTCGCCAAAGGTGCTGGCCATTTCGGCAGTGGTCAGGGGCGTGTCCGCGCCGAATTCGCCTTTGTCGCGGGCCAGGTATTGGTGAATACCATGGCCGAGTTCATGGGCCAGCGTAAAGACGCTATTCAGCTTGCCTTCGTAATTCATGAAAATATATGGATGTACGGCCACCGGCCCCGACATGCTGTAGGCTCCGCCGCGTTTGCTGGGCGCGGGGGGCGCATCAATCCAGCCCTTGGTGAAGAATTGCCCGGCGATGTCGGCCATCGTGCCGGAGAATTGGCCGTAAGCGTCCAAGACCATCGTGTGGGCTTCGTCCCACAGGACATGTTTCTCAACATCTGAAACAGGCGCGTAACGATCATAATCGTACAGTTCATCGACGCCTAGCACATCGCGCAATACCGCATAATAGCGCTGAACGATGTCATAGCGGCTCGTGACGGCTTCGATCAGCGCATTGACCGTTTCATCAGCCACTTGGTTGCTCAGATTGCGGGCCGTGATCCAACTTTCGTAGCCCCGTATTTCATCGCGCGAGGCTTTGTCCAGCAAGATCATGTTAAAGATATAGCCCGTGGTTTGGGTATGGTCTTGCAGCACCCCGGTCACGCTTTCGGCGGCCATGCGCCGTACGTCGCGATCTGGGTGATAGACTTTGGCCAGTATTTCCGACTGGGTGATCATTTCGCCTTCCCAGGGATATTTCAAGCCGCTGACGTATTCACCAAAGAAACGGCCCCAACCGCTCGACCCCGTCAGGCCGAGTTGGCTCATGATCTGTTCTTCAGACTCCGCGCGGCGATACGGCGCGGCGATGCGTTCCATATTCAGGTAATGGCGGTAGCGTTCCAGTTCGGGCGCGTCAGCCAACGCGGCGACCTCTTCTGGCGCGGCGGCCCATTCCAATTCGAAGAACAGGACTTTTTGATTCACTTTGTTACCGAGTTCTTGCACGCGCGCCAACAACTTACCAAGCACTGGGTTAGCGGTGTCGGTCGTCCAAAGCAGGGTCGCGTATGATCCTAGCTTGTTCAGCAACCCGACGATAGCTTCCAGCGCGGCGACGGCTTCGGCCAGGGCGGGCGCGTCCAGGCTGGCGACTTGGCTATGATAGCGTTCGGCGAAAGCGTCCGCATAGTTTAATGCTGTTTGAATATCGGCCTCGATTTGAGGATCGTCTGGCGCCTGGTAAAGATCGCTTAAGTCCCAGCGGACGGCTTCGGCGCCCGTCTGTGGTTTTTGAGTAATGGCTGTCATGGCTATTTCCTCTAAATTCGGTTGAGTGGGTTATTATAATACGCTAGTTCAAGAAAATCAGGGCCGTTCCGGCAACGGCTAACAACGTGCCCAATACAGCCCGCACGCCGACCCGTTCCTTAAAGGCAAAATACCCCACTGGGAGCAGGAAAATCGGGGTGAGTTGCATCAGCGTGGAGGCGATGCCCACAGGCGCACGCTGCACGGCCAGCAACGACAAAGACACCCCCACCACAGGCCCGGCGACCGTCCCCAGCAGTAACCAGCGCCACGCGCGTGGTTGGTCTTTTAGGCGGCGGAAATTGTGCTGCGCCGCACCCGTGGCCACCGTAAAGGCCCAAATGAGCGCTGTGGCGGCCAACAGCCGGATCATATTGCCAGAAATGGGCGAGAAATCGCCCTCTAGCCCCAGCTTAGAGGTCACTAAGCCCAGGGCTTGGCCCACCGCGCCCCCCAAGGCACACAACACCCCGATCAAATAGTCGCGCGGGGCTTCGGCTTCGCCCCCACCATTTCCGGCGCGGTCGGTGATCACCCACACCACACCCGCCACCGCCAACCCAATCCCCAAAAATTCTGGCCCGCTAAGCACTTCTTCCAGCCATAGCCAGCCCAGAAGCGTACTGAAGACTGGTGCCAAAGACATCATCAACATGGACAAGCGCGCGCCAATCATGACAAAAGCCTGAAACAGCAGCGCATCACCAATCACTAGGCCGATGACCCCGGAGAGCGCCAACCAGCCCCAGCGATAACCTTCGGCGTCCAGTGGCGCGGGCGCGCCAAACATCAGCCAATGCACAGCGCCAATCATCAAGACGGCCAATAGCAAGCGCGTGCGGTTAACCACGGGCGACCCCACCATGCGCCCGGCCAATGTAAAGAAAACCGACGTAAAGCCCCACATGATCGCCGTCGCCAGCGCGGCACTTTCCCCGATGTATTCTGTCATGCTCGTTCCTCAGTCATCCAAAACACTGAGCATACGCCGGAACCTCGCGCCCGACAACCCACTTTTTTGCGCTGACCGCGTACCCCGACCCTGGCGGCTCGGCCTGAAACAGTGACATAACTCATTTATAGGCTACGTAGAAGGGCCTAATTTCGTGAAAAATCGCGCAGACGACGCCTGGCCGTAGGGTGAGCGTCGTATTTGGGCCGTCATTTGGTGGTAAAGTTAGTCAGGTTAGTGTCAGGCGAGCGTCAGATGCTCGCACCGTTCATCGTAAATTCAACAAAGGATAACGCAGCCATGATTGACGCGATCCGCTGGCATGGACATGCCACTTTTAGCATCGAAGGCACCCCGCGCATTATGATCGACCCCTGGCGGGTCAGCGACGACGGGCCGCCCCCCGATGTGATTCTCGTCAGCCATAGCGACTACGACCACTGCTCCCCCGCCGATGTACAAAAATTGCGCGCGCCGCATACCATCGTCATCGCCAGCGCCGACGCCGCCGCCTACCTGGACGATCCCGTCACGGTATTGCGCCCCTGGCAGGTCATCAACATTGGGCGCACCAGCATCAAAGGCGTTCCGGCGTATACATTTGACGGGCGCCACCCCGCACACCGCGAAGACCTGGGCTTCGTTATCTCCCGCGATTACACCGATATCTACTACGCGGGCGATACGGACTTCGTGCCCGAACTGCGCAACATCTACGCCGACATCGCGATTCTGCCCGTCACAACGCGCGAAGGCACCCTCCCCCTAAGCCAAGCCAAAGACCTAGTCGCCAGCCTCGGCCCGCGCTACGTGATCCCCAGCCATATCGGGAACCATCCTTCTAGCGCCGGACGCCTGGCCATGCAAGCCTTTTCACGCGAACTAGGCGCCTTGACAGACATCGTTGCGCCAGGCGATGTGTTAGCCACGCGCTAGGCTGTTTCTTTTCAATATCTGTTTTGAGATGAAAACAAAAACTGGCAGGTCAGGTGCACCTGCCAGCCCAAACACAAGGAGCCTTACGCCGCGCTGGTGAGCTTCAGGCGGCCATCTTTGCCCCATTTGATGCGCTTACCATCGTGGTCGTAGATAGCAGGGCGCGCGTTCGCATGGATCACAGTTGGTTCGATCACAACTTTGGCAATCTGGTCGCTAGACGGAATTTCAAACATCACATCTAGCAACACGCGCTCGATGATGCCGCGCAGGCTGCGCGCGCCGGTTTGCTGCTCTATGGCAAGCTGGGCAATAGCCCGTAACGCTGCCGGGGTGAATTCCAGTTCGACATTATCCAGCGAAAAGAGATGCTGGTACTGTTTGATCACCGCGTTTTTCGGCTTGGTCAGAATCTCGACCAGGGCATCTTCATCCAGGGCGTTGATGGAAGTCACCACAGGCAAGCGCCCGACGAACTCGGGAATCAGGCCATAATCCATCAGGTCTTCGCCATTGACCTGGCGCAAGACCTCGTCATCATCCAGCTTCTTGACGGCGTCTTTATTGGCGCTGTGGCCGAAGCCTAGCGGCGGTTTAGCGCCGATGCGCTCCTCAATGATACGATCCAGCCCGGAAAACGCACCACCACAGATAAACAGAATATCGGTGGTGTCGATCTGGATGAATTCCTGGTGCGGGTGTTTACGCCCGCCTTGGGGTGGCACATTGGCCACCGTGCCTTCGATGATCTTCAGCAGCGCTTGCTGGACGCCTTCGCCGCTGACATCGCGCGTGATCGATGGGTTATCGCCGCTCTTACGCGCGATCTTGTCGATTTCATCGACATAGATAATGCCCTTCTGTGCCCGGGCCATGTCGAAATCCGCCGCCTGGATAAGGCGCAGCAAAATATTCTCGACATCTTCGCCCACATAGCCTGCTTCGGTGAGCGCCGTGGCGTCCACAATGCAAAACGGCACATCCAGCACGCGCGCCAGCGTTTGCGCAAGCAGGGTCTTACCGCAGCCGGTGGGGCCAATGAGCAAAATATTGCTCTTTTCAATATCCACATCGGCGGCGCTTCCGGTACGCGCATTAATGCGCTTGTAGTGGTTATACACAGCCACGGATAAGACTTGCTTTGCGTAATCTTGCCCCACCACGTAATTATCCAGATGGCTTTTTAACTCTTGGGGGGTCATGATGTTTTCCAGATGAAAGTCATCTGTGGCTTCACGCATGATGTCATCGAAATCATCGTTGAGGATGTTATTGCATAGGTCGATACATTCGTTGCAAATAAACACGTTTTCGGGCCCGGCAATCAACCGTTCGACCCGGTCGCTGGGTTTGCCACAAAATGAACAACGTGGCGGGTTCTGGCTAGAAAACATACTCATTGTGGTGTTTCCCTCCCCATATTGTTTGGTTTGGATGTCTGCATGTTGTTATTCAACAACAGATAGCCTACGGGGGCGCTGGCGCACCCCCCATAGTGCAGGGTTTAACTGTTCTTGGTGGCCTTTTCGCCCGGTTCCAAGATCCCATCGATCAACCCGTATTCAACGGCACGTTGGGCCGTCAGATATACATCCCGGTCGGTATCGCGCTCGATGGTTTCTAGTGGTTGGCCGGTGGTTTCGGCCAGAATATGGTTCAGCAGTTCGCGCTGGCGCAAGATTTCGCGCGCCTGGATTTCAACGTCCGAGGCTTGCCCGCCGCCACCCGACGACCACGGTTGGTGCATGTGCACCGTAGCATTGGGTAGCGCATAGCGTTGGCCAGGCTCGCCTGCCGTCAGCAAGATGGTGCCGAAGCTGGCCGTTAGGCCAACCGCGACCGTCACCACCGGGGCGCTGATCTGGCGCATGGTGTCGTAAATGGCCAGCCCGGCATAGATCACCCCGCCAGGGCAGTTGATATACATCTGGATCGGTTTTTCCGGGTCTTGTTGATCCAGATAGAGCAACTGAGCCACGATGAGATTAGCCACCTGGTCATTGATCCCCGTACCCAAAAAGAGCAACCGCTCCTTGAGCAATAAGGAATAAATATCATACGCGCGTTCGCCCCGGCCACTAGTCTCGATGACCATGGGCACCAAGCCGTTCATGTTCGTTGGTACAGTTGGGGTTTGCATATCGCCCCTGCTCCTCTCATATTTTACGTTTCGATCATATCAGTTAGGCTGGGTCTTGGGAGGCCGAGCCTTCATCGGATGCCACCGTCTGCCCATCATCTGACGGCTCGGGCGCTGCGTCGTCCGCGTCTTGCGCGGCCAGCGTTTCGAGGTCGGGCGCGGTGCCTTGTGCGATTTCAACCACGCGGTCAACCATTTTACGGCTGATCAAGCGCTGCGCGACATCTTGCCGAGCATAATCGGTGTCGAAAATCTGGCGATAGATTTCGGCTTGTTCGCCAAAACTCTGCACGAGCGTGTCGATTTCGGCGTCGATGTCTGTTCCTGAAATCGTCAGCCGTTCGGCCTGGATAAATTCCTGCAAGGCCAGGCGCTGTTGTAATTGCTTGATACTGGCTGGGCGATACTGTTCGCGTAGCTCGGCTTCAGACTTATTGAGTGCCCTCATCCAATCTTCCAGGCCCAGGCCAGCATTCTGGCGCAGGGTGTAATCAAGCCGGTTCAACTGCTGAGTTTCCTCTTCCGCCAGCGTGGCTGCATGGTAGTGGAAGGTCGCGCCCGCAACAAGCTCTTCCAAGAAATTCTCAAATAGCTGGTTTTGGGCTTCATCCTGCTTTTCTTTTTGCAGATTTTCACGCATCTTAATGCGTAAGTCGAGTAGGGTTTCGTGCTGACCGTCGCTGGCTGTCTGCGCAAAGGTATCGGTCAGTTCGGGCACAGTGCGGCTTTGTACCTCGTGGATGAAGATTTCGACAAGCACTTGTTCACCCGCCAGGTTTGGGTCCTCAAAATCTTCGGGCAAATCCAGATGGAAGGACAAATCATCTTCGGCACCAGCACCTACCAAGCGGGCCGATAAGCCAGGCAACATATCACGCTCATCATCTGGCTCGCGCAAGATGATGATTGCATCTTCATCATCTAGTAACACATGTTCGTGCCCTTCGGGCTCGTCATCATCGTCGTCATCGTCGCCAAAAAGCACTTCTTCAATAGGGTGTGGCTTTTCGGCTTCTTTATCGTCCGCATCCTGCGTGCCGTCTGCGGCGCTATCGTCTTCTGCATCGTCGTCGTCCTCATGCGCTTCGACATGCCACCAGGTCACGGCAATCTCCGCCCTAAGCTGATCACCCACTTGGGCAGGCCGATCGACAGTCTCGATAATCGCGCGCTGTTCGCGCAGTTCTTCGAGTTGTTCATTTACCTCTTCATCGGATACAGGCTCGACGTTCAACTCTTCGCGGTAGTCTCGATAATCACCAAGTGCAACTTCTGGTGCTTTCGGGACTTCGAACGTCAGGGTGATGGCCCCATCATTGTCTTGTATATCGACCATACTCCCCATATCAGCGGGTTCGACTGCCGAACGTTCGAGCGCATCGCGGTAGATGTCCTGGGTACGGGCTTCTAAAGCCTCTTCCAGGATTGCCCCCCGGCCTAAGTAGCTTTCAATGACATGGTAGGGGGCCTTGCCAGGGCGAAAGCCCGGCACACGCAACTGCTTGGCCAAACGTTTGGCGGCCCGTCGCATGGAGTCTTGCATTTCTTGCGCAGACAAGTTAACCGTTAGTCGTGCGGTATGGCCTTCTATATGCTCGGTTTTGACATCCACTCTGGAACTTCCTTACTGTCTTTTGTGATTATAGCCCGGCGTCCGCCAGATGAGAAATTTTTTGATACGCTTTTTATACACCCAGCCGCAAAAAAGCGGCACGATGGCCGCGAGCATGTCGTGTATTGGGCAGATTTGGGGAAGAGGGGACTCGAACCCCTACGGATTTCTCCACATGATCCTAAGTCATGCGCGTCTGCCAATTCCGCCACTTCCCCGTGCGGCCCGCTATTATAGTGTATGCCAACCACGGGGTAAATACTCACTCTACGCGCGCGCACTATTCACAGCGTACATTTGCCAAATGCTCATCATATGTTTGCGCAAATGCATTGCCAGCGCCCCGACAATCGCCCGTGAAATACAAATAATTCGTCTGCGCAGGATTCACGGTCGCGCGGAGTGCATCCAAAGAGGGGCTAGCGATAGGCGACGGCGGTAATCCCGTATAAATGTTGGTGTTGTAGGGCGAGTCGGTAGTGCTGACCCGCCCATGCACATTCGGCCACCAATTGCCGGGCACACCTAGGGCATACTGAGTCGTCACAGTGGCGCCTAGCCCACGCCCAGAGGCCAGACGATTGTGGAACACGCTGGCAATAAGCACTTGCTGGCCCGGCGAACGGCTCTCGCGATTCACGATGCTGGCCAGGGTTAACACCTCGTAGGGCGTCAGCGCACCAGCTTGGCCCAACAAATCGCCCGCCTGGGCTGCCAGCGTATCCACGACCAGCAGCACAAAATCCACCGCCCCCATTTCGTTGGTCACGCTATAGCTACCGGGGAATAAGTACCCTTCTAGCGAGGCTGCCGGGCTCGCCCCGGCAAAGACCGCGCGCGGGGGTAAGTCCCCAATGCGCAAGGCGCGCAGGTCAACACCACGGAACGCGACCGGCAAGCTATCAATGATGGCAGCAACTTGCTCCAAGCGATACGCCTGCGGAATGCGCACCGTGCACGGGCAATCCGCAGGGCGGGGGCCACCCCCCGACCCCGAGGGCAGGGCTGTAGGCAGCGCCTGAGACGATGGCGCATTTTCTGCCGCGCCAGGCGGCAGATAGAGCACTTGCCCAGTCAAAATATAACGACTATTCAAGCAATTCGCCGCCATGATCTCATCCACGGTCACTGCGCTATCAACCCCTAACTGATAAGCGAACAGGGTTTCACCATCTTGAACAGTATGCGCGCTCCAATCTGGTGGTGGCGGGCAAGGATGCGGCGTCGGGCTGAGCGAGGGCACCGGGCTAGGCGTGTGGGTAAGGGCCAGCGTGGCACTTGGCAGAACGCGGGTCTGCGTGATGGTCGGCACCAAGGTTAAGGTCATCGTGGGTTGGGGCGTCATGGTTGGCAAACTGGTTTCGATACGCAATGGCAAGCGCGCAACCTCAGTAAGCTCTGCCGTTGGCGTAGCCCCTGGGGACGGACTGGGGGATACCCAGCGCCAGCCCACCACGAAGGTTATGCCCGCCACCATAAGCAGCACCAACACCCCTAACCCAAAGCGCATACCGTGCGGTATCCGTCGCCATATCGCTAAAAATGGCGTCATCATCATCGTATCATCCGCTTGGCCGACTTCGGTAAAGAAGCCGATGCCTCATAGCATTGCTCGTCGTGGTGTTTCACAAGAAATACCCTTGATCTTACATTAAGTCTTGATATGCAATTAAAGTATTTTTTATTTAAGATTAATTAAAAACCATAAAGATTTTTTTACAATACCTTGTCATCATTTCAAGTTGGGCCTATAGTGTAAATACCGTATGATTTTATCATTCTCTGATTGGAGAACGCTATCATGATGTATTTGCCACGTGAAGAAGGACAGGGCCTCGTAGAATACGCTCTGATCCTCGTATTGGTCGCTTTGGTCGTGATTGTCGTCCTGGCCGTCTTGGGCCCGGTCATTGGGAACGTCTTCTCAACAATCATCAACGGTATCTAAGCCAACCGGCAACATCTCGTAGCAATACGACAAAACACCCGCCCAGCGCGGGTGTTTTTGATTCTCTACTGGGCCTGAATCAGAGGGTTTAGCGGTTTTAGATGAGAAAATACTCATATGGGTCATTTGGGGGGTTGTCGCGAGCCTAAAAACATCTTATAGTAGGAACATAGTCGGATTTATCATTCTCTGATTGGAGAACGCTATCATGATGTACTTGCCACGTGAAGAAGGACAGGGTCTCGTAGAATACGCTCTGATCCTCGTATTGGTCGCCTTGGTTGTGATTGTTGTCCTGGCCGTTTTGGGCCCGGTGATCGGGAACGTTTTCTCGACAATCATCAACGGCATCTAAGCCAATCGGCAACATCTCGTAGCAATACGACGAAACGCCCGCCTAGCGCGGGCGTTTTTGATTCAGCCGACGACGCGCTGCAAAGCCACTTGCGCAGCGCGGAAATTTTCGTTATAGCGCAAGGCCAGGCTATATTGCTCTTCGGCGGCTTCCCGGTCGCCACGCACTTCGTAGACCTGCCCTAAGTAATAATACGCTTCCTCCACATAGGGGGTGGTGCTGATAGTCGTATTGGCCAACGCGATCACGTCATCCAACCGACTGGCCTGGAAAAACGCTTCGTAGGGGCCAAATTGATACCACAACATGCGGCGTGGCAAGCCGATACTAAACGCCTGGTCAAAGCTACGCGCCGCATTGGCGTAATCGCCCAACATCGTGCGCGCGGTGCCGACATTAAACCAAGCAAAGGCATTGTCGGGCTGTTCTGCCGCTTCGGCCTGAGCGCGCTCTAGCGCATGGCGCCAATTGGCCGCCTCGTTCCAGTCCCGGCCCAAAAACGCCTGAAGTTCGGGCTCGCGCGCCGGGGGATAGATGATGATATAGAGTCGGTTGAACGCCTGCCAATCATCATCAAAGCTATCATACGCGATTTCCGTAATCGGGCGCGAAGGCCGCCCCAGGTACGAGTCATAAAATTGAAATACACCGCGCTCGTCATCATAGCCGCCCACGGTGAAATAATGCCCATACCAGGCATCCCCCGGCGGTTGATAACCGGATTCGACAATCACCAAAAATTCATTCGCCACCAACCAGCGCAACATCTCATCCGTACCCGCCACACGATAGAGCGCGCGCAGGTTGGTTTGCTCGTTAACATAGCTCACCATTTGATCGGGCGAGACGTTTTTATCTTCGTCGTTGGGCTTCAGGGCGCGGGCGGTATCATTTTGATCGCCCTCCCAGCCAAAATACGACAGCCCCATAGCCAGATTAGCAGGCCCACAGTTATTCCAGCCTTGTTGATGAAAGCTAACGCCCTCTAGCCGAAATTGCGTCGGCGCCGGCAAGGGTGTGGCCGTGGCTGGGATGGGCGTCGCCGAGGGTAAGGCCGTCTCACTAGGCAGAACGTCCGTGGCGGCCACTTCGAGCGTGGGCTGGGCGGTCGCTTCGAGCGTCGGGCTGGGGCTGGGCGGCAATGCCGTCGGGGTCGGGCTGGCGGGCAATAGCGTCGGCGTGGGGCTGGGTATGTTCGTCACCACCACATAGGCCAGTTGCGTGCGCGTCTCGGCGACTGCCTCCGCCGTGCGGCGCGGCGCCAGGCCCGGCATAAGCGCGGGCAAAAGCAAGAACAACACGACCCCCGGCACGACAAACCCGATATTGAAGCCCCCTACTAGCCACACAAAGCGCATCAGCCACGGATTGCCCTCCGGGGCGGCGATTGGCCCGTGTGAATCAATTGTTTGTTCGGCCATAAGATTCCTCAGTTCACACGCAAAAATGTATCGCCATTCCAGACGAAGGAAATTTGTACGATATTACTGTTCAGATCAGCCGCCTCTACAAGCGCCACGAGTGTGCCATCCGCCCGGGTCGAAAACGCCACGTTCGTCAGCGTTTCGGGCGGGGATGTGCGATAGGCCCCATCAAAGGCACGCGCGTTGGCCGCTTCGTTAAAGTTTCCGGTTTCATACAGCGTAAAGAAGCCGTCGAGGTCTTCATTTTGCAAGCGTTGACGTTCTAAACGCAAGCGCCACTGGAAGAATGGCGTCCAATCAATGGCGCTCAACGCCCCACGATCCAGCGCCAACAAGCCCGACGCCCCAGGCACTAACAACGGCCCTAAAGCATCGATCTGGCGCGAGGATAGCGGCGTGCTGGCGATACGAGTAACGGCTTCTGGGCCGAAGGTCTGCACGATGCTATCCATGAAGGGCGCGGGTTGCTGGCGATACTGGCCGATCAGCCACTCGCGCAGCGCGTCATACACCCATTCCATATCGAAATTCACCACGTTTTCATCTGCCGGCGCATACCGAATGCGCCCCTCGGAAGCATAGGCGATAAGCCGTTCGGCAATCGCGCGGGAGAGGTCACGTTCTATGCCTGACGGCACGTCCTGCGAGACTGGCACACGCCCCGACAAATACGGCGACAAAACGCGCAAACGCCAACCGTCTTCCGGTTCCCAAGCCAATGGAATGCCCGCGCGCGGATCGATAATCACTTCTAAATCCGGCGGCGGGGCCGCACACCCCAGCCAGGCACAGCCATCCGACCACCAAGCATCGAGGCGCGGGGCTAATGCGCGCGCTAAGTCTGCATCCAATTCGTTGAAGATCACCCGCGATACATCGTTTTCTAGCGTGGCTTCATCCCCCCAAAATTCGACATCTGGCGGCACACGCCGCCACCCCCCCTGTTCATCATCAGCTTCCACCAGGTCTTCGTACTGCCAATAGAACCAGACTTGCTGCTGCGGGATGCTATCCACCGTTTGCTGCACCACAACGCGCGCACGTTGGTCGTCGATGGCAACAGTCACCACCTCGCTATCGGGCAAGACCCGGCCACTTTCTTTCAGCGACTGGTAATCTTGAAAATACGCGCGTTGGCGCTCTAACCAGGGTTGGTTCGTCGTGCGGTGCATATTCATATAGGCGGTTTCATCGCCAATGCGCAAGGCCACAAGCTCGGCATTTACAACCGCGCGTAAGTCATTCTCGACGCGCCCACTGACGGCTTGTAAGCGCAAGATAATCGCCACACCTACCCCGGCCAACACCAGCGCAATTGTCAGCGCGATGAGGATTAACCGTAGGCGATTGCGTCGGCGGCGACGGCGTTGGCTAGGGTCTTCTTGGTTGCGTTGGTGGGTCTGGTCTGCTTCAATTTGCCAATCGAGTTGAATACCCATGCTTGTTCATTCTCGTTTTAATCATTCTGCAAGGTTACGGAAAAGCGGCGCGGTATGTCAAGTACAGTTGGACTACGGTTCGTGTACGGCGCTGACGTCCCAGCCACAGTCCTCACAGCGTACTAGGTCGCCATCGCGCGTGAATTGCATGGCCATCGGGCGGCAGCGCAAGCGCGGCGCGTTGGGGCAAGGCGAAAATCGGTAATCTTGGCGCAGGGTGTTTTCGAAACGGCGCAACAAGGCAGCATCATCGAGTTCGGTCAGGTCATCATCGTGGCCCATCCAGCGTAGCGCGCGGGTGAGCACCTGCCGCATGAGCCAAAGCGTATTGCCCGTGCGGTTACGCTCGCGTTCGAGTTCTTCCACCTGGCCACGCAAGGCTTGCACCTGCCAATACAGGCGTAGCGCGTCTGCCTCATCCTTCATGCTTGCCCCTATCCCTTACGTGACCCCAGCGCGCAGCAAGACGTTATGCAACTCGATCACCCGGGGGTCGATGTGTTGACGTTCATCGAGCAGGTACCGCACAGTCCCCTGAACAGCCATCAAGAGCGCGCTATCCAGGTCTTCGAAAGCGCGTTCGCGCAGCGCCGCTACGCTGGGAAAGTCGCGTTTGGGTTCGATCAAATCCGCCAAAAAAACAATTTTATCGGTAAGCGACATCTGCGGGCTACCGCTGGTATGGTACGCGCAGGCCGTGCGTAAGCGGCCATCGTGCAGCCCGAATTCGGCATCTGCCAGCAAATAGGCCACTACCCCATGCAACAGCATCGGATTTTCGCGCTCGGCGGCGCTGATGGGCACGCCCGCATTTTCGGCATAGCGCAATAATTCGGCGTCATCCCATTCCTTGGCCGCATCGTGGATCCAACCTGCCAGGCGGCACACCACGGCTTCATCGGGCGCCCAACGCGCGGCGAGTTCGTCGGCGGTTTTGACGACCCGCTTGGTATGCTTATAGCGTTTTTTCTCTTGCTGGGCGCGCGACCATTTCTTAACTCGCGCTTCAAACTCCGGTGTATAGTCGGGCATAACAAAAATTACGGTGATTCCGGCGGGACGGGGGTAGCACGGCCCAGGGTGCCGCGCGGCCCATCGCGCAGCGGCACGCGCACACGCAAGACATCCACGCCGATTTGCGCGAGATTCAGCGCTTCTAAGCGCGAGACCTCCGCCGGGTTGGCGTTGATTAGCACGGTGGAGTCGGTGAACACCAACGCGATGCCTTCCGCGCCATCATTGAGTAAATAGGCACCATTGGCCAAGGTGCGGATTTCCTCCACCGTATTAGCGGGGTCATCCTGCCAGGCCGCGACGCGCTGCTCAAAATCGGACTGCGCATCGGCGGGGTCGCGATACACCGTCAAGAGCACATCACCCCGTGAGGCGTTCGTTGCATGTTCATAGCGCGCACTCAGGATGAGTCCTGTTTCCCGCTCTTCAAAATTGACGCTGTCTGCTACCAGCCGCCACGGCCCCGACACAGGCGGCATGGCATCGTCGCGCAAGACATAGGGCGGGCGCGTAGGTTCTGGCGTGGGCGCGACCTCCTCAGCTTCATCTTCGCAGGCCGTAGCAAGACCCAACAGCAAGCCACACAACAAGATTAAAATAGCTCGTTTCATAACTTTCATTCTATCACAGGGGCCAACGCAGCGGCGATACGTGCGGCAGATTCACCCAGCGCAGCGACCCGCGCGCTGGGGTCGGCTCCATTTAGGACATCGGCCAACGCAAACACGACTTCATCCGCCACGAGCCCATAGCCCGGCGTGGCTGGCACATACAGGCGCTGGGCATCCCAAAAAGGCACCCAATCATCGTAAGCCGGGATGTCTTGCCGCGCGGGCAGGGCCGTATTCAGGCGCGCCCAGGCTTGCACCCGTGGCGGCGCGGCGAGCCATTCTAGCCAGGCCCAGGCGGCGGACTGGCGCGCTGCATCACGCGCGAAAATGCTCAGGCTCGGCCCCCCGATGACCGTCGCGGGGCCGTTAATGGCGGGCAAGGGGATAACTTCCAACGCGAAGGGCTCGGCAAAATAGGTACGCATGGCTTCTTCTACAAAGGGCCGCGCGGCACTACTCGCGAAGAAGAACAAGGTCTGTCCGCTGGCGAAGCGATTCTGGGCTGCATTAGCGGGTTCGGGCGAAAAGGCCGCGCACCCAGCATCCCGCAAAGCGCGCATGTCTGCGAAAAGCGTCGCCAGCCCCGCGAGGTTATACCCCTCCGCGTAGATGGCCTCCGGCGCGGCTAGGCCCCACAACGCGGCTGCATCCGGCGGGATGTCGAAACCTACGGGCACAACGGTTTGCACAGCGGGCCACCCGCCCGCCTCGGCAAAAGCGCAGCTCATGCTTTGCAACGTCTCCCAATCGCGGGGCGGCGCGTCGTAGCCCAACGCCCGCAGGGCATCCCCGTTCACGTAGAGCGCCGCCGCCGCGCGCGTGAGCGGCAACCCCAACCGTTGCCCCTCATAGATGTCTTGGCGCCAAATACCGGGCACAAAAGCCGCTTCGTCTAAAGGGCTGGATGCAACATAAGATTGCAGATCGAGCACCTGGCCACCCAGCGCGAACAGCGCGGCGTCTTCGGGCCGCGCAAACGCCACATCGGGCGGATTATCATTGAGCAAGGCAGCCAGCAATCCATCGCGCAAGTTAAAGTAAGACGGGTAGACTTGCACCTGCACGCGCGCGGCTTCCTGACGCGCGTTGAAGGCTTCTGCCTGGGCTTCCCAAAAGGCTAAGCGGGCCGGGTCGGCGTAATGATGCCAAAAAACGACCTCCGTCGGGGCGGGTTGGGCATCTACGGAGGCCAAGCTCATGACCACGAGCAACACCCATAGGGCAAATAGAATGATTGGTTTCATCACTAGGATTATACCGCCACGCCATGACCGTCCCCAAGTTCGGCTGAATCTGGTATAGTCGAGCCTTGGACACACACCGTTGGTTAGGAGACTCTTAAATGGTCGATTTTCTGTACGAAGCACACTCAGGATGGCGTTGGATTCTCATCTTGGGCACTGTAGCTTTGGCCGTCTTTTTCGCGTATGCGTTGGTCACGCGCCAGACGACCGCCCCGCAAGAAACCCGCGCGCTAAAGCTCTGGGCCGGGATCATGGATATGCAATTACTGCTGGGTGTGTTGCTGGCTGGGGTTTATATCCTGGGGTTAGACGAAGGGCGTAGCTGGTATAGCGCGCTTATTGGGCATCTAACGCTGGGTATTTTGGCGGTTGTGGCCGCGCATACGCCCGCCATCTATAGCCGCCTGAACGGCGACCCAACACCGCAGGTACGGCGCATTATGGGGTTAGCCTTGCCGGTGATCGTTTTCATTACCATGTGGTTAGGCGTGGCCGCCATAGACCGTTCGCTATTTAGCACATGATCCTGGTAACGGGCGCGCTGGGGTATGTGGGGCGGCATCTGGTGCCGGCTCTGGCCGCTGCTGGTCATACGGTGCGCGTATTGGCTCCGGCGCGGTGGCATAACCGCTTGCCCTTCGCCCTGGACGGCGTGACGCTGTACGCGGGCACCATTTTTGACCCCGAAGCGCTTTTTAAGGCGGTCACGGGCACCCATACCGTCTTCCACCTGGCCAGCGGGCAATGGTGGGGGCGCCTGAACGATCTAGAATACATCGACCTAGAGGGCACTCAGAACGTCTTACAAGCCGGACGCGCCGCGCGCATCGGGCGCCTGATTGCCCTCAGCCACATTGGCGCCGAACGGCGCTCGGCTTTTCATCTGCATCAGGTAAAAGGCCGTATGGAAGAACTCATCAAAGACAGCGGCCTGGCCTATACCATTTTTCGCGTCGGGGTGGTCTTCGGGCCGGAAGACCATTTCGTGAATAATCTGGCGCGGGTGTTGCATAGCAATCCGTTTTTTGTGTTTCAACCCGGCGACGGCGAAGCGCTCCTGAATCCTCTGCACATCGACGACCTGACCGAGGCACTGGTGCGCAGCCTGGATGTTTTCGATTTGGTCGATACGATCCTAGAAATCGGTGGGCCAGAATACCTGACGTATAACGAAATGATGCGGACGGTCATGCGCGTAACGCGCACCCAGCGCAGCATCATCAGCCTGCCGCCGTACTACATGCGCTTTATGTCGAGCGTGTTGCGCTTGCTGCCGCCGCGTTGGCCCATCACGCCCCAATGGTATGATATACTGGCGGGCAATCGCACCGCGCCACTGGGACATCTATATGACTATACCGGCATCCGCCCCCGACGCTTTGAAGATACCCTGCTGACGTATATGCCCCAACGCCGCTATTGGCTTGAATACTGGCGGTATCTGGCCAGCCGGCGGCGGCGCAATGCATTTTGAACGGCATGAAACACCCACAACAGCGGCTCTGATGCCGCACGCAAAGCTCAATAGCACAAAGGATCAGCATGATTGCGTATCGCGTTTTGCGCAAAATAGACGAACTCCGCCAGGTGGTGAACCTGCAACATCTCATCTGGGGCGGCGATGCGGAGGTGGTCGTCCCCTTGCATATGCTCGTTTCGTTGGCCGCGAATGGCTGCCCGGTGATTGGCGCCTTTGAGGAGGACCTGTTGGTTGGCTTTTCGCTGGCATTTTTCGGCACCGATGTGCAAGGCGCCGACCGCCCCGCGCTGGCGAATTTGAAACTGGCCTCTAAACGGCTAGCCGTCCACCCGGATTATCGCTCTAGCGGCATTGGCTATCAACTGAAGCTGCAACAAAAAGCCTTTGCCGATAAACAAGGCGTCCGCCTTATTACCTGGACGTTTGACCCATTGCTCAGCCGCAACGCGCATTTGTACATCCGCAAATTGGGCGGCGTGGGCCGTTTCTTCATCCCCGACTTTTATGACGAAATACCCGGCCAGGTCGATGCACTAGGCAGTTCGGACCGCTTCATATGCGAATGGTGGATTACCTCGCGGCGCGTTAACGAGCGCTTGCATGGCAGTCGGCGTGACCTAACCGCGAAGCAATACGTGGGCGGCAACGCGCCCATCATCAACCCCACCACCGACCTCCACGGGCGCAGCTTGCCCTACGAAGGCAGCGCCATGCTGGGCGAAAGTCATCTGCTGTTGGTGGAAATCCCGCCCGACCCCACACCCCTATATGCCGACTCGGACTATGGGCGCGGTTGGCGAAATCACCTGCGCAGCGTGCTACGCCAGACCTTTGAATCCGGCTATATCGTCACGGATTTTTTGCATGAGGAATACGAGGGCCGCTTGCGCAGCTTCTACGTGCTGGGCTTCGATGGCGGAGGCGAATTCGAATGACCGCGCCCGCCTGGCAATTAGAGGTCGCGCGCGTCGATGTGCATCCGGTGATGGTGCCGCTGGTGCAGCCTTTCGAAACCTCGTTCGGCGTGCAGCAAGAACGCGCCGCCGTGCTGGTGCATCTGCAAACGGCGGATGGGGTCAGCGGTTGGGGCGAAGTCACCGCCGGATGGGAGCCGGGCTATTCATACGAAACCGTCCACACGGCCCTGCATATTCTGAGTGATTTTCTGGTGCCGGGGTTGCTGGCCCAGCGCATCCTAACCCAAGACGGCCCATGGGATTGGCTAAACCATGTGCGCGGTCATCCCTTGGCCAAGCACGGCTTGCTCAGCGCGATCCTGACCGCCGTAGCCGCTCAGCGCGATGAACCCCTGGCGGGGCTGCTAGAAAGCATGGCCGGGGCGCCGAGCCGGCATAAAACGGTCAGCGTGGGCGTTAGCATCGGGATTCAACCGAGCATTGAAGCGACCCTAAGCCGCGTTTCTGACCATATCCACGAGGGCTATCGCCGCATCAAGCTCAAGATCAAACCGGGCTGGGATGTAGCGCCCCTGCGGGCGGTGCGCGCCGCCTTCCCGGATGTCATGCTCATGGCCGACGCCAACAGCGCCTATAGCCTGGCGGACACCGCCCACCTGGTCGCCCTGGACGATCTCGGCCTGTTGATGATCGAACAGCCCCTGGCCCACGACGACATTTACGAGCATAGCCGCCTGGCCCAGCACCTGAGCACGCCCATCTGCCTGGATGAAAGCCTGCACAGCCTCAGCGATGTGCAAGTCGCGCACGCCCTCAACGCCTGCCGTGTGGTGAACCTAAAACCCCAGCGCGTCGGGGGGTTGTTTAACGCTGTGAAAATCTATCAATTTTGTGTAGCAAACGGCTTGGATGTTTGGGTGGGGGGTATGCTGGAACTCGGCATTGGGCGCGCAGTCTCGTTAGCGCTCGCCAGCCTGCCGGGCATTTCGTTGCCCAGCGATTTGAGCGCCACGCAACGCTATTACGATCAGGACATCGCGACGCCAGCTTTCGAACTGCGTGCCGGGAGCCGCATCGCGCCGCCGGAGGGGCCTGGCCTGGGCGTAACGGTCGATATGGAGCGTGTAACCGAGGCTGAAACGGCGTTCTATGCGGCCCAGAGCACGCAGAAATGATGAAAAACCATAAGGAACACAACATGTTAAACGGAAAAACGATTGGCTTTGTGGGCGCGGGCAATATGGGTGGCGCGATGCTAGCCGGGCTGCACCAGAGCGGCGCAGTGCTTATCGCCAGCGATGCCGACCCCGCGCGCCTGGATGCGCTCGCCCAACAGTATGGCGTGCATCCCGCGCCCGATAACGCGAGCGTGGCCGCACAAGCCGATATTCTGGTCATCGCCGTTAAACCGCAGATCATCGACCAGGTGCTCGCCCCAGCCACCGCGAGCCAATGTGATTTTGTGCTGAGCATTGTGGCGGGTGTTCGGCTAGAACGCTTGCTAGCGCTGTTTGGCAATCCGCGCTTGGTGCGCAGTATGCCCAATACCCCGGCCACCATCGGCGCGGGCATGTCCGCCTGGATGGCGACCCCCGACGTGACGCAAACCCAACGCGACCAAGCGGCGGCGATCTTGGGGGCGCTGGGCGAAACGCTGGAAGTCCACAACGAAACCTTGCTGGATGCCGCTACGGCCATCAGCGGCAGCGGCCCGGCTTATATGTTCCTGATACTGGAAGCCATGATCGAAACGGGCG
>DAOTVD010000367.1:0-12297 GCA_034437075.1 Anaerolineae bacterium
GAGCAAACTATAGCTGTTCATATCGCGGATTTTGCCCGGTTGTAAAGGTTGCTCGGGGGTGAGCAGTTCATCGCCTGTGGAAAGCACCGCCACACGCGGCGAACGCACCACGCGCACTAGGCCCATCCCAAAACCAGCCAACAAGCCGAGGTCTTGCGGGCGCAAGGTTTGCCCCGCGCGCAGCAGGATATCCCCCTGGGCTACATCCTCGCCCTGACGCCGCACATTGTCGCCTGCCGCCACCACACGCCGAATCGTGACTTTCTGCGGCGCTTGGGCTGTACCGTCATCATCGGTGCCTTCATAGGGCACGACTGCATCCGCGCCGGCTGGCACAGGTGCCCCGGTCATGATGCGCGCAGCCTGGCCTGCTCCGATAGTATAATCCGGCGCATGTCCGGCGACGATCTCGCCCACCACGCGCAAAGTGACAGACTCGCTCGTCAGGTCTGCGGTGCGCACAGCATAGCCATCCATGGCACTGTTATCAAAAAAAGGTAATTCATTCGTGGCCGCCACATCATCTGCCAGGGT
Source organism: Anaerolineae bacterium (assembly GCA_034437075.1). Taxonomy (GTDB): domain Bacteria; phylum Chloroflexota; class Anaerolineae; order Aggregatilineales; family J027; genus DAOTVD01. The sequence continues at coordinate 535 of DAOTVD010000367.1, forward strand.
GCGCCCCAGCGCTTGAGACAATGGCACGCTCACAGCCGGTAACCGCTCAAATTCTCGTAGAATTTCCGTTAATGCTTCAGCGACGCTTTTCATAGACTTTTGCTTTCATTATGCCTATCCATGTAGACCGTTGCATAGAGTATAACGTTGCCATCCTCCCGCCGAAAGGCTTATAATCCATGGTAACACGAATACAAGGATAGCCCAGCTATGACGCTCCAACAGCTTCTGACCCGTATGCCTGCCCTCACGGAAGCTGAACAAAACCGAATCGCCGACGCTTACCATTTTTCTGAGGAGGCCCACCGCCCCCAAAAACGCAAAAGCGGCGAACCCTACTTCATTCATGTGGCCGCTGTAGCCGACATTCTGGCAGCGTTAGGGCTGGATACCACCACCATCATCAGCGGCTTATTGCACGATGTCGTCGAAGATACGCGCATCAGCCTAGAGGACATCCAAACGCGCTATGGTGGCGAAGTCGCGCGCCTGGTGGATGGCGTCACGAAAATGGACAATGGCGCCGGAGAAGCCGCCTTTTTGCAAAAGACCATCACAGCCATGAGCGACGATGTGCGCGTTATTCTGATTAAGCTGGCCGACCGCTTGCACAATATGCGCACGCTGGCATCCCTGAAGCCGCAGCGCCAGCGCGAAATCGCCCAAGAAACCATGGAGCTTTTCGCGCCGTTGGCCACCCGTTTGGGCATCTGGGCGTTGAAGTCTGAGCTAGAAGACCTCTGCTTTCAGTACCTAGAACCGCGCGCTTACGCGACGATACATGCCAAATTGCAAGAACAGCATGCCGAAATCGAAGCCTTTTACGAACATATTCGCGCACAGGTGCTGCCGCATTTGGCCGAAATGAATATGCAGGCGGACGTGGTCGGGCGTTCGCATCATCTGATGGGTATCTGGAAAGACATGAAAGCGCGCGGCATTTCTTTTGAGGAGTCCTATCATATTCGCGGGGCGCGTATTCTGGTCGAAACGCCCATGGATTGCTATCAGGTGCTGGGGGTTATCCACCAAATCTGGAAACCCGTGCCCGGGCAATTCAATGACTATATCGCCGCGCCCAAAGATAGCTACTACCAAAGCCTGCACACGACGGTATTCTTTGACACAGGCGGCCCCGCCGAGATTCAAATCCGCACCTATGATATGGATTACCGGGCCGATTTCGGCATCGCGGCCTACTGGCGGTATAAAAATGACCCGAACTTTAACGCCCAACTCGAACGCCCCATGGCCCAATTGCGTAGCCTCATCGAACCCGCCCGCGATGAAGACACGCCGCAGCGCTTTGTGCAGTCGGTCATCGAAAATATCGACACCGACCGCATTTATGTCTTTACCCCGCGCGGCGATATTCTAGATTTGCCACGCGGCGCCACGCCGCTGGATTTCGCCTATCATATCCATACCGAAGTGGGCCACCGCGCGCGCGCCGCGCGCGTGAATGGCCGCCTGGTGACGCTCGATTATTGCCTGGAAAAAGGCGACAAGGTCGAAATCTTCACGACCAAACGCGGCGGCCCGCGCCTACAATGGCTAGATGAAAGCCGAGGATTTGTGCACACCAACCGGGCGCGGAGTGCTCTGCGGGCTTGGTTCAACAAACAAAACAAACGGCGCTTGGTCGAAAATGGACGGGCCGCGCTCGATGAAGAATTGACTAGGATGGGGGTGGCCGCCAACGACGCCGCCCGCTTGCTTGGTGTGTCCGATCATGACCGTTTAGAAGATTTACTGCGCGACATCGGGCGGGGTGACATCGCCCCTGCCGACATTATCAGCGCAGCGCTGAGCCGTCATTCTCCGCCCACTCAGCCCGTGTACCCCGTAGGCGCTGTACCTATTATTGGCGCGCGGGGCTATACCATCAAACTAGCGCGCTGCTGCAACCCGCAACCGGGCCAAGACATCGTCGGTTACATCACCCAGCAGGGCCATGTGAGCATTCACCGCACCGATTGCCGCATCCTGAATACGCAGCCGCATTTGGCCGAACGATTGATCCCTGTGGCCTGGGCGACGCCGCGCACCGAGGGCATATTCGCCGTGCCTGTCGAGCTAGAAACCATCGACCGGGCCGGTATGATGGGCGAAATTGGGCTGGTCGTCGCCAATGAGAATATTAACCTATCAAAAGTCAGTATTTATGCGGATAATGGGTTAGCCACGTTTCACATTACGATGGAAGTAGACAGTTATGCGTCACTCAGCAGGGCTCTTAGCAAATTAGCAGCCTTGGAAGGGGTCCTGAGCGCACGCCGAAGCGTGGCAGACCCCAACGTATAGACCATGACAGAAAGTCACATCGCATGATGTACCGTCGATCATTGACCCATTGGCCCGTCCTATTGGCCTCAGGCATGCTCTTATTGGCTGGCATGGCCTGTGCTTCGGTACGTGAGGTTGGCACGCCTGCACCAACGCCGGTAACCCCTATCCATACACAGTTACCACCGCCAACCACCACACCTTTTCATAGCCCTACACCAACACAACCACCATCCGCCACACCGCCTTTCACAGCGACCCCTTTACCCGTGGATTTGCCCCCTGAGCCCGATATCCGGTTCGGCATTCCGCTGCCCGATACCGAATAATCCGGGGCTTACATAAGTATTTTGTTAATTCTTTATGTAGAGTTTCCGAAATACGGTAGGCTAATAGACTGGTATATGACACATGATAAACTATGAATAATTGGAAAAATTTGCGACAGCTTACCTACGACCAATTCGTGAACTTACCGGAAACCACCAAGCTTGTTCTCTTGCATCCCAATCATTATGGTCAAAATCGGCTGATTTTGGCCTGGGTTCTTGCCGAAACCAAGCATCCATCCGTATATCTGCATATTGCCGACCCCACCGCATTATGGGCGGAATTATCCTTTGCCATTAGCACCCAATTCGGGCGCGCGACGGCATTGCAGGGTGATTCTACCCAAGACGCCAAGCGGCTCGCCCCCTGGCCCGGGCTACATATCATCTTAGATGGCTATGACCTGGTAACCGACAACACCACCCATGTGGCGGTCGTCCAGTTAGCACGGCAGCTTGCCCCCCACCAGCGTATTTTTGTACTCAGTCGTCAATTGCCAATTGGCTTATTGGAACACGGCCAAACTCTGGCTTCCGGGCTGGCGATGTTACCCGTTTCAGTACGCCATCTGCTGGTTGATTATTCGAAACCGCCCGCCGAGCATAGCACCTTAGAGGTGCATGCCCTGGGCCCAAGCCAAGCCTTTATCAACGGTCGTTTGCTAGAGCATTGGGATGGCATCCTGCCTAAATGCCTTTTCTATTTCATGATCGACCGCGCCATGACCACCCGCGATGAGATTTTCCGAGTCTTCTGGCCAGACCTTGGTAAGCGCGACGCCACCAACGTCTTCCATGTTACCAAACGCAAAGTGACAGAAATTCTCGGCGAATCGCTCAGTATGTATGGCGGCGGCTATTACCGCATGTCAGACCGAATCGAACTGCATTATGATGTCATCACTTTTATGGAGACTGTGCAGCAGGCCCTCATCACCCAAGACCATGATACCGCACGCGCTTTGTATGAAGAAGCCTTGCAGCTATACCGGGGGCCATTCCTCAGCAGCCTCTCGCAAAACTGGGTGAACCAACGCCGTGGTGAGCTTGAATACACCTATGTTGATGCCTTGGTAGGGTTGGGGACATCCTATTTCGAGAATGGGGCCTCTGATCGCGCGTTTTATTTGCTCTGGCGGGCGCATAACTACATGCCCCACCGCGACGACACCACCCATGCTTTGATGCGTTATCATCTGCAACAGGGCCAGTATGATAACGGGCTGGCAGCCTATCGGATGCTCGTTAACAGCGACCATCCCGACAAAGAATTTGTTAGCATCGCCACACGCAGCCTAGCGGCTGAACTGGAAGTTGCGCGCGATAACCAACACTAAACCAGCATGCAAGTGCTTGTGCTAGCGGGTTACGACACGGGCTCGCACAAAGCCTGGCGACGTGGCTATGCGACCCATTCTCAGCACGACGTGCAAGCGTTGACCCTGCCAGGCCAGTTCTGGCAGTGGCGCATGCTGGGTGGCGCGCGCGTTCATGCCGCGCACCATCCGCCCGGCACGCCTGTTCGCCACCGACCTGCTCGATCTGACAACTTTCCTGGCCCTAACGCGCTCCCGAACCCATGCCATTCCGACCGCGCTTTATTTCCACGAAAATCAATTGACCTACCCGCCCGGCCCGCGTATCCGCCCAAAAAAAGAATTAGCGTTCATCAACATCACTAGCGCCCTGGCGGCGGATTGAGTACCGCCTATCAAGATTTCTTCGGGATTAGCACGGTCGAGGCCATTTACTGTGGCTGCTATCCGCTCTTAGTCAAACGTTTGAATTACCCGGCGCTTATTCCGACCGCCTACCCTGACGCCTGTTTATTCTACGAAGGCCGGGTATATGACGCCTTGCGCGGTTACCTGACCCAACGCCCCGCCACGCCGCCCGAACTAGCCGCCCATGTTGCACACTTTGATTGGCGAACGCAAGCCCCCCGTTATGACGCCGCCCTAGCGGCTCTCACGCGCACCCCCCATCTGCTATAATCCGGCTATGCGCCATAGTTCACTCACGCTCGCGTTTAATGCTATGCCCTGGATGCCCTATCTGCTGGCGACACTTTACCCCGCGATGGATGAGATCATCATCGTGGAGGGCGCACTAGAGAGCGCGGCCCCCTTCGCGGACTCGAATGGACATTCTACGGACGGCACCCTAGCGGCTATCCGCGCTTTCCCAGACCCCCAATGTAAAATTAAACTCGTTCAACAGTCTGGATTCTGGCAGGACAAGAACCACATGGGCGCAGCAGGCGCGGGCCACGTTACGGGCGATTGGCTATGGCAGTTCGATAGCGATGAATTCATGCACACAGCGGATATTCGGCAAATACAACGTCTGCTGATGAACCGACCCCATATCGGCGGGTTAACCCTACACCGGCTGGATTTTTTCGACGGCTTCGACGCGATCATACAAGGCGGGCGGTATCACAACCAACGCTATTGTTTTCCGCGCATCTGGCGCTGGGGGCCGGGTTATCGCTATGTTCATTTGCCGCCTATCGTTTTTACGCGCGAAGGCTGGGATGCGCGCCGCTTACCTAGACTTGCTGGCGGATTGTTGGCGCGGCGCTACGGAATCTACTTATATCACTACGGGCATGTCAGCCCAGCCCAAGTAGCGCAAAAGATGGCAATTTATGCCCCACTAGCATACGCGCAACGCGACATGGGGCGCAATGAAACCTATATTCGCCGTTGGCAAGCGCGGCATTTTACCCGTTTTACGCCCTGGCGTGTAGATCGTCACCCGCGCCCGATGTCGTGGCTCGTGCCGTTTCGCGGCACACATCCGCGCTGGATCAACCATCTACAAACCGTTTCGCACCTGGCCCTTGGGCTAGAAACCCGCCCGGCCATCCGAGCGTATTTGGCGCAACCCTGGCGCTGGCGTACTTGGGCTCTTGTCGGCAGCTTAGACGCCTGGCCATATGCCATCCTGTACCGTCGGCTACCACACACGCTAAAACGGCTGCTGCGCCCGTTCGTCCGCCTGATTAAGGCGCGATTTTTAGGCTTCGATTACAGCGCCGAGCGCGCCCAAATTCCGCCCCGCCGATGAATAATCCACTCGTCAGTATCGTCACGCCGACCTATAACCAGGCAGCGTACATCGCCCAAACCCTGGAAAGCGTCCGCAACCAGGTCTACCGCCCGATTGAACATATTGTGGTGGATGACAGCAGCACGGACGCCACACCAGACATTCTGGCGCGCTACGCCACCCAGTTGCCCTATCTGCGGGTCATCCGGGTGCCGCATGGCGGCGAAGCTGCCGCTGTGAACGCTGGATGGGCCATCGCTCAGGGAAAATACTTGGCCTGGCTCAATAGCGATGATGTGCTGTTGCCTTATGGGCTCGCCGAAAGCGTCGCCTTTCTGGAAGCCCACCCCGAGATTGATCTGGTTTATCGCGATATGCTCATTATGGACGCGGATGGACAACTCACGGGGGAGCTTTTTCGCGCAGCGCCTTTTGACCCCGTTTTCACGGTAGTGCTAAACAGACGAATCAGCGTGGGTAGCGTCTTGCTGCGCCAGGATTTATGGGCCCGGAGCAGCTTTATTCCACCTGTGGCAGATTATAATCCTGATTTCAAGTTATGGTTACAAGCAATGCCCCTGGGCCGCTTCGCCTATTTGCCAGGAACCGCCTATGCCTGGCGCGACCAGCCCGCATCAAAAAACCGTAACCGTCCGCCCGCCGCGTTCTTCTTGATGGATTATATGCTGCACCATTGTATTAGCCGACCGACCTTATACCCGAAACTTTACGCACATAAACGGCGCATCATGGCCCATAGCGCTCACAATTGCGCGGTAGCATGCGCTCGGGATCATAACCCAGCCGGTGAACAGTTTTTCATCCGCCGGGCGCTCTGGCACGCGCCCTTAGGCCGCCGCAAAGTGTATCTGGCACTCTACGCCCTAGATGCGCATTTGGGTACACGGCTCGCCCCGCTGACGAGTGCCCTATGGCGCCGCCTACGCCAGGTCTTCGGCTAATTTTCTGCCGCCGTCATTTCCTCTAGGCGCGGCTCAAAGAAGTAAGCTTCGGCCACAGCCTCATCCTTCGCCAGGCTGACGACGCCAGGTTCACCCTTGCTATCGCGGCGCGTCGCGGGCGTATTCGTGATGCGGTTGCGCTTGGCTTTGCCTTTGGTAGTCAAAACGACCATTTCCGTTTCTAGCCCCCCCACCAACGCCGCCGCCAAACCGACATTCTTGCCGGGGGGCAGCTTCATCGTGCGCACGCCCTGCCCGGCGCGGCCCTGGGTGGGGTAGTCTTCGACAGCCGTGCGTTTGCCAATCCCCAAATCTGTCACCGTCCAGACGTGTGTATAACGCCCCACGCGCCCCGCGCCAACAACGCGATCATCCTTATCCCCCAGCTTAATGCCTCGGATGCCACCGGCGGTCAAACCGCTGGGCCGCACATCATCCACTGCAAAATGGATGGCCTGGGCGTTGCGTGTCACGAGTAATGCCGTATCATTATCATCCACCCAAAAAGCAAAGCGCAAACGGTCGCCCGGTTCTACATCGAACACTTTGAAGGATTTGGCGCGCATACCGGGCAAATCCTCCAAGCGCAAGCGCTTGACCTCGCCCAATTCGCTCACAAAAAACAGATAGCCATGCTCCAAGCGCGGCGGCAGGCTCACGACCTGCGCAATGATGGCCTCTGGCGGCAGATCGCATAGATAATCAAAGGCCGAACCTTCTTCGATGTCGTTAACGCGCGGCAAGTTGGAGGTGAGAATCGTCGCGCATTGCCCATCTTCCGTTACGAGATACAAAATATCCGAAGGATTGCTGGCCGCAACCCGAAACGGCGGTTCCTTCATGCTGGCGCTCACTTTGGGCGGTTCGCCATCATAAGGAATGCTCAAGCGGCCATCCAGCGTCAACGTTACCCAGGTATCATCCAACCCGCCGACCATCACGCCCGAGGCCGCTTCGCTGGCGCTATCGCGGGCGATGATCGTCTGGCGTTCATCGGCGTAATCATCACGCAACTGGCGCGTTTCACGAGCGACCTCCATGCGCATGAGTTCCGCGCTACCCAGCAGTGTGGTCAGATCATCAATTAATTGCTGCTTTTCTTGCAGTTCATCCTGCAATTTGCGGCGTTCCAGCGCAGCCAAGCGGCGTAACTGCATTTCCAAAATAGCCGTGGCTTGCGTGTCGGACAACTTGAAGGCTTTTTTCAGATTCGTGTGTGCGGTTTCGGTATTACGACTGCGGCGGATGATGTCGATAGCCTGGTCGATATTATCGATGGCTGTGATGAGCCCTTCCAGGATATGGGCGCGTTCTTGGGCGCGGGCCAGGTCGTATTCGCTACGTCGCCGGATGACCTCTAGGCGGTGCTCAATATATGCACGCAACAATGCCTTCAGGCCCAGCATACGCGGTTCGCCATCCACCAGGGCCAGCATGATGATGCCAAAGGTCGATTGCAGCGGCGTATATTTGAACAGTTGATCCAGCACCTCGGCGGGGTCGGCGTGACGCCCCACTTCGATGACAATACGCAACCCCTGCCGATCGGACTCATCGCGCAGATCGACAATGCCTTCTAGGCGATCATCTTGCACCAAGCTCACAATGCGTTCAATCAACGTCGTTTTATTCGTTTGGTAGGGGATTTCCGTGACGACAATGCGCGAGCGCCCCCGGCCTAGTTCTTCGATATGCGCTTTCGCCCGGATGGTAATCTTGCCCCGGCCCGTCGCATACGCAGAAATCAGACCATCTTCCGACTCTTTATGCTGCGTGAACACAATCCCCGCCGTGGGGAAATCCGGCCCTTGAATAAAATTCATCAGGTCGGCCACCGTGATGTTATCCAAGCGTTCCCAGTTTTCGAGCAGATAGACAATCGCATCGCACACTTCGCCCAGGTTATGCGGGGGGATATTGGTGCTCATACCCACGGCGATCCCAGAAGCCCCGTTCACCAGCAGATTGGGCACACTGGCGGGCAAGACTGTGGGTTCGGTTAACGACCCATCGAAATTATTGACAAAATCAACCGTATCCTTGTTGATGTCGCCCAGCAGTTCGAGCCCAAAATCGGCCATACGTGCTTCGGTATAGCGCATCGCCGCCGCTGCGTCGCCATCAATGCTGCCAAAATTGCCCTGGCCATCTACAGTGGGATAGCGCATGGCGAAATCTTGCGCCATCCGCACCATGGCATCATAGACGCTGGCGTCCCCATGGGGGTGGTATTTGCCTAATACTTCGCCGACAATGCGCGCGCTTTTTTTGTATGGGCTATCCGCCCGCAAGCCCATATCATACATTGCATAGAGAATCCGGCGATGGACAGGTTTCAAGCCGTCGCGCGCATCGGGCAAGGCCCGTGAGACGATGACGCTCATGGCATAGTCTAAGTATGCCTCGCGCATTTCCTGGTTGATGTTAATTTGACGAACTGCTCCGATTGTCATGGGTCTCTTGCCTATTCGATCTGCTTAGAACATGCGTTCAGACTATTATAGCAAAGCCGTGTTAGATGCGCTAGCCCTGAGCAAAAAACCTGAACAAAAAACGCCGAGTGAACTCGGCGTTGGACCATCATTCAGCAGGTTGAGGACTATTCGTCACTTTCAGCGTCGTCCTCTGAAGCAGCGCTAGACATGAAGGCTTCATCCCAAAGCTTGTTCATGGTTTCCCAATCACCCATATAGGCATACAACAGCGTCATCGTGCCCAAAAGCTGGCCGTTATCCAGAAAAGTATCGACCGTGTCGGTAAACAACACGCTCACATTAATGACATTTTCATCGTAATAGTACAACCAATAGTTGCCCAGCACGCGGCCTTGTTCTTCCCAGCCAAAAACTGCAATATCAATGCCCAGGAATTCATTTTGCGCGATATTCACTTCGGCAATCTCGACCTCGTCCTGAGCAAATAGAACATCGACCAGCGCGGTCGTCAATTCTTCCAATGAGCCTGTTTCCATGAGGTCAATATTGTCACTCACATTCAGGAAAAGTTCTTGCATTTCGGGGGTCAAAAAGAACGACAGCACGCCCACTTGCCCTTCTGGCATGGCGGTTCCATCTGCGCCTAAGACATCCAACGCTTCTTCGCTGGAAACCATCGCCACGGCAGGCAAATTAACCCGGTCGGTGACATCTTCTACGATGAAATCTTCGGGAACATACACAAACGCTTCTTGCGTTTCGACCTCGACTTCTACCCAACCTTCAGGAACTTCCAGAATGACTTCTTCGTCTTCCTGAGCCAGTGCCAAGGCAGGCAAAGCCAGCAGTAACCCGACAAGCAAACCCGTGATATGCTTCATGATGCTATTCCTTTATGCACAACGATAAACGATGTAGCAAACTGCGCCCGCTGTGCAGATTGCCTATGCTCATTATAACGATTTCGCAAGATCGCGTTACGCGGATTCGTTAGCCAGTGCGGGGTGGGGCAAGAGCATCATAAACCCCACGGCGAATAAGGGCACCAGGCCGCTAATTGTCAAAGCGGCCAGCAGGCTGAAGCTGTCCCCCAAAGCCCCCACGATAGGCGTCGTGACCGCACGTGCCAGAAACGTAAATCCGAAGGCGTAGCCCCCCGCCCCGCTCGCCCCACCGGGCATAATCTCCTGGCCGATGAGCAACAGAATAGGCAAGGAGATATTCGTCGCCAGGCCCAAAAGCACGCTTAAACCGAGCAAAGATACGCCATCGCTACGCAGCACAAGAAAACTCAGCGGCGCGATGATAACCATGGCCCCCCCTGCCACCACCCGACGCGGTAACACGTCCGAGAGCGTGCCGCCCACGAAGCTGCCAAATGCAGCAAATAACAGATACACCGAGGTCACATTGCCAGCATAGCGCAGGCTAGCGCCGCCTTCCTCGAAAAATTGGGGCAAATAGGTCGTGAACGCGCCAAAATAGAACTGATTGGCCGTCACCAGCAGCATAAACGCCACAATCGGCAGCAGTGCCGTTCGGCCCCCGCGCAACAAATCGCCTGCCGTGCGCGACTTACGCCCGGCTTCCCGCCCAGCTAAAACGGGCTGCAACGCCCGCACCAAAAACGGCGCCGTAAACACAATCGCCAGCGCGGGCACAGTGAGCGCCCGCGCGCCATAGGCATCTAACACAAAGCCGCCAACCGCCGCGCCCAAGGCAAAACCGCCATTGCCCAGCAGCAAGAAAATTGCCGTCGCGCGGCCCGGCCCGCGACCATCCGCCAGGCGTCGCGCGTTGCCTAAGCCCGCTGCATGGTAGCTCGCTGAGCCCAACCCCGCGCCAACCCCCGCCACAACCAACAGGGCATAATTCGGCGCGAGCGCGGCCCCTAAGACCATCAGCGTCGTGCCCGCTACGGCCCAAATCGCGCGATGCGGCGTGCCAGTCCGGTCGAAATAGTGGCCGAAGCTGGGCTGAGCGAGCGCCGTCGCGATGGTGTATAGGGCTTGTGCAATGCCAATTTCGGTATACGTCAGGCCCAGGGCATCGCGTTGGGCGGCCAGCACCAGCACCCACACGCCTGTGAAAAAGTCGTGCAGGCCATGCGATAGGCTGAACAGATAGAGCGGATAGCGCAACCGCTGAGCGAGGGTCACGGCTTTAGATACGTCCGCTGGAACCAGGCCCAGGTATGGCCTAAACCAGCTTCAAGTGTCACTTGTGGGGCAAAACCCAGCAACGCGCGCGCCTGGGCATTGTTGCAATAGGTGATGGGCGGCTCGCTGGGTGGGGCAGGTACATCCTGGCGAATGGCCGTTTGTCCGGTCAGGTCTTCGATAATGTCGATAAAGGCATTCAGCGAGACGGGCGACCCCAGCCCCAGGTTAAAAACCATGTAGCCTTGCGGGCGCTCCCAGGCGGCTAGAATACCCGCGACGGTGTCATCAATATAAGTCCAGTCGCGCTGGATTTCGCCTTTATTGAAGATGGTGATCGGCGTTTGGTTGGTGATAGCGTGCATCAAGCGTAATGGCATCATATCCGGGCGCCCGGCAGGCCCATAGACATTGAAAAAGCGCAAGACTGTAACGGACATCCCGTGTAGGTGATGGTAACTGTGGGCCAGGATTTCCGCCGCGCGTTTACTCGCCGGGTAGGCGGCTAACGGACGGTCAGCGGCGTCGTCTTCTGTAA
>DAOTVD010000368.1:0-13407 GCA_034437075.1 Anaerolineae bacterium
GCCGATAACGCGGCGCGCGCTTGTGCACTTCGAAATGCGCGGTACAATAGCGCGCGGTTTAGATCAACGAGGAATAAAATACAATGGCGATCAAGTTTGGCACAGACGGGTGGCGCGCCATCATCGCCCAAGATTTCACTTTCGAGAACGTTAAGCGTGTCGCCCAAGCTACGGCGGATTACGTCAACGCTAATATGCGCAATGGCCGCCCCTCGGTGGTTGTGGGTTTCGACACTCGCTTTTTATCCGACCGTTTCGCGCAGACAACCGCTAGCGTCCTGGCGGCCAATGATATTCAAGTGTGGCTCACACGCGCGGACTCGCCGACGCCAGCGGTCAGTTATAACGTGGTGGCCAAAGAGGCCGACGCGGGGGTGATGATTACCGCCAGCCACAATCCGCCGCGCTACAATGGTTTTAAGCTCAAAAGCCGCGACGGGGCCGCTGCGTCCCCGGCGGCGTGCGCCGAGGTAGAAAAATACCTGGAAAGCTGGCTGGCCTCTGGCAAAGCGCCGCGCGAGATGCCCTACGAACAAGCCTTGCGCGAAGAACGCATCATCCGGTTTGACCCCGCTTGGACGTACTTCGAGCATCTGCAAAATCTGCTGGACTTAGACATGATCTCGCGTAGCGAAGCGCTGGTCATCGCAGACCCGATGTTTGGCAGCGGGCGCGGGATTTTGCAAGCCATGCTCGCGCGCACACGCATTAATCTCATCGAAATTCGAGGCTATATGAATCCCGGCTTTCAGGGTATTCATCCGGAGCCCATCGCCAAATACTTGGATATGCTGATGGCGACCATCAAGCGCGAACATGCCGACATCGGCCTGGCCACAGATGGCGATGCTGACCGTATCGGCGCGGTGGACCGCAATGGCGAATTTGTTGACCCGCATATGATTATGGCGCTGGCGCTGCGCTATTTTGTCGAGAAACGGGGTTTGCGCGGCGATGTGGTGAAGACCGTCTCCACGACGGCCATGTTAAATCGCATCGCGAAAGCGCACGGGCTAGAAATTCTAGAAACGCCTGTCGGTTTTAACCATGTGGCCGATTGGATGCTCAAGAATAACGTGCTTATCGGTGGCGAGGAAAGCGGCGGTATCTCTGTAAAGGGGCATATCCCCGAAGGCGATGGTATCTTGATGGGGTTGGTCTTGCTCGAAGTGCTTGGGGCGTACGATGCGCCGCTGCACGAGATCATCGCGGATGTGCAAGCGGCTTATGGCCCGACGGTGTATCGGCGGGATGACCTGCGCCTGGCCGTGCAAATCCCCAAGGCCGCTATGGTGAAGCGCCTGGCCGATTGCGCGCCGGGGCAAATGGGCGGCCAGCAGGTGAAAGATGTGCAGACCACGGATGGTATCAAATTTATCTTGGCGGATGAAAGCTGGTTGTTGATTCGCCCGAGCGGCACCGAGCCTGTCTTGCGCGTGTACGCCGAGGCCACGAGTGAGGCGATGGTGAAAGACCTGTTGCAAGTGGGGCGTCAGCTGGCGGCCCAGGTGGAATGAGCGCCGGGGCTGCACAAGCGCCCTGGGGAATGTTACAGTAGAGCAAAGCGTCGTCTGACACAAGGAATGCGTGCCGTGCTAGCTGATATGCGCATTAACCCAGCCTGGAATCGTTGTCGTATTCATTCGGAGAATTTGGCCGGCGAAAAAGAAGATGTGGTCGTCGAATTTTTTATTGATGACCACTTACAGACGCTCACCGGCGGCGAAATGTCGTTCGATGATCTCGAAGCCTTCGAAAAAAGGCTGCTTGATGATGGGTGGATTAAGCGTAACGATTATCACTATGTTGATAGTTGGTCGGCGACCTATCGGCGCGTTGTAACCGAGTAAACGAACCCACGAGGATAGACCATGGCTCAGCACACCTTTACCCAATCCGATGCCCTATGGCAACGCGCGCAGGGGTTGATCCCCGCCGGAACGCAAACGCTCAGCAAAGGCCCTACCCAATTTGTGCAAGGCGTAACGCCCAAGTATATCCAGCGTGGGCAGGGTAGCCATGTGTGGGATGTAGATGGTAACGAATACATTGACTATCCCATGGGCCTGGGGCCGATCATCCTGGGCCATGCCTACCCAGAAGTTAACGAGGCTGTGATCCGGCAATTGGCCGATGGCTCGACATTTACGCATATGCATCCGCTGGAAGTCGAAGTCGCGGAAGCCTTGCGCGTGCACATCCCGCATGTGGAGATGGTGCGCTATGGCAAAAACGGCTCGGATGCGACGACGGGCGCCGTCCGTGCGGCACGGGCCTACACCGGGCGCAGTCGCATTGCACATTGTGGCTACCATAGCTGGCACGATTGGTATGTGGCGGGCACGACGCGCAATTATGGCGTGCCGGATTGGAACACCGAACAAATTTTGAAATTCACCTATAACGACCTGGATTCGCTGCATCGGCTCTTTCGCGAATATCCAGACGAAATCGCCCTGGTCATCATGGAGCCTGTGGTCTTCGAAGCGCCGCAAGATGACTTTTTGCACCAGGCACAAGCTCTGGCGCACCAGCATGGCGCGGTATTTTGCCTGGATGAGATCATCACGGGTTTTCGGTGGGGCTTGGGTGGTGCGAGCGTCTACTACGACATTCAGCCTGACCTGGCGACCTATGGCAAGGGGTTGTCTAACGGGTTTCCGCTCTCGGTGGTGGCAGGTAAAGCCGAGTATATGCGCGTTTTCGATGAGATTTTCATGTCCGGCACCTATGGCGGCGAGGTTATTTCTTTGGCGGCCACGCAGGCCACTTTGCAGGTTATGCAACGCGAACCCGTGCACGCGCAGCTGTGGCAAACTGGCGAACAGTTACAGGCGGGCTATAATGCCATGGTTGATGAGATGGGCCTGGGTGATTATACGCGCTGTATCGGGTTTGGCCCGCGTACGTTTATTCAATTCCATGCGCCGGATAACGCTATCCCGATGCTGCATCTCAAAAGCCTTTTTCAGCAAGAGGTGGTCAAGCGCGGTATTCTGTTTAATGGAAATCACCTAGTCACCTATTCACATAGCCCTGCGGATGTGGAACAAACCCTGGCGGCCTATCAAAATGCCCTAAGCGTGTTGGCACGGGCGCTAGATAGTGCCCGCCCGTTGGTTGAATTCCTTGACGGCCCCCCCATACAACCGATATTCTAATGAGCAGCTAACCGCCCTTTAACCATGGGAGCATGATCGTATGACGGATGAACAGGCCCAAACGCCACCCCAGAACGGCGACGATACGGTGGAAGATGTCGATATGCAGCGCCAACGCAACGTGGGGGTGCTGATGTTCGATGATGTGGAAGTCCTAGATTTTGCTGGCCCTTTCGAAGTGTTTCATGTCACGGGCGAGCTAAATGACCCTTCGCCTTTCAATGTCTTTACTATTGGGGTCGAAGAATACCCGATTGAGACACGCGGTAAGCTCTCAGTCACCCCAGATTGGAGCCTCGAAACGACGCCGCCCGTCGATATTTTGTTGGTGCCGGGCGGGCGAGGAACTCGGGCGTTGCTCGATAATGATGTGCTGTTGGATTGGCTGCGCGATATGGCCGAGCAGGTCGAACTGTTGTTGTCTGTGTGCACGGGGTCGCTATTGTTGGGTAAGGCGGGCTTGCTCAATGGCATCGAAGCGACCACGCATCATGGCGCTTATGAAGAACTGCGCAAGGTGGCCCCCAAAGCCGTTGTTAAAGAGAATTTGCGCTATATTGACAGCGGCAAAATTATCACCTCGGGCGGTATTTCCGCCGGGATCGATATGGCGTTGTATGTTGTTCAGCGCTTGCATGATGATGCCATGGTGCAAAAAACGAGCGACTATATGGAATATACCTGGAACCCGGCCCCCGAACGGTAAGTTGCATATCCGATGGAACATGAAGATCATGTACGGTTTCTGCAAGATGTGGTCAAGCCCTCTAAAGATGCGTTGTGGGCGGATGTTGGTTGCGGGGAAGGTGCCTTTACATTGGCCTTGGCCGACTGTCTGTATGGCCATGGCACCATCCATGCCTTAGATCAAAACATTGATGCCCTGGAAACGCTGTGGGATGCCATGCAGGCGCAGTTTCCTAACATCCTGCTGAAGGCACATGAAGCAGATTTCAATCGCCCCATGCCATTCCCAAGGGAGTTGCAGGAGCTGGTGATAGACAATGACTTGCATGTCGTGCCCTACGAACGGCAAATCTTTGTGCTAATCAACCTCATCCGGCATGTGCGGGTGGGTGGTGCGGTGATTCTGGTGGAATACAATAGCGCATGGGGGAATAAAGCTGTGCCCTATCCGATTAGTATGGCACGTTGGGCGACTCTGGCCGCCCAGATTTTCGCCTCCGAACCGACGACCCTATGGCAATATAATAGCCGTTTTATGGGCGAAATCTATAGCTCGGTAATCTATCGGGAGCTTTAATGCTGTGTCGCCTGTGCGAGCCACTCCGCGAGTGGGCGGGGGTCTGCGGCGGGGGACATGCGCAGCCACGCGAGATATTCAAGGTTACCCTTTGGGCCGGGCAGCGGGCTTGGGATGAGCCCATGCAGATGAAAGCCCCTTTCGCTTGCGAAGCCGAGCACATCCCCCAAAACGCGCCTATGCACCGCGACATCCTTTATGACCCCGCCTTTGCCGACATCCTGCTTGCCCGCCTCGAATTGGGGTTTCACCAAGGCCACAATGGCGGCATCCGGCGTTAACCAGCGCTCTACAGCCGGCAACAAAAGCCGCAATGAAATGAACGAGGCATCGATGCTGACGAAGCTGACGGCTTCCGGCAATGTATCGACATAGCGCGCGTTGGTGCGTTCCATCACCACGACGCGCGGATCATTGCGCAGGCGCGGCAAGAGCAAGCCGTATCCGACATCTAGCGCATACACGCGCGCGGCATCCGCTTGCAGCAGCACATCCGTAAAGCCGCCCGTGCTAGCGCCGACGTCCGCGCAGACTTGCCCGGCTACATCCAGCGGAAACGCCGCAAAGGCTCCGGCGAGTTTTTCGCCGCCTCGGCTGGCATAGCGCGGGGCGGCATCCACGCTGATGGTGGCCGCGCGGGCGATCTTCATGCCGGGTTTATCCGAGATTTGGCCATCCACGCGCACTTCACCCGCGCGGATGTAGCGTTGTGCCATCTCTCGGCTAGGGGCTAGGCCGCGTTGATGCACGAGCACGTCCAGGCGTTCTTTGTCTGCCCCCATGCCTTATTCGATCTCCTGAAGTACCACATTATCAAATTCGGCATAGGCGCGGTTGCTCGTTTGCGCGTCGCGGTCGATGCCAAAGCCGACCGTGCCGAAGATGCTGCCAAAGCTAGGGATTTCCGCTTGTAGCACATCATCCACATACAGTTGATAGCCGTTTTGGCGCACTTGCAAGCGGACGGTATGCTCGCGCCCATCCGTAAAGCGCACCGGGCCGCCCAGCAAACGGCCTGTGGCTAGGGTCTCGTGTCCGCTGCTGCTAGACCAGCGGATCAGACGCCATTGGCCAGTGGCGTCGATGTACAGCCGATTATATGGGTTGTAATTCTCATGGACGTTAAAGAGGACAGCCAGATTAAAGGTCGCGCCTGTGGTGCTGGCGTTGCTGACATCAAAACTGAACTCGTAAGGGCCGCGCATAATGGGCGCATCGTCGAAACCATAAAAGCCAGGCGCCACGACCCAGTATTCATAATCGCGGGTGGCGAAGTCGATCACGTAGCGCCCGTTTTGGATGCGCGAAATGAGGTCGGGCCGCTCGGTGATTTCCCATCCCCAGGCATTATTGCTGAAGTTGTCGCTGTCGATGAGGCGGATTTGGGTTACGGCCGTGGGCGAGGGTGGTATGGGGGTGGCGGTCACCACCACGGGGGTTTGTGTTGGGGGAATGGGGCTGGGTGTGGCGGTAAGCGTAGCGGTTGAGGTGTTGGTTGCCGTGGCAGTGGCGGTAATGGTCGGTGATGCGGTCGGGCTAGGTGTGGGTGTTAGGGTGTTTGTTGCGGTCGGGGATGCGGTCGGGCTAGGTGTGGGTGTTAGGGTGTTTGTTGCGGTCGGGCTTGGGGTGTGGGTTGGGGTTTCAGTTGGGGCATCCGTAGCCGCCGCTGCGACCTCGGGCTCATCAGATCCTTCTTCTGGGTCGGCCCCGAAAATCCCGAACAACACCAGCCCGCTCCCCAAAAGCAGCAAACTAACGACCATGCCGATCAGCACGCGCCCGCCTCGGCGGTTCTGGGTGGCTTGCGTATGCATACCACTCAGATTGGTGGCCTGGCGTGGGGCGGCTGGGGTTGCCTGGCTGCGTTGGGTATCCGGCGGCACGAATTGTGTCTTAAAGGTGCCACTTTGCCCTTGGATGGCCTTTTCCAGCGCATCTAAAAATATCTGGGCGGTGGGATAACGAGCGTTGATGTCCTTGGCCAGCACAGTCTCGATGACATGATTCACCTGGGCGGGTAAGCGACTCTGCAAGCGGCTGGGCGGCTCGGGATATTCGTTGAGGTGTTTGTGCATCAGAGCATAGGGTGTTGGGGCTGTGAAGGGCAAGCGCCCGGTCAGCAGGTTGTACACCAGCACCCCCAGGGCATAAATGTCGGTGCGGGCGTCTACGGGCGCGGCTTGCCATTGCTCGGGGGCCATATACGCGGGGGTACCCATCACCATGCCCGTGCTGGTCAGGGATGCGCCGGCGTGTTCCACCAACTTCGCGATGCCAAAGTCGGCTAGGTAGGCATTGTGTTCGGCGTCGAAAAGGACATTACTGGCTTTTAAGTCGCGGTGAATGACGCCTTGTTTATGGGCATAATCGAGCGCGCTGGCAATTTGGCGCACGATGCGCAGCATGAGCGAACTATCGAGCGCCTCGCCACGCTGCATGAGGTCTTCTAGGCTGCCGCCGGGCATCAGGCGCATGACGACATAGCTGATGTCATCTTGAATGCCATGGTCGTAGACGGGCAAAATATGCGGATGTTCCAACTGGGCGGCGATATGCACTTCGCGCTCGAAGCGTGCCGCATAATCCGGCGATTTGGCCAACGCCAGCGGTAGGACTTTAACGGCCACCTCGCGCCGCATGGATTGCTGTTGCGCGGCATAGACGCTGGCCATACCCCCGCTGCCGAGTAAACGCTCCAGCGTGTATGGCCCCAACTGGCGACCTGCCATAATGTCCATGTCTGATCCTCGTTTCTTGGGCCGTCACTGGGTTGATTATAACGGCGATAGACCCGTGCAGCTATGATATAATCGCACTTTCGCGAATAGGAAGTTGATGCATGGATACCGGAGTCATCACACGCTTTATGTTGCCTGTGAGCTTGGCTTTGCTTGAAAATATGCGCCCGCGCCAATGGGCTAAAAATGGGTTCGTCTTTATGGGCATCTTGTTCGATGGCCAACTTTTCGAACCGGAACCCTTAGCGCGTGTTTTTGTCGCTTTTGGCCTATTGTGCCTGGCGGCAAGCACCATATATATCATTAACGATCTGGTAGACATCGAAAAAGACCGGCGACATCCGAAGAAAAAGTTCCGGCCCTTGGCTTCGGGGCGCTTGCCGATGCCAGTCGCCATAGGGGCGGCGGTGCTGTTCACCCTGGTATCTTTAGGGGTTGGGTGGTGGCTTAGCCCGTCCCTATTTGGGGTAATTGTCGCCTATCTTGTGCTGCATATTGGCTATAGCTTCGTGCTGAAGCAAATCGTGATTTTGGACGTTTTCGCAATTGCCGCCGGATTCGTGTTGCGCGTCATCGCCGGGATTGTGGTGATTGAGGTCGAGAACTTTTCGCCGTGGTTGTACGTCTGCGCGGGGTTGCTCTCGCTCTTATTGGCGGTGGGCAAACGGCGCGGCGAGTTGCTGACCATGGGCGAGCAAGCCGAGCTCACGCGCGGCGTCTTCCGCTACTATAACTTGGCTTTGCTGAACGAAATGCTGCGCTTGACCCTGGCCAGTGCGGCAGTGGCTTATACGTTGTATGCCATAGAAGCCGACACCACCTTGCTAGCTGACTCGGAAATCAAGCTCTTGACCGTGCCGCCCGTGTATTATGGACTTTTTCGGTATCTGTATTTAATCTACGTAAAAAACCACGGCGGGGACCCTACCGAATTATTGTTCGAAGACCGCACGCTACAAGCGACTCTGGCCGTCTGGTTGGGGTTAATCGGATTATTGCTATATGCCGCCTGATGTCAGCGTAAGTGCCCCGGCCAAAATCATCCTGTTTGGCGAACATGCGGTGGTCTATGGCGAACCCGCCATCGCCGTTCCGGTGACCGCTTTGCGCGCGCAGGTCGAAATCCACCCAGCAGAGCCCGGTGCGGGCTTGGTGATCGAATCCCCGAAGACGCGCCACCGCTTTGTATATCATCCAGAGGACGATCCAGAGGCGCAAAGCACGCTGGAATATGTCGCGCGGTTGGTGCTGGCCCACTTCGGTGCCGATCCGCCGGATGTGACGCTGCATCTAGCGTCGCGCATCCCCATTGGGCGCGGATTGGGCAGTGGGGCGGCGGTTGCGACGGCGGTCGCGCGCGGGCTGGTTGGGGCCTTGGGCGAAACCATAGCGCCGGATGCGCTGAACAGCATTATCTATGAAGTCGAAAAGCGCCACCACGGCACGCCCAGCGGCATTGATAATACCGTGGTGGTGTATGAAAAGCCGGTTTTTTTTGTACGTGGCCAGCCCATTGAAGATGTGCGCGTGCGCGCGCAGTTTTCGCTGCTGGTGGCCGATACGGGGTATAGTACGCCGACGCATGTCCCGGTGGGGGATGTGCGGCGCTTGATGGAGCGCAAACCCGAACGCACCCAGCAGGTTGTCGCGCGTATTGGCGAGATCACCCGCGCCGCGCGCGAGGCGTTAGGGGCGGGGCAATTCAAGCGCCTGGGCGATTTGATGACCGAAAACCATGATCAACTCCAACGGCTGACTGTGTCATCTATCGAGCTAGACTTGCTGTGCGACTCTGCGCTGATGGCGGGCGCACACGGGGCGAAGATGTCCGGCGGGGGGCGCGGGGGGAATATGATCGCCCTGGTGGATAATCACCGGGTTGAGCCCGTGATGTCGGCGCTGTATGCTGCTGGCGCCGAACGAGTTATCAAAACCCGCGTGAGCGCGCATTGAGCTTGTTAACAACTGTCAGAGGATTACCAGCGTACTATTGTCTATGCTATACTATCCATAAATTGCCCTACGGTTGCTGAAAGAGGTTTTGCGTGACGAATGTCGAGCGCCAACCAACCGATGCCGAAATCAATGCTGTACTAGATGCTTTCGACCACATCAGCTTGTACATTAACTTGCAAGATGGGCGTATCATTGGCACAGGATGGCATGAAGTGCGCGAGGTACTGCGTACCTTAAGTGATTACGAACTTTGGCTAGGGTTATGTAACCTGGAACAAGCCGTGTTTGATGCGCAAGAGGAAGCAACCCCCGCCCAGGTAACCTTGTTCGAACTCTTTCATATGGTCTATGAACAAGGGCTGGATGCGCTATAGCATCCCCGCATTTATCCGCTCTTATGGGGCCGCGCTGATGCGGCCTTTTTTGATTCTGGGGCGCCAAGCTGCGCAAAATCCGTCACGAATTGGGTCACCCAAGCGCTAACGTCGATGACATCCGCCAACAGGGCGGCATGTCGCGCGGCCATCTCAGCCTTGAGTTGTGGATTAGCCAACCAGGTTTCGACCTGGTGCAGCGTGGCGTCATCGTCCGTAAACTGGGCTGCCAGGCCCGCCGCTTTTAGGCGTGTGATGTTGCCCGCTTGCAGCGTATTGACCAGAATCGACGGGGTGCCCAGCAAACTGGCCTCCGTGACCATGGTTAATCCCTCGCTGACAAACAGATGCGCATAGGCTAACAGGTGCAGCATACTTTCCGCTGGAATAGGGTAATCGGGCCGGGAGAGGTCGCGCGGGGGGTGGCCTTCGTAAGAGACGATCACGCGCCCGGCCTGTTGCAAGCGCGCGATGAGCCGCGCTTGCCCCGCGCGCGAAAGACCATACGCGCCTCGGTCGTGCGCGGCATCCCACGAGACCAGGCGCAGTACAAAAAGCGTCTCGTCCGGGTCGATCTCCAACGCGCGCAACACGTCGGGGTCGGGCGTGAACACGGACGGATGCAGATAGGCCAATTCTTTGAAGCCGTTATAGCGCACCTGACGCGGCCCTAGGTCGCGTTCGAATTGTTGCGGGGTGCAGATGGCATCCGTAAACGGTTTATAGAGCATAATCTGCTCATCTCCAAATTCCGAATCATCAAACACCACATGCGGACGACGCACCATTTTACTCGCGATGGCAGCCGTCGGTGAACAGACGCTGACGAAAATATCGGGGCGATCTTGCCAAGCGACACGCGCAATGCGCAAGGTGCGCATCCCCAACAACCAGACGAGATTCAGCACGCCTGGGCGCCGTATGCCTACCCGATGAAAGGGCAGCTTGTAGTTATCCAACAGTTGGATGGTGACATCCTTCTGGCTGGCCGTTATGGTGACCCGGTGGCCCTGGGCCAACCAGTTTTGAATCGGGGGATAAAAGAGGTGGACATCGCCAGGATGGCCAATGTCCACCAAAACATGCAGCGGGGCAGCAGTCGTCATGTGCAAGCGTCGGCGAGCGGTCTACTCGCCGCTGGTGACGTCCAATTGCGTGACGTCGTAGGGTTGGCCGTTGAAGGTCAGTTGCACGAATTGCGTCCGTATCCAGCCTGTGACTGGGCCGGTGCCTGTTGTCGCGCTAATCTGCACCCAATCGCCCGCGCTATTGCGGCCCAAAACCTGCAAGGGCGTGGTATTGGGAATGCTCACCCGCACCAGGGCGCTTTCGTTAGGTTCGGCGCGCACATTGAGATTCGTGCCAGCATCGGTCAGCAACGTCCCCTGGACGCCGCTTGTTTGGGCGGGGGGGGGTGGTGCAGCACCGCCCCCCTCGGGCAAGATCACATCATCTTCCGTGACCAACCCACCGCGCGTGATGTCTTGCGCGACCGGCACTTGTTCTAGCGTCACGAGGCGCCCTTCAAGCGTCAGGATGACAAATTCGGCAGAAAGCCAACCGCGTACGCGCGTTCCGTCCGCCTGTTGAAATTCCGCGAAAAGCCATTCGGGCACGGTCGGCTCGCCGACATCGCCCGTGACGGGCACCGAGGTCTGCTCGATGATGCGCAATTGCGCGCCACCGGGCACCAGGGCTAGCGATTCACCATCGACGCCGGGGGTACGCCGCAGTTGCAAGTTCACGCCCCGGTTGACGTTAACCGTCGCCAGAATCCCTTCGGCAGCGCGGGGGGTGGGTTGCGACACCTGCGCCGGATTAACCGTCACGTCAGGGTCGCGCGGGCCACCAGGCACATTATAGGGGGTCAAGTCAATATTGCGGTTGTCGGCCAATTGCAAATATTCGAGCGTTTCATCAATGCGTTCGTTGTCGAAGTTGATCTGGATGTATAGCGCATTGACCCAGCAGCCGAATAGCGTACCGTCTTCTAGCGGCCAGTCGATATTCAGCCAGATATCTTCGCGTTCCACGGTATCGATGGTGGTTTGCGGAATATCCATGATGGTATTTTCTTCGCCCAACAGGCCCGTGAAGTCGGGAATACCTTCGATAAGAATGGCATCGGTGCGGCCAATATCTCCGGTCGTATCACGCGGGGCAAATAGGCCCTGGACGATCAATTCGGTGCCATTGGGGATGAGGCCCAATGAACGGGCTTGCGTGGTGGGGTATTCGCGGCATTGCAGGTTGACGCCCTGGTTGAGCGTCACCACGCCAAAGATCACATCCACAGGTGGGAAGATACCGGGCCGGGTGGGCACGGCATTGGGTTGGGCCACGGCGGGGGGCTGCTGCGGCGGTGGTTGCTGGGCGGCGGCAGGCTGGGTAGCGGTTGGCGTGGCCACCTGGGGCGCGGTGGGTTGCGGTGCTGCTGGAGCGGTCGCAGTCGCTACCGGCGCTTGGGCCACCGGGGTTTCACCGGGCTGGGCGTTCGGGTCACCCCCGGTGAAATCGTCGCCCTCGACCGCCGTGGGGGCTGGCTCCTCTGCCGGGGTTTCGGCCCCGGTGTCAGTTGTTCCAGCGGGCGGTGCGGCATCGCCCAGCGCGGCTTCCTCGGGTTGCTCAAATGGCACGCTATTGGGCGTTACGGCCAGCGCTGTATCCAGCACGATGACCTCATCGGCAAAGGCCAGCACCGAATAAAGCGTCCCGCCGAATAGTTGAGCCGTTTCTTCGGCATCGCCGCTTAGTTCGTATATGCCAGGTTCAAAGGCGAAGGGTTCATCTGCTAGTGCTTCGCCATCAATCTCGATGCTCAGGTCATCCCCGCCGAAGTTTTGCCGCTGGACAAGCGCTTGTTCGGGCACGACCTGGCCGACGGGGTCGGCGAAGCTTTGCACGGCTAGCGCGTCATCCTCGGCAAAAATGCCGACAGTCGCCGCTGGGCCTTCGAGCAAGATGGTTTCGTCGAAAATCGGTTCACTGTTGGGGGGGGTGCCTGCTTCGCGTAGGGCCAGTTCGGCTTCGCCTTCTGGCAGCGCGATATGGGGCGTGGCGCCCGTATAAGGCACGCCTGCCGCGATCAGCGCATTGTTGATGTAAATATCTACGTTGGGGGCGTCTTCTGCCGCGTGTACCAGGCGCACGAACATATCATCCGGCCCCGGATTGGTGGCGGTTTGTAAGCGGATAATTTGCGCGGGGTCATCCGGCGCGACCACCAGCGTATAGTTCAAACTAGCGATTAGATTAGCATCTTCCTGGCTTGCTAGGGCGCTGCTCAGGCCGTCGCCACTTTCCACGACGCGCAGGTCGTATACCCCGGCGGGCAGGTCAATTGTGCCCGCCTGTTGACCGTAGGTGATGTTGGCCAGCAAGCCCAGCAAGGGGTCTTCGCTACCGCGTGCGATGTCCACAGCGTGGCCGCCCGGTACGGCGTGCACAGCCGTTAGGCGTGCGGTGCCCGGTGTTAACGGGTCCAGAATGTCTTCGTAGAGGGCGCTCTCCAGGGCATCGCCGTTTTGCACTACCAGGCTAAAGGCCAAGTCCGAGAGCAAATCGACCGAGGTGCTTAGCACGGGCGCGCTGCTGGGGTCAGCATCTGCGGGGCGGATGTCCACCACATGCGATCCGGCAGATACAGTGTAATGCGGCGTGGCGGCGCCGAAGGGCGCATCTTGGGCCACCTGCAAGCCATTCAGATAAACGTCCACGTTTGGGGCGCCTTGGGCGGCATGGATGATGCGCAAACGCGCGGTCGGCGCGGCATCTTGGGCATGCGCGGGGGCCAAAACCAGCCCGAAGACACTCAAAACGATCATTAGCATCAATAAGCGACGGTGTCGCATAGCTCCTCCTTTGAATAGAGATTTATCACGCGGCCCAGTCTACCACACAGGGCGGGGTAGGAA
>DAOTVD010000369.1:0-9931 GCA_034437075.1 Anaerolineae bacterium
CCCGTTTCATAAAACATCCTTTATGATGGAACTTGTCTATCATCACACACCCTAGAGGCCCAGATATGCAAGACATCTTACGCCAACTGCCCGCCATTGACCGCCTGCTGAACCATCCCCAGGCCGTAATGCTCCGCGACGCCTACGGCCATACAGCAGTCGTGGATGAATTGCGCACCGTCCTGGATGATTTGCGCCTCGATATCTTACGGCATGGTGAAACGACCATTCCCAGGGATGAGGTTCTGATCGCGCGCGCCGAAGCCCACCTGGAAACCTTATTTGCGCACAGCCTGCGCCCGGTGATTAACGCCACGGGCGTCATCTTGCATACCAACCTGGGTCGCGCGCCTCTCTCGGCGGAGGCAATCGAAGAAATTCGGCAGATAGCCGAGGGCTACAGCGACCTGGAATTTGACCTAGCGACGGGCAAACGCGGCAAACGCCAAGCTCACGTCGAATTGCTGGTGGCGGACATCATCGGCGCGGAAGCGGCCATGGTGGTGAACAACAATGCCGCCGCGACCATGCTCGCGTTGGCCGGGTTGGCTGCCGGGCGCGAAGTGATCATCAGCCGGGGGCAATTGGTAGAAATTGGCGGCGGCTTTCGTATGCCGGATGTCATGCGCCAGAGTGGCGTGCACATGGTCGAAGTGGGCACCACGAACCGCACCCTCATCGTGGATTACGAAAACGCGATTACCCCCGAGACCGCTCTGCTGATGCGCGCGCACTATTCTAACTTCAAACAAATCGGCTTCGTGCAAGAGACAAACCTGGCCGACCTGGCCGACCTGGCGCATACCCACGGTTTGCTATTGCTAGATGACCTGGGCAGCGGCGCGTTACTGGATACAGCCGCATATGGCCTGGCCCACGAGCCCACCGTCGGTGAAAGCCTGGCCGCTGATGCGGATGTCATCACCTTCAGCGGGGATAAGCTACTGGGCGGCCCCCAAGCCGGGATCATCGTCGGCAAAAAAGCGCCCATCGACCGCCTAAAACGGCATCCTCTGGCGCGCGCGTTGCGGGTGGATAAGCTGACCATTGCCGCGTTGGTCGTTACGCTGGATCATTACCGACGGGGCCAAGCCGAAACACATATTCCGGTGTGGTGCATGTTGGCCACGCCATTAGATGATTTGCAAAAACGGGCCGAAGATTGGGCGAGCGCATGCGGCGGGGAGGTCATCCCCGGCGAATCGACCGTCGGCGGGGGCAGTTTACCCGGCGAGACGCTGCCGACCTGGCTTTGCGCACACCCCACGGCATCCCCGCAGCGTGCGCAAACCGCCCTGCGCGAATGCGATCCACCCATTATTGCGCGCGTCCAAAATGAGCGCCTGCTGCTCGATCCCCGAACAGTGTTGACCCACCAGCATGAAATAGTCAAAACAGAGTTGAAGCAACTACACCCCTAACCGCCCCCTTTAAATAAACAGGTGTATACTGTGGATGTCAAAGCAACGCCGCGCTAACCTAAGAAGATTTTGATGCGCCATATTGTATCTGAATGAGGATTTGAACATTCGCATTGACGATCCCGAACCGCTGGAAATCGCATCTAGACGATAGCGTGAATCCCTCCTCCGCCTGGCCGCCGATGGCACCCTGTTAAATCGCTTTACGGCTAATGACTTAGGGATTGATGCACTATACGGCCCTATTGGTTTCGCCCTGGCACCGGATGGCACGCTTATCATTGCGGATGGCAACGCCGACAACCAACGATTATTGGCGGTGCGCCCTGGCGAATAATCAGCGGACTTAGACTTGGATGAGCAAAAGGGGCATAATGCCCCTTTTTTTGGTATGCTCTTGCCGTGTCACGCCTGTGCCATACCCCATCTGCCTGTAAATAGCTAACGGAATCCACATGAACGCCCTGAAAAATGTCACTGCTCTGGCCCGCCCGCTCGACCCACGTTACCCCTCCAACGTGCTCATTATGTTGCTAACGGTGGCAATTGGAGCGGCCATTTTCATCGAACGGCTGATTGGCGGCGAAACCTTTTCAGAAGCCATCATCAGCGCTGCTTCGGGGGCACTAGCCGCATTTTTGGCCTGGGCGCTCAACCGCGAAATTGACCCCGACCGCGAAGAAAGCGCCAACGGCGCCGCGATTATCACCGTGTTGCTGATGTTTTTGCTCGGCATCGACCCGGCTTTGTTGGCCCTATTTTTGCTTTTGATGGCCGCGCGCGTGATCAACCTGATTACCGGTGTGCACGTCCATCCTGCCGATATGCTGCTGCTGGCGTTGCTCACCGGCCTGACGGCCACCACAGATTTTTGGGTGGCGGGCTTGGCGGGCGTACTCGCGTTTCTGCTGGATCAACGAACCGCGTCGCCACATCCGCGCGGGTTGCTCTACGCGGGCCTGCTGCTCATCGTGTGGGCGGTGGGCCTGTTTGGGTGGGGCGACCCGGATTTACTCATTGCGCTCATTAGCTTATGGGGCTGGTTGGTGCTGGGGACGATATTTCTGGTGTCGCGCTATGTCATCCCCGGCTTTCCCGATCCCCTAGCCAGCCTGACCGACTTTACCCAACGCCCCGTAGATCGCCAACGCATCGTCTTCGCCAATATTCTGTTGGCGCTCATCCTAGCCCTGGAAGTGTGGCGCTTGGGCGAAGCGGGCGCCGCCGGGTTAGCCCCCCTCTGGGCTGCCTTTATTTCGGTTGTGGGGTATAATCTGGGTGATATATTCTCTGGAAAGCACCCCACCCGAACCAATTTATGAGTCATCCACGATGCGCGTAATCTGCACTGCGGGGCATGTAGACCATGGTAAATCGGCTCTGGTGCGCGCCCTGACGGGCATCGAGCCCGACCGCCTAGCCGAAGAACAAGCCCGCGCCCTGACCATCGACCTGGGTTTCGCCTGGTTCGATCTGCCCTCTGGCACGACAGTCGGCCTGGTGGATGTGCCCGGCCATGAGGATTTCATCGAAAATATGCTGGCGGGTGTGGAAGGCATTGATGCCTTTATGCTGATTATCGCCGCTGATGAAGGCGTGATGCCCCAAACTCGCGAACACCTGGCTATCCTCGATCTGATGGGCGTGCAATGCGGGGCGGTCGTGCTGACCAAGATCGACGCCGCCGAGAGCGATGACTGGGTCGGCCTGGTAGAGCTCGACGCGCTCGATTTACTAGCCGGAACGCCCTTCGAAGATGCGCCCATCGTGCGCGTTTCCGCCCATACTGGCGCGGGCTTGGATACCCTGCACGCGACGCTCGATGATTTGCTGGCGGGTGCCCCGCCCCGCCCAAATACGGGTAGGCCTGTCTTGCCCATCGACCGCGTATTTACCATGAGTGGCTTCGGTACGGTCGTCACGGGCACCTTATCCGGTGGCGAACTCCACGTCGGGCAACACATCATCTTGCAACCAGGTGGCCAAGAAGCGCGCATCCGGGGGTTGCAATCTCACAATTTAGAATTGGAAACTGTAACGCCAGGCCGCCGTGTGGCCGTGAATCTGTCCGGGGTCGCCAAGCGCGATGTCCAGCGCGGGGATGTGTTGACCCTCCCCGGCCTGCTAAAACCCACGCGCTTAGCGGATGTTACCATCCGTTGTTTGCCGCGCGCATCGCGTCCCTTGCGCCATCAGGATGAAGTCAAGGTTTTCATCGGGCCAAGCGCGACCCTGGCCAAAATCCGCCTGTTGGACGCCGATAGCCTGGCCCCCGGCGAGATGGGTTACGGCCAACTGCAACTACGCGACCCCGCCCCATTCATCGAAAACCAGCGCTTTGTGCTGCGGTTCCCCTCTCCGCCCGAAACGCTCGGCGGCGGCACGGTGTTGGATACCGCACCAGGACGCAAATGGAAACGCGGCCAGCCCGACGTGCTCCAACGGTTTGAGATGCTGGCCACGGGCGATGCCGTAGATCACCTGGCCTTTCACTTAAAACAAGCACAATTCCCCCAACCACAAACCACTTACGACGATGCATTGTTGCAAGCCGCGCGCCAACGCTACGGGCTGATTGACTTTGAAGATCGAGTGGTGCACCCTGACGGTTTGGCCATGCTCGCGACCGCCGCGCAACACATTCTGGAACCCTTCCACGCGGCGCATCCGCTGTTGGGTGGCATGGCCTCGGACGAGTTTCTGCGGCAATTACGCGCCCCGCAGGACGACGAATCCATTTTGGCGTTGCTCGCGGCAGAAAATATTATCGAATGGGGAAAAGTCGTGCGCTTGCCAGGGCGGGGCTTGCAGTTCAGCAAAGCGCAACAGCGCGCGGTGGACGCCCTGCTAGCGCACTTCGATGCCGAGCCCTATCAGCCGCCATCCTGGAAAGACGCCCTCGCGCAAGTGGGCGACGAGAACATCCTGCACGCCTTACAATTGCAAGATGAACTGGTCTTCATAAAGCCGGATGTCTTGCTGCGCCCCGGCGCTTATCGCGAGTTGCTAGCCTATGCGCGCGACATCTTAGCCCAGGATGCGATGCTGACCGTGCGCGACCTGCGCGACCACTTTCAGACCACGCGGCGCATCGCGCTTCCCTTTTTGGATCATCTGGAAGCACACGGCATCACCCGCCGCGATGATGACGGCCACCGCTTGAAAAATCCTGCCTGGGAGCGCCTGGGCCTTTAGCCGCCGTTGAGCGCATCCAGGGCGCGTTGGGCTTCGGGATAATTGGCGTTGCGCCCCAGCGCGGCGTTGTAATTGGCGCGCGCGCGTTCGAGGTCGCCCTGAGCTTGTGCGGCGCGCCCAGCCCAATAGTAAATTTCCTGGATTTCGGCTTCGTTGGCGCGCACTTCATACACCAGATTAAACACATCGTCATAGCGTTCCGTTTCGACATATGCTTCAAAGGCCCCGAAGCGGTACCAGTGAAAACGCCACGGCAAGCCGACGGCGCGTGCTTGGTCGAAGTATCCGGCGGCTTGTTCGTAATTGCCCAGCACGAGTTGTGCCTCGCCCATGTTGTAATAGGCGAAGCCATCGGGCGTGATTTCGGATTCGGCGCGGGCTTGCTCGTAAGTCAATTCGGCGTTGCGCTGTGGGTCCCAATGCTCGCCCAGGATCGCTTGCAGGCGTTCGGCATCTTCTGGCGGGAAGATAATCATGTAATTGCGATTAAAATCGCGCCAACGGCGGTCAAATTCATCGTAGCGGATGCCGTACCCCATATAATCATCGCCCGGCCCCAGCAACGGATCGTAAAAATAGAATGCTCCGCTATCATAGCCCATCAAAATGCGGTTATGGCTCATCCAATCGTTATTGTCATTACGATGCCAGTAGGCATTCTCGACCAAAATCGGGAAGCCCGCCGCGACGATTTCCTGCATCAGTTCGCGCGTGCCGCCCGTACGCGCGATTCCCTGAAAACCATGCGTACCCGCAAACGCGATCAGTTCTTCCAGGCGCACGCTTTTATCTTCGTTATACGGATTCAACCAACGCACGATTTCCGTAGCCGTCCCCGTATAATCCCAATACGACAACTGCATATAAAGCGCCGTCGGTGAACAACGGTTGTATTGTTGCCAGAGCATATCCAACCCGGTCAGGCGGTGCTCGGTGGGCAGTCCGTCGGCTACCATAGATGGCGCTTCTTGAGCGTAAGCAGGCAAGAGGGGCAGTAACAAGCTGCAACATAAGAACATAATCGTCAAGCGTCGCATGGGATCATCCAATCATTAACGGGTCATTTTATTATAGCGATATCAGGCGGCGGCAGGGCGCAAATAGCGCGCATCATCACCTGAAAAGTAGCTAAGCGTCGGGTTCAGCCTTGGGCGGGTCGAGGTGCGTCAAATTTTCCAGCAGAATATTGAGTCGTTTCATCTGCTTGACCATCTGCTTGAGCGAACGGCGGATTTCGTCGGCATCTTCCACACCAATGCGCACCGTGCTTAAACTGCGGAAGGGGTCAAGCGGTTGCGAATCGCTAAAGCGGCGCCCCGCGACATCGCAATAGGTCAAATCCAGATAGACAGGTTTATCCCGGTCAAAAATCTTGTTCACGGAATACAGATTGAAAAAGTCAATCGCGAAGGCATTGTCGCGGTCGATGATGGGCACCTTCAGCGGAAAACGGTCTTCGATATTGGCGAACTTATGCGGCAAAGGGCTTAGGCGCAGTTCGACATCTAGCGCGGCGGCGTCGTTGGCCACCAGCACCATCAGTTGCACCGTGTTGCCCTTGTTCGGATGCATGCGCAACAGGCCCCGCAACAGCGGCTTTTGCAGGCCGCGCCGCGCGCGGATGGCCTCCACCAGAAAATGGCCGCTCGGCGAGGAGTGCGTCCCGGCGCGCACATAATAGCGAAAATCCGGCGCCATATGCGGCGCGAGATGGCTCTCGCCAAAGCCAATCGCCAGCACCGCATGCCCCGGTTGAATGGCCGAATCGGGCGCATCGGCTTCAATGGTCTTGATGACATACGGCCCCAGCGGCTCGACATGGGCCAGCACTTGATCGACCCAATCGCGCAAGCGCTGATTGCCGACTTCCACCGGAATCCCACCGTCGATATGGCCGTGGTCGTCAATGCCCGCGAGCAACAAGCCCCCGCCCGTGTTCCAAAACGCCGAAGCCGCCACACAAATTTCGGTTTTCAGGCGTTCCAGAGGAATCAGGCTCGACTTATACTCGTAATAGTCGGTTTCGCCTGGCGGCAAGGTGAACAGTTGGTTTTCCGTCCACCCTTCGATTTCTTGGTAACGTTCAGTCTGCATAAGCCCACTATAGCGCAAGTCGCGATTCTATGCTGCTTTTGGCGGCATCGGTATAATGAACACATGACTCAACAAGCGATTCGTTATACGCTAGTCGGTGCCTTTGCACAAGATAAACAACCGACAGGTGATTATCAACTGGGGGGCACGGTGTTTTATAGCGGGGTTCAGGCCGCGCGCCTGGGGGCACAAGTGAACATCATCAGCAGTGCCGCACCAGACATCGACCTGAGCGCGCTCGATCCTGGCATCCTGGCGCACCTACAGCCCGCCCTGCACTCGACCATCTTCGAAAATCGCTATGATGATGCAGGTAACCGTACCCAAACCGTGAGTGCCCGTACCGCGCCGCTTAATCCGAGCCGAGCGCCAGCCTTACAACCCGACATTCTGCATTTAGGGCCATTGTTGGATGAAGTCGCATTCGATTGGGTGGATGTGTATCCTGGGGCGCGCTTGGCCGTCACCCCGCAAGGCTGGCTACGCAGTGTGGATGCGCGCGGGCACGTCCATCGTACCGCCTGGGCGGATGCTCCACGGCTCTTGTCGCGCGCTTGGGCTTGCGTTTTTAGCGAGGAAGACGTGCAACATGATGAGGACGCGATTGCCCACCTTGCGAGTTTATGCCCGATTAGCGTCTGTACGCGGAATGTTTCGGCGGCCAGCATTTTTGTAGACGGCCAGCGCTTTGATGTGCCCACCTACCCCGCCAAAACAGTAGACCCCACTGGCGCGGGGGATGTCTTCGCGGCAGCGTTTTTCATCAAGCTCTACGAGACGGACGACCCGCTCGCAGCCGCCCGTTTCGCGCATATCGCCGCTGCGCGGTCTATCGAAGGGCGCGGCGTAAGCCATATCCTAGGGCGTGCAGCGTTAGACAGCCTACACGCCCAGGATGGTTAAACGACATCGTGCCAGGCGGTACGCACGGCGGTTTGGTTCGCCTTTAACGCCCGCAAGAGCGCGTCTTGATCCACCGGAATGCTGAAGATACGCACGCCTGTCGCGTGATAGATGCCATTGCAAATGGCGGGCGTTGTGTTGATAGACGGAATCTCGCCCACGCCCTTGGCGCCATACGGCCCATCTTCGGCGGGATGCTCGATAAGATGGGAAATGATGTCCGGCGTGTGTTTGATACTCGGCATTTTGTAGCGCGCGAGTAGATTTGTCCACGGCACGCCGTCCTCGCAGATGTATGATTCGGTCAAGCAATTGCCCATGGCCATCACGATGCCGCCTTCGATCTGCCCTTGCAACATCAGCGGATTAATCGCGCGCCCGATGTCCGTGCCGGAGACGACCTTCAGCACATGCACCTCACCCGTTTCCATATCGACCTCCACGAGTGCGGCCTGCGTTGCGTAGCTAAACGCAAAATGCATATCACCGCCCGTGCCCAAGGGTTGGGTCTTCGGCGCGGTATATTCGTAGCGGGTGCGCGGTTCTAGGTTGTTGGCTTTCATGAAGCGCACGACCTCGCCCATATCGACTTGCCGTTCGCGCCCATTGCGATGATGCAGCAAACCTTCCTCGAACCAGATTTCATCCGGCGGCACATCCATCATTTCGGCGGCGGTTTCGCTGAGCGCGTTGCGCATGGCGATAGCCGCGTGCCGCGCTGCATTCCCACTGACGTAGGTCTGGCGCGAGGCCGTCGTTGGGCCGCCATTGGGGGTCAAATCCGTGTCGCACAACAGCACTTTGACGCGCTCGTAGGGCAAACGCAGTTCTTCGGCGGTCATCTGCGCGACCACATGCGCGATGCCCTGGCCCATATCCGCCGCCGCGACGCGCACCTCCGCGCTACCATCTTCGAAGACTTCGATTTCGGCTTCGGATTTATCCGGCGCGCCGCCGCCCAAGCCCGTGTTCTTATATGCGCAGGCAATGCCCCAACCGTAAGCCTTGCGCCCATCCGGCGAACGCCACCCCCAGCGGAAGCCGTCCTGCGCATGATGGGCTTGCATATCCGCACCGACTTTTTCCAGCGTTTCGAGCAAGCCGACCGACTCGCGCAACAGTTGCCCAGTGGCCGTCACCACGCCGACCTTTTGCGCGTTCTTCACGCGAAATTCTAGCGGGTCGATGCCTAACGCTTCGGCGACTAAATCCATATTTTGCTCCACAGCAAAGGCGGATTGCGTCACGCCGAAGCCACGAAACGCGCCCGACGGCGGATTGTTGGTGTACATCGCGTAGCAGTCAATTTTGGCATGCGGCACGTCATACGGCCCGGTGGCGTGGGTCGTCGCGCGCGTCATCACTTTATCGGAGAGCGAAGCATACGCGCCCGCGTCCCCATAGAGTTCGGCCTGTACGGCGATCAGTTTGCCGTCTTTGGTCGCGCCCGTCTTGATGCGAATGATGGTCGCATGGCGCTTAGGATGGAACAAGAGCGATTCCTGACGGCTGTACAGCATCTTGACCGGGCGCCCGGTGACCTGCGCCAACATGGCGACGTGAATCTGCCCGGCGATGTCTTCTTTGCCGCCAAAGCCGCCCCCGATGAGCGTGCCGACAATGCGAATCTCATCTTCGGCCATGTTCATGGCCTTGGCCACCTGAAACCGATCTTGGTACGGAATTTGCGAGCCGACCAAGACGGTCAACTTATCATAATCCGCCACGCCCGCCGGGACGCCAATCGCGCATTCGGGTTCCAGAAAAGCATGCTCGGTGGTTGGGGTGCGATATTCGTTTTCGATGACGACATCCGCTTGCGCAAAACCCGCCTCAATATCCCCATGCCGAACCTTGATATGCTTTAGCAGATTGCCTGTCTCGTGCTCGGGGTGCAGGTTCGGCGCGTCGGGGCTGTGCGCATACTCTGGATCAGCCACCACGGGCAAGGGCTTATAATCCACGTCGATGAGCTTCAGCGCTTGCGCGGCGATTTCCTCGCTTTCGGCAGCCACAATCGCGACTGGGTCGCCCACATAGCGCACGACCGTATCAGCCAGCACGGGCCAATCCCGATACACCAGGCCATGGATATTTTCGCCGGGGACATCCCTAGCCGTTAGCACGGCGACCACGCCCGGCAGGGCTTCCGCTTGTGTCGTGTCGATGCCGCGAATTTCGGCATGCGGATAGCGCGAGCGCAACGTCCGGGCGACGAGCATCTTCGGGAAGACATAATCATCCGTGAATTTCGCTTCCCCAGTGACCTTTTCCACCACGCCGACCGGATTCACCGAGCGGCTGACCGCCGCTAGGGG
>DAOTVD010000370.1:0-14523 GCA_034437075.1 Anaerolineae bacterium
GGCCTTCTCCCATCAAAACACAGTGGCCACCCACCCGCACCCGCGAAATCTCGTCGCCCTGGCTGGTGATGGTAATGTGTATCAAACTCGGGCGGCCCATCTCATAGCCTTGTTCGCTGATAATCTGGACTTGTGGCCCCGTGCTGACCACGCCATGCCGCACCAGATAGCAGCCCAGGGGCCCGCTGGCGGCGCCCGTGGCGGGGTCTTCGGGAATGCCCAGACTGGGCGCGAACATGCGGCTATGCACACTATGCGCGTCATCTTCGGCCTGGGGGGTGAACAAAAATACATCGGGCGCGTCAGTGTCTTTCAGCAGCGCTGACCAGATGTCGTGCCGCAAAACGGCTCGCTTGACGGCATCCAAGCTGCGCAGGGGGATGAACGTAAACGGTACGCCAGTCGAGACGACCTGCACGGGTAAATCGGGGTGTATATCGTCGGCGTCTAACGAAAGCAGCGCCGCCATATCGGCCCGCGCGGCGATGGGGTCTGCGAAACTGGGCAGCGGTTGTTCCATCGTGATCATCAGATCATCCTGATTGATGCCATACAGCACTTCTACAGGAATCACGCCGACACCTTCATCAAAATGATAGGTATAGGGCGTATTGCGGGTGGGGTTTTCCGGGCCGAGCAACCCCGCTTGCACCAGCGCGAACGCCGCGCCAACGGTCGGATGGCCCGCCATGGGCATCTCGCGGGCGGGGGTGAAAATGCGCAAACGATAATCGCTGGTTTCTTGCAAAGGGGGCAACACAAAAACCGACTCCGAGAGATTGAGTTCTTTGGCTAGGGTCTGCATTATGTCGCCTTCTAGCGCGGAGGCCCCCATGAAAACAGCCAACGGATTGCCGCCAAAGGGTTTATGCGTAAAAACATCGACGAGCGTATAGGCCGCTTCAGCCATAATGCGTTTCTCCTTGCAATGCCACCACGAACGCTAA
Organism: Anaerolineae bacterium; assembly: GCA_034437075.1. Taxonomy (GTDB): domain Bacteria; phylum Chloroflexota; class Anaerolineae; order Aggregatilineales; family J027; genus DAOTVD01. The sequence continues at coordinate 948 of DAOTVD010000370.1, forward strand.
CGCCATATCTTGGGTATGGCTGAGCGAAATATCCCAATCCGAGAGGCCCAAACGGCGGGCCAGGGTCACGGCTTCGCCATGCAACACCACCCCTGGGCGCCCGCGCGCATCGTTCACGATTTCAATATCCACCCAGCGCACATCCCCGATGCCGGTGCCCAGGGCTTTGGCGACAGCCTCTTTGGCGGCCAGGCGCGCGCCCAGGCGGCGCGGATGATCGGCACAATACGCGCGTTCGGCAGGGGTGAAGAAACGCTTCAGAAAGCGCTCGCCATGCCGCGCGATAGCGCGTTCGATGCGCGCTACTTCGATCATGTCTACACCCGTGCGCAAACCCATCAGACGAAATCCGCTGCGATCTCTGGCCCAGCCACACCCAACGCGAACGCATCTGCGCGCCAATAGCGCCGCATAGCGGCTTGCAGGTCCTCCACGGTCAGCGCATGCAGGATGTCGCCGTACTTTTGCAGGTAATCCAGCCCCAGGCCATAACGTTCCATGCTGACCAAATTGCTGGCCACGCCCGCGTTGCTTTCCAGCATCAGCGGCAAGCGCCCAGTGAAATTGGCGACATTGTCGGCCAAATCGTCGGGGCTGACAGGCTCGTTCAATACGCGCTCGATTTCCTCGCGGATGCTCGCCACGGCCAGCCTGACATTCGCCGGACTGACACCCGCCATCACGCGCCAGGCGCCCGGCCCCAATCCGCCCGCCAGATTGCTGTACGAATAGTACGCCAGGCCCTTTTTCTCGCGAACGTTGGCGCCCAAACGGCCCATCATCCCGAAAACGCCCAGCACATTATTGACCATGCGCGCGGCTTCGTAATCCGCTGCCATGCGCGACGGCCCCGGCACGCCCAGCACGATGTCACTCTGGGTTTTGCCGGGCAAGACATGCAGGGTATAGCGGATACCATCCAGGGGGGGCACGTCTGGCTGCTGAAAATCGGTCTGTTGCTCGGCGTTTTCCCAATCGCCCAAGATGGTTTGCAGCGTATGCAGCGCATCTTCGGCGGGCACAGCGCCCACAATGGCGACGATCATCCGCGCAGGACCATATTGGCGCGTATGAAACGCGCGCAAATCCTCCGTTGTGGGTGCGGCGATACTCTCCGGCTGGCCATCGGGGTCACGCGCGAGGATATGCTCGGCAGGGTAGGCCAGCCCTCGCCACACCTGACCCGCCATATGACGCGAATTTTGCAGGTTGTAGCGCAGGCTCGTCAGGGCCTCGCCCTTCAGCAATTCGACATGCTCTTTGGGGAAGGTCGGGCGGCGCAGCACCTCGCCGAGCAGTTCTAGCAAGCGCGGCAGGTCTTCGGCCAAAGCTTTGCCCGAAAACGACGCCAGATAGCGTCCGCCGTCTACGTCCAGGCTCATACCACTGCTTTCGAGGGTATCGTGCAACGCGCCGAAGGGGTAATTCTGCGTGCCGCGCAAGAGCGCTTCGGCAGTCAGGCCCGCCAGGCCCGCTTTCTGAGTGGGTTCGAACACCGCGCCGCCAGCAAATGACCCCACCACGACAACCGACCCCGCGTCGAAGTTCTCACGCGCCAGGGCGATGATGCCGTTGGGTAATTCGCGCCGCAGGATGTCCCCTGGGCCAGGAATGGCGTTAGGCATGGGGCACCTCGGCGGCATCTTGCGGGATGAAACGGCCCATCGTGCGCTGGTTGCGGCGCAGATACTGCCCCGCCACGCGGTTTACGTCTGCCAGCGTGACGGCTTCTAGGCGGTCTACAAATTCGGTAAATAGCCGATAATCGCCGAGCATTTCGGCATAGCCCAGCCAACGCGCCTGGCCCGTGGCATTCTCGGTGGCGTAGGCAAACGCCGCGCGGGCTTGTTTTTTGGCCTTGTCTAGTTCGGCTTGGGTGATGGGATTTTCGGCCAAGCCATCGAGCAAATCATCCAGGGCGGCTTGGGTTTCATCCAGCGTGCGGTCATCGCGCACGACGACGGTAATGTTATAGCCAAAGGGGTCTTTGCTCATGTACAGATGGCTAGAAATCTCCACCGCCAGCCCAGTCTCTACCAGGCCCTTGTACAGGCGCGAGGTTTTATGGTCAATATTTCCGCCGCCGGGGCCGCTCGGCCCACCCAGCACACTATCCAGAGCCGTGAAAGCGAACCAGTCGTCATCGGTCACAGCGGGCGCGCGATAGAGTAGCTCTAAAAATTGGGTGCTACCGGGGCGCTCGACATCCACGCGACGTTCGCCGCTTTGGGGCGGTTCGGCGCGCACGAGGTCATCGGGCACATTCCCTTCGGGCAAATCGCCGTACACTTGCTGAATCTGGGCCAGCATATCGGCGCTGTTGAAATCACCGACCGCGACAGCAATGGCGTTATTGGGCACGTAAAAGCGCTTGTAGTGGTTAAACAGATCATCGCGGGTCATGGTTTCCAGGTCGGCCATGTCGCCAATAATCATATGGTGATAGGGATGCACGCGGAAGGCCGCCGCTTGGACTTCCTCACCCAGCCAGAATAGCGGGTTGTTTTCGGCGCCTTGCCGTTCGGAGATAATCACGGTGCGCTCGGATTCGACCTCCTGGGCATCAAACGCGGCGTTCATCATGCGGTCGGCTTCGGCTTCTAGGGCCAAGCCGATGCGGTCGGCGGGCAGGGTTTCGAAATACGCGGTGTAATCGAACGAGGTTTGGGCGTTCCAGATGCCGCCGTTGCGCTCGATTTCTTTATCCAGATAGCCGGCTGGGAATTTCTGGGTGCCCTTAAACATCATATGTTCGACCCAATGCGAGATTCCGGTTTGGCCCGTGTATTCATTACGGCTACCGACGCGGTAGAACACCCACCAACTAATGATCGGTGCGCTATGCGTTTCTTTCAGCAGAACCACCATGCCATTGTCTAGCACATGGCGGGTGACATCGTGTGCCATATCAATTCTCCTCACATTCCGTTAGATCATTCACAACGCGGAACCGCGCTTCTTGCGTGACGGTCGTGCCCCGCCAGGCGGCCCGGTCAATCAGAAACATGTTGTTCATTTGTTCGTTCAGGCCGTCTTGGTCGTTGTTATACAAAAAGGTTAGCCAATAGTCCCCCGCCGACAAACCAATGCCGCTGGGCGAAGCAAACGCGGGCGCATCTGGCCCCAGCGACAGCACCCACGAGCCGAGATCATCCTCCGAGCGCGTGTAGGTCTGGCCGGATTGCAACTCGACGAACTCATCGCGCCCGGTGGGCTCGCGAGAAGCTAATTGCGGCCCAACGGGGCCGTTGTTCAGGCTGAACTGCCAGAGCCCATCCGTGTAAAACCAGACGGCCTCGCTACCGAGGTTGGTCAGCGTGACCTCAAAGGGGATGAAATCCTCGGCCAGGAAGCATTCGGCGGGTAATTCCAGGCGCGCTTGCAAGCTGGTGTTGTCCATTAGGGGCAATAATTCACCCCGATAGATGGAGGTTGGCAGAACTGCGACTTCCTCGGCAGGCGCGGCGGCTTCGGGCGATTCTTCCGCCTCGGATGTTGCTTCTTCCGCTGCGGGTGTAGCTTCGGGTGTTGATTCTGCTTCAGGCGTCGATTCCGCCGCCGTTGTCTCTGTTGCGGCGGATTCCTCGGTCGGAACGGCTTCGGCGGTTGCAAGTGCCGTTGCCGCCGGGAGCGGGGCGTTTGCGCTATCGAGCGGCACCAGTTGCACCGGCTCCGGCGTGACGAAATCCGCCGTTGGGGAAGGCTCCGCGCGTTCGTTAACCGCAATCCGCGAAGGTTCCACGGTAAAAATGGGGTCAGCGTCCGCGCCATCATCCGCCAGATTACAGGCCGTTAAGCCCAGCATGACCCCTGCAAGCACTAGAATGACGATTCTCATGGGCACTCATCCAACACTAGGCGCGCGACCCGGCGACCGATTTCCACCGCATAATTCGTGCCCCGGTCCCACGGGTAGACCTGGCTCATGCTGGCCCAGTACAACCCATCGACCGGGGTGCGCAAGTCGGGGATGTTTTGCGAATGGTTAACCGTCGGCAGGGGTTGCGCATAGGGCGCGCGAAAGACCCAGCGCTTACGAATCCAATCCCGCGAGAAATCCGGGTTGAAGGTCGTCAGCGGCTCGATGAAGCGTTCGGCTAATTCATCCTCGCTGAGTTGAAAATATTCATGATCCGGCGCGACATAATCGCCCAGATACACCAGATGATCCCCGCCGAAATATTCCGGCTTCAGATAATTGGTATGCTCCACCAAAGCCAAAAACGGAAAATGACTCGCGGATTTATCCGGCGTGCTGGCGGGCAAGGTCAGCCAATAGGTGCCGTCCGTTAGCAGTTGCTGCTTTAGGGCCAAGATGACGACCACCGCGCCCATACTGCGCAACGCAGACACTTTCTCGGCATAGTCGCCTGTGATGCTCGGCGCGAGTTTCAACAGCAAACGCGGCGAGGTTGTGCTGATGACCGCGTCGAAATGGTGCGTGCTTTCTGGCGTGGTGAGGGTCATACCGCCCTCGTCGGCTTGCTCGACCCGTACGACGGGCGTCTTTAGGCAGATGTCAACCCCACGCGCGCGCAAGGCCGCGCCGAGGTCTTCCATAAAGGCTTGGAATCCGCCGATATAGGTGCCGAGTTTGGGCGTGCGGCTGTGCATCCGCGCCCATAACCAGGCCATGTTCACATCTTCGTAAGCGTGGCCGAATTTGCCGATGAGCGAGGGCTTCCACATCAGTTCGTAGTATTCTTCGCCCATCTTTTCGCGAATCCATTCGGCGGCGGTGTATTGCTCAAGCGCTTGCCAATTTTTGCGCAAGCGCAAGTAGTAAAACCCCGCCGGGCCATAGCGCAGCTTGGCATACCAAGAGAAAACCGGTACCAACAAGGCACTAAGCGGATCGTCCATTTGGTAAATGCCGCCCTTCAGCCAGAACGTGCTTTTGGGCCGCAAAAAGATGACCTTGTCGCGCGTGCCGAGTTCGTCGGTCAGGGCCAGCAAATGCTCATCGGACTGAAACCAATGATGATAGAACTTTTCTAGCGACCAATCCCAAGCATCATCCTTGAAGCCCGCCGCTAGGCCGCCCAGGCGGTCGCCCGCTTCGAAGACGGTAGCCTGATGACCTTGCTGGGTGACCTCCCAGGCGGCGGCCAAGCCCGCCGCGCCCGCGCCAATGATCCCAATATGAGCCATGCTTAGGCGCTCGCCTCACTTTCTACGACTTGGCTCGCGCGGCCCAATTCGCGCCATTGCATGCCCTGCTGCCAAAACAACGCCGCGCCCACCAACGTAATCGGCAACCAGAGCACCATATGCATGACAATCGCATACGCCCCGGCTTGCTCGCCATCCACGCCAAAGGCGGTCAGGGTGAGGACGGCCACGCCGTGGAAGGTACCCACATAGCCGGGCGTGCTGGGCAAAATGGTCATCAAGTTGGCCAGGCCCACCAGCAGCAAGAGCACCCAAAACGTGAGTTCGAAATCGAAGGCTTGCAACACGAACCAATAGGTGCTGGCTTCCACCGTCCAACTGGCCAGGGTCGCGAAAGCGGTCAGGGCAAAAAGGCGCGGCTGACGCAACGCCGAGATACCGCTCATGAAATGCGCAATGAGCGTCAATAGTGGCTCGCGGATTTTGCCGGGGACCAGCAAATTGATCACGGGCGTGTAAACCCGCGCGGCGAGGTCGGGCCGCAGGGCGAACACCGTAAAAATCCCCAACGCGATGAAGAACAAAGGCGTTGTAACGCGCACGACATTTGTGACCAATGGTTCATCAAATTCCACGAATAGCAGAGCCACAAATACAAAGCTGAGCATGGCCAGGCCATCAAAAATGCGCTCGATGAGAATGGTCGCCAGGCTGGGCGCATAGGGCACATCATCATTGCGCTTGAGCAAATACGCACGGATGAATTCGCCGATGCGGGCCGGGTAGATATTGTTGCCCATGTAGCCGATCACGACGACGGTATACAGCTTATTAGGGTGAATATCGCGTATAGGATACAGCAAGTAATGCCAGCGCCAAGTGAGGATATACACCGCGATGAAAAATATCACGACCGCAATCAGCAACCAAGCTGCGTTAATCTGCGTCAGGATATCCACCAATTCGCTAAAATTCAGCCCCCGAAAGCCGATATAGGCGAATAGCGCGCTAAACATCAGCCCCAGCCCAAAAGTGAACCAACGTCGTACCATAAATGCGTGTTATCCGGCAGTTTCGCCACGCAGGCGAAAATAATCTAGTTGGCTCAGTTGGCGTACTTGCTGGTCGGCCTTATAGCTGCTGCGCACCAACGGCCCAGACTCCACCCACTTAAAGCCCATGTCTAGGCCCAGGCGCTTGAGTTCGTCGAATTCCTCCGGCGTGTAATAGCGCTCGATGGGCAAATGCTTACGGCTGGGCTGAAGATATTGGCCGATGGTCAGAATATCAACATTCAGTTCGGCCAAATCGTGCATCACGGCCACGACTTCATCAAAGTCTTCGCCCAGGCCAACCATGATGCCGCTTTTGGTCAGCACTAGCGGGTCCATGGCTTTGGCGTTGCGCAGGGTCGTCAGCGCCCAGTCGTATTCGTCCTGGGGCTGCACTTTGCGAAACAAACGCGGCACCGTTTCCACGTTATGGTTCAGAATTTCGGGCTGAGCATCCATGACGATTTGCAGCGCTTGCGGATCGCCTTTGAAATCTGGGATAAGCACTTCAATGCTGCAACCGGGCTGCAATTTACGAATCGCGCGGATGACCATCGCGAAGATGGGCGCGCCGCCGTCCTGGCGTTCGTCGCGGTTCACGCTGGTGATGACCACATGCCGCAGATTCATGGCTTGCACGGCGCGCGCAATGCGCATCGGTTCGCCGTAATCCAACGGGGTAGGCATGCCGGTTTTGATGTCGCAAAAGCCGCAAGAGCGCGTACAGGTATCGCCCATCATGAGGAAAGTGGCCGTGCCGGCATTCCAGCATTCGCCCATGTTGGGGCAGCGCGCTTCTTCGCAGACGGTATGCAGGGCTTTGCTGCGCATCAGGCCGCGCACATGCTCGTAGGTTTCGCCCGTGGGCGCTTTCACTTTAATCCAGTCTGGACGCCGAGGCCCAACCCGGCCTTCGGGGTTATGGCGCTCGCTGCCGCGCACCCCATGCCGGGGATTGTTGGCCGCGTCCGGGATTTGATCGGGTTTGATCACATTCGACACAGAAAACTCCGTTTTGTGTTATCACTTCCGTGCGTGTGCCGATTATAACAGCTAGCCGCCAGCCCGTTTAGTCCTCTGGAAAGAGTTCACTAATGGTTATCTGCAAGCCAGGCAACTCGTCTGCGCCTGTTAGCGTGTCTGTTGCGGTTAACAAATGGCGTTCTGCGGTGGTCAACACCTCGACCAGGCGCTTAGCAGCAGGATACACTAACCACACCATGCGCGCCCCATGAGCCGGATAAAACACGACACCCTGCTTACCACCCACTCGCTTGAAAGATCGTATCCAAAAAGTTAGCGCGCTCGAAGGCGGTCATGGGGCGCGGGCAGCAAAAATCCTCGATGAGGCCCGTATACAACACCACGCTAATGACCCGCCCCTCATGCAAAATCAGCTTGTCGATAAACATTTGGCGCGTGCCGATTTCCTGCATCTGGTCAAAAAAGAGATTGCCCAGGCCATGATGCAAAAATGATCCCTGGTGGAAGGTGAAGCCCTGCGGCTGATGCGCCTGGCTGCCGATCACCACATCCGCGCCCCAGTTGGCATACAGTTGAAAACGGCGCAATTGGCCCACCCCCACCGAATAGCGATAGTATTCGAATTCTTGCACGGACATCACCACGACATCGACCGTATCGGCTAGGCGCGGTAATTCCTGCGCCAAATAGTCGTTATCGCATTCCGCCGCGCCGACGCGCGTCTCGGTGGCCCAGGCGCCGATTGGGCCGGGCACATTACAGCCGATGAACGCGACCGTATTGCCGTTGGCTTCCACGATGAGCGCATCGCGGGCGTCTTCGGGATCGTAGCCGCCGCCATAGAAGCCCATGGCGTTTTCTTCGTAAAGCCCCAGGCTATAGCGCAACGCGCCCGGTCCGTAATCATTGACATGATTCCCCGTGAGTTCGACCACGTTCACGCCCATATGCAGTAATAATTCGAGATATTCGGGCTGCGAACAGAAAATCACGCTCCCGCTGAAGGGATCGGGCGGGCCGCAATTTTCCGTAAAGGCAACTTCGTTACTCGTGTGGATGATGTGCGCGTCCGCGATAAACTCCATGATGCCATCCGCTGGGCGGGTGAGGCCGAGTTCTTCCATTTTGAAGGCGGTCGCGCGCGTGAGGGCCGTCACGCCACTGAGCACCACCCGCCCGAGCCGCGCGGGGTTACGGTTGCGCGCTGGCCAGGTATCTTGCGCCGCCAGATCATCCGCCGCACGGGCCAGGCGGTCGCCGTCGCCTTTCAGGTTGATGGTCGCCGTCAGGGGATAATCCGCCGGGATAAAATCATCACCAAAGACGTCATATTGATCCAACGCCAGGACTTTGACTTGTGGCACCAGCGTCTCGAAGCCCATGATGCCCCAGCCATAAGGCCGCGTGGCCCATAGCTCATCCGGGATGGCCTCGCTGCCGCCGACGAAGCGTAACGGCACGCTGGGGTCGGGCGTGCCCAGCAGGCTGAGCATCGCGCGGTAGGTTTCATTAGAAGCCACGAAGGCGGGTGCGGTGCCATCCGGGGTGAGTCCGCGCAGCGCGGCGAGGTCACCCGCCCAATAGGCCTGAATGTCCGGCCAGCGAATGTTATCAGCCGTGCTGGCAAAAGGCACCACGGGCACATACACCCATTCGGCGCTGATGTCGCCGGGTGCTTGCTCATAATCGAGCGCGAGATGGGCATCGTCCAGGTCGGTGACCCAGACATAATCCTCTGTGCCAAACAAGGGCACCAAGCCGCGTAAAAGGGTTACGGGCACACTATCCGCAATCCATATGCGCGTAGGATCAGCATCTTCCTGGCCCCGCACCGAGGCCAACGGCAGCGCCATCAGCATTACCAACATTCCCAACCGCCACCAGCGCAACATAGGCACTCCTCAAGGTTGCTTCATCAAACTATCGTCAACAGCAGCACCAACCAACTTTCTGGTTCTAGTTGCTGCCCGGCCAATGATAACATCAAGAGCGTGAAGTTATACAGAAAATGGGTCAGGATGGCGGCGGTCGTGTTGAAATACTTGCGGATGAGGCCGAACACCGCCGCAACGGCAAAAATGATAAGGGTTGCGGGGGTCAGGGCGTATTGCGTATGCGATAGCACGAAAAAGATGGTCGTAAACCAGAAACCGAAAATGGGCTGCAACGCGCCCCGGTAAGCGATTTCTTCGCCCACGCCCGCCGTAAAGGCCACCGTGAAGGCCAGGCCGGGTTCATCCACGCTGGCCGCGAGCGCTTCGCTAGCTTCCGTCTGGCGCTGGTAAGTCTCCTCAGAGACGACCAATTGCCACAAGATAGACACCGTAAACACAAACAGGATCAAAAAGACCGTCGCGCCCAGCGAGACGAGCAAACCTTGCCAGGTGAGCTTGGTCAGGCCCAGGCGTTGGAGCACCTGCGCGGGCGAACGGCGGATAAACAAGCCCACACCCATCAAGGGAATGAGCAATAGCGGGATGAAATTCGCAATCAAAACGGAGTAATCCACCGCGATCCCTTCGGCCAATCCACTAAGCCCATCCGCCAAAAAGAAGGACATCAATTGAAAGGCTAGAAAGGTCATAGCCAAAATACCCGCCCACATATGCATCATGCTATCGGGGCGGAATCCGCCGTTGGCGCCATGGTCTTCGGGGCCGATTGCAGAACCATCGGGGGCTGGGTTGGGGGGCGGGGCGTCGTCATCCCAATTGAGCGTGGGCATTAACATGGGGGTCGGTTGCGCGCGCGCGGGGGCGGGGGCTTGGGGCTTGGGCAAAAAGCGCGCGACCCATTCGCGCACAGGCTGGAACAAAAACGCGATATTGATCGCGGCGGCGCTTAGGGCCGTCACGATGGCGCCGATGACATTGGCCGTAGAGATGCTATCATCGTCCGGGTCGTCACTCTCGGCGTCGGTATCGAGCACCGGGTTGGTTTGCGTATCTTGGAGTTCAACTTCCGATGCGGCCAAACTGAGCGGCACAAAAATGACCATCATGGCCAGCAAGCCCAAAATCGACATATACAAAATAGGGCGCAAAGCACTTTGTATCTCGGCAAAATTTGCCAGAAGCGTTATAAATCCTAGAATCGATAGGATAATAAAGGCGTTTAACCAAACTTCCACAGAAAACCGTCCTCATTTGTTGGATGCGCAGATTCTAGCACAAGGGTTTGATGACTGGCGCAAACCGACTTACACTATAATCATTGCGGCGACAACACAACATAGGAGAACGCCCATGCAGCTTTATCCGGGCGATATTTTCGACGAATTCGAAGTCCTGAAGAAAATTGGCCGGGGGTCATTTTCGGATGTGTATCTAGCGCATGATACCATCTTGGATCGGGTAGTGGTGCTCAAACAATTGCTGCCGGAGTTGTGTAACAATCAAGACGAATGGGATGCGTTCATCCAAGAAGCGCAACTGACCGCCGCGTTACGCCATCCGGGGGTTATCACCGTGCATGGGCTACGCATTGACAACCATTTGCCCTCTGTGGTGCTGGTGTTGGAATACATGAACGGGGGCACGCTGCGCCAGATGATCGACAAGAAACGCCGCCTGTCGCTAAAGCAGATGTGGAACCTGGGTTTTCAGATCGGCAATGCACTCCGGTATCTGCATGACCAAGGCATCATTCACCGCGACCTCAAGCCGGAAAATATCTTGTATTCCAATGAAACAGGCTGGTTTAAGCTGGCCGATTTTGGGCTGGCCTATAACCCGCAGCGCACCGAATTGGAGGGCATTAACTACGGGCAGCCGGGCACCCTGCGCTATATGTCGCCGGAGCATGCCCAGGATAAAAACGTGGATACGCGCGCCGATCAATACGCCTTTGCGGTGGTGCTTTACGAAGCGCTGACCGGCGAGTACTACCTGGATGTGGACACGGACAATATCGAAGACGAAGAACTCATCGAACATATCAGCCATGACTACCCCTTGCACTTGCCCGCTGTGCATCATGATGCCGTATTGGTGGAAAAACTAGAAGATATTTTGCTGCGCGCGCTCAGCAAAACGCCCGACGAGCGCTATCCATCCATCGGACGTTTTTTTCAGGATTTCACGCGGCATATCCGCTATATGGAGACATCCCCCAAACCAACGAATTCCCGCTAAGGACAATAGTTATGGCATAATCTCACTAAGGCACACATAACCCAAGGAGCCCCTCATCCATGAAAGTCGCTGTCTTTAGCACGAAACCTTACGACCGCCATTATCTGGAACAGGCCAATACGGAGCACGATCACGAATTGACCTTTTTCGAGCCGCGCCTGATGCGTAATACGCTGCCGCTAGCGCGTGACTTCGAAGCCATTTGCCCTTTCGTGAACGACGTATTGGATGCCGATAATCTACGCCAATTATCCGATATGGGCATCCGGTTGATTGCTTTACGCGCCGCAGGTTTCAACAATATTGACTTGGCCGCCGCCCAACTGCTGGACATCACCATCGCGCGCGTGCCGGCTTATTCGCCATATGCTGTTGCCGAACATACCGTGGCGCTTATCCTGACGCTCAACCGCAAAATTCACCGCGCCTATGACCGCGTGCGCGATGGCAATTTCTCGCTAGATGGCCTGCTGGGCTTCGACCTACACAACCGCTGTGTAGGCATCATCGGCACGGGCAAGATTGGCATCATCACCGCCGAGATTTTGAAAGGCTTTGGCACGAATGTCGTGGCTTACGATCTCTTCCCGAATAAACAATACGAAGAATCAGGCTTATTGAGCTATGTCGATTTGCCCGAACTCTTCAGCAAGTCAGACATCATCAGCCTACATTGCCCGCTCACGCCGGATACCTACCACATTCTGAACACGCGCGCGGTTAACCAGATGAAACCCGGCGTCATGATTATCAATACCAGCCGTGGCGCGCTCATCGACGCCCAAGCGATGATCGACGGTTTGAAGTCCGAGCAAATTGGCTATTTGGGGCTGGATGTTTACGAAGAAGAAGCCGATTTGTTTTTCGAAGATTTCTCCGAACGGGTCATTCAAGACGATGTTTTCGCGCGTTTGCTGACCTTCCCGAACGTGATTATCACCGGGCACCAGGGCTTTTTCACGCGCGAAGCGCTGCAAAATATCGCCGACACCACCTTGGCCAATATCACCGAATTCGAACAAACCGGGGGTGTGACCCACGAAGTGCGGTTTAGGAGCCATACAAAATAGCGTACAATCAATGCCTACGCATCGTAACAGATGGATAGTACGCTATGTCACATGCACATACTGTGCGCAGCCGCGCCAAACTTCCCCCCATCGAACGTTATCATACCGATAACGGCGCCCGTATCTATCGGATGCCGCTGGAGGCATTCCCGAAATTCATCGTCTACAGTTACTTGGTGTTGCAGGGCGGCGCGCCTACGCTCATCGACACGGGCTCAAATATGGATCGTTCGCACGACGATTTAATCGACGCGATCCATGCCGTGCGCGATCAATTTGACGAGCCGCTAGAAATTGAGGACATCGGGCGCATCATCATCAGCCACGGGCATATCGACCACCACGGCGGGCTGAACCACATTCGCGGGCTGACGGGCGCCGAAGTCGGCATCCATGCTCTGGATAAGCGCGTGATCCAAAATTATCAGGAGCGGGTGGTTGTGGCCACGAAGAATCTGCGGATTTTCTTGCAGCGCGCGGGCGTCGAACCCGCCGAAATCGAGGCGCTGATGGGCATTTATGGCTTCGCCAAGCGCATGTTCAAGGCCGAGCGGGTCGATTTTCTGCTAGAAGAAGATACCGACATCGACGGCATGACCTTTATCCATACGCCGGGCCATTGCCCCGGCCAGGTTTGCATCCGCATCGGGGATGTTTTGCTGACCGCCGACCATGTGCTCAGCCGCATCACGCCCCATCAAGCTCCAGAGAGCATCACACACTATACCGGGCTGGGGCATTACCTGACCGCGCTGGATAAAATCAGCCATGTCGAGGGCATTACGTTGGCGTTGGGCGGCCACGAAGACCCGATTTATGATTTTTATGATCGCCTGGACGCCATCCACGCCGACCACCAGCGCAAGCTCGATCAGATTCTGGGTATCTTTGGCGCAGCGGGCGCGCCGCTGACCATCCAGCAAGTGACGCAACACATGTACCCCAATCAAAGTGGCTACAACGTGCTGTTGGCCATCGAAGAGGCGGGCGCGCATGTCGAATACCTGTACGAGCACGGCTATTTGGCGGTAGCCAATCTGGATGAAGTCGAAGCCCACGATAACCCGGCGCTGCAATACCACCCCGCCTGAAAACCCTATGCGACATGCTAGAATAAGGCCATGCTGAAAATGCCTTCTGTCGTGCCCTTGGTTTTCATTCTAACCGCCTTGTTTTTGGCGGCGTGCGGCTCATCCGATGAGCCACGTATCGTAACGGCCACCCC
>DAOTVD010000371.1:0-17163 GCA_034437075.1 Anaerolineae bacterium
ACCCCGTTGTTGTTCATGGGCAACCGCATTGACAACGAAATTGAGGGTGTACCCGCCATTAATGCAGACGGTGACGATGCGGCTGTGGAAAATGATGAAGATGGCGTCGTTAATTTCGACCCCGCCACACCGTATATCTTCATCTCGGGCACAACCGTTAATGTTGAGGTAGAAGTCTTTAACAACAATGGGCAAGATGCTACGCTCATCGCCTGGTTCGATTGGGACGGCGACGGTGTATTCGACACAACACCGCCACCGGATGACCCCGCAACGACAACGCGCGATGAATCGCTGGATGTCGAATACTTCCAGGTTACTGTGCCGCCGAGCGCGAATGTGCAGTTCGTACAAGTTCCGGTACGGGTGCCCATTGGTGCAGACATCGTGAATGGCGGCAATGGCCTGGATACCAACGGGACATCCTACGCACGCTTCCGTTTGACGACTGACCCGATGGATGTCGATGATCCGACCGATGCCGATGGCCAAGCGCGTAACGGTGAAGTCGAAGATTATCCCATCGCAATCGCACCGCCAGGCTTGGCCATTACCAAAACGGACAACGCCAATAGTATCGTGATAGGCCAACAGACAACCTATATCGTGACCATCACCAACAGTGGGCCAGACCGGTTCAACCAGCGCTTCGAAGACATTTTGCCCACAGCGAACCCAGATGGTTTTGACCCGGCAACGGTCTCTTGGACATGTACACCCACGGGGGCAGCCAGTTGTGTAGCGGGCTCGCCACCGGGCACCACCGCCCAAGGCACCAACCCCGACATCATCGCGAATATAGACATCGCGCGCGGCGCACAGATTGTCTATAGCATCACAGCCGCGCTACGGCCTACACATCAACCCGCTACACTGGTAAACACCGCCAGGTTGCAACCCAATGGCCCCGAAGCTACAGATACCAATGGCGTCATCTTTGACCCGCCCCAAGGCCAGAAGGTTGGTGTAGTGCAAGGTGGTGGCACCCTCATTCGCTGGACGCAAGTCTGGATCAACACGGCGGCCCAAGATCAAAATGCCACCATTCGCGACCCCATTCGGCCTGGCCAAATCTTTGACCCGGCCACGGCTAACTTAACCTGCACGGGCAATACCTGCTTCTATGACGCAGCGAATAACCAAATCGTATGGCAAGGGGTGGTGCCTGGCACAAATGCTGGCCCTGGGAATAATCAAATCACCATCTCCTTCACGGTCAATATTCAGGGCGGCCCGGTTAGCTCTGGGCAGTTCCAAAATATTGCCACACTGACACAAACACCAGCGGGCGGTGGCTTTGCAGCCTTTGCACAGGCACCTATCCAAATTGCCGTGGCGGGTGTCGTCGATTTGGGTAATCCCCCGGGTGCGCCTGATACACCTGATACACCTGATGATCCACAGATCACACAAGCAGACCCGGCCATCAGCAAAGCAGGTTCGCCCTTTGCCGCTGCGCCGGGTGAGATTGTCGTCTGGACGATCACGGTCAATAATCCTGGCACGGCTCCCTATGTCAATGTGTCGGTGACGGATAGTGTCGCGCCCCAATTCGACGTTCTGGACGCGACCAGCAGCCAAGGCGCGGTAACCATCAACGGGCAAGATGTGCTGATTACGGCACCTGTACTCAACCCCGGCGATACGATTGCGGTTCAAATTCGGACGCGCTTGCGCAATGCGCCGTTACCGCCACCCTTCGCTGCCCAAGGCTTCGAAGCGGCCTGCCAGGGGATTGTGCAAGTGGTGCAGAATTTCGCCTGTGTGACTCATGACGCTTCACAAGACCTAACTTGTGCCGAGGCGAATATCATCTGCCCGCCAGACACGTTGCCCGCGACAGGTGAAATCGACCAAACGCGGGCAACCGCAGGGAGTGACGTACGCGCATTGCTAGCGCTTAGCCTGATGGTAGTTGCGCTACTGAGCTTGGGCGTGGGCTGGTGGCGGCGGCGGCGCGTGGTCATGGAATAGAGATAAAGTCCACAGCACTAGCTCACTAGAGTGCCCCTCAATAGAGTAGGGCGCTCCGGTGAGCTTTTTTATTTACTGCTGAAATGTCTAACGCAATACATGCAGCAGTACGCATCTGTAAATAATTGACACCCCAAACCGAAACAATTATAATTTTGCACAAAAGTTCAACAATAATATTTTGTACACTCATGAGAATCCTTGCACCGAATGATCCCGCTCTTAATGCGTTAGAAGCCTTACTGGCCCAGCGTGTTGATTGGGGCACTTCTGTGACCATCATCCCCTGGGAAAACTACCGCGATGTCCTGATGGAGACTTTGCAAGCCGATGTCCCGGCTTATGAATTGGTGTGTGTGCCGGGCCATATCTGGCTGCCCGAACTCGCGACCGCTGGTTATCTGGCGCCCTTGGATGACCTCGCATCGGGGGCCGCCCTGCAAGCCTATAATAAAGCTGATTTGCTGCCCTTGGCCGCGCGTGAAGGATATTATGAAGACCGTTGGTATATGTGCCCATTATTTTCAGATGGGCATATCGTGTTTTATGATCCTGAATTAATCGCGCTTGAGGGCGATGTACCGACCCTGAGCACGCTGCGAGTCGCGGAACTCGCCGCTGCGCACCACAACCCGCCAAACCGCTATGGCATCGCCTTGAAAGCCCATCCCAGCGAAATCTGCCTGGACTTTTTGCCCTATTTACGCGAAGCTGGCGCCACCCTGCTCACGGCTAATTCGCCCGAAGGCATCGCCGCCCTAGAACGCTATTGCGCGTTACGGGCCTACGCCCCGCCGGATACCCATACTTATGGCAATGCCGAAATTGCGGCGGCCATCCAACAAGGCAAAGTCGCCCTAGCGACGACCTGGGGCGGGCAAGCTGCGCCGCTTTATTTGCCAAAGAATAGCGGCTACAGAGCGGCGGTCTTTCCGAAACCATGGAACGCCACCTGGGGCTTATGCATCCCGGCCCATGTGGCAGACAAAGCCGCTGCTGCCGAACTGCTTTTGCAAGTGACCGGGCCAGATGTGGACCCCGGCGTTATCACGGCTGCGGGTAGCCCGGTGCGCATATCAAGCTATACCTTAGAAAACGTGAAAACCTATCCCTGGTTGGCCGCACAACGCAAAATGCTCGAAACCGCCGAGATGCTGCCCCTGCGGCCCGACCTGGGAATCTATCTGGGCGCGGTGACCGAAGCCGTTACAGCGGCCTTCACTGGGCAAAAAACACCAGCCGAAGCCCTCGGCGGATTGCCATGAACAACGATAATCAAGAGTTAATGATCCGCGCGGCCTGGATGTATTACAGCGATAACATGACGCATGAACAAATCGCGCAAAAATTGCACCTTAGCCGCGTGAAGGTGACGCGGATGCTGCAAAAAGCGCGCGAAGAAGGTATCGTGGAAATCAGCATCACGTATCCACTCCCCCTAAACCATCGCCTTAGCCAAGAGCTTGAAGCCAATTTCAACCTCAACGAAGCCGTTATCATCCCAACCGGGCAAACATACGATATGACGCTTAAAGAAACGGGCCGCGCGGCGGCGGATTATCTCAATCATGTGATCGAGCCCGGTTGCCGGGTGGGTTTTGGCTGGAGTACCACGGTTAGCCATATGGGGGCCCATTTGAGTGCCCCCACCAAACGGATAGATTTTTCCGTGGTCGATCTGATGGGCAGCATGTTAGGGCGTAGTAATCCGTATAGCGTGAGTGGCAAAATTGCGGAAACCTACGGTGCTACGCTTTATCCTCTGACCGTGCCGATTGTCGTGCGCAACAAAGAAGCCTATGACGCAATCATGAATGACCTGAATGTTCAACACAGTTTTGAGCTTGTGCGCAGTTGCGATCTGGGTTTTGCGGGCGTGGGCAACATGGGCATCACAAGCACGCTCGTGCAATCCAATTATCTGACCCCCGAAGAAATGGACAATATCCATAAAGATGGGGCGGTGGGTGATATTCTGATGCGCTACTACGATATTGACGGTAACCCAGTGCCGACAGTTATGGATGACTTCGTGATTGGGCTCACCTGGGCAGAATTGAAACGCTTACCGCGCGTGGTGGTGGTGGCGGTTGGCCAGCACAAAATCGAGCCAGTTGTCGGGATTTTACGCAGCGGGATTTGTGACGTGCTCATCACGGATGCCGAAACCGCCGAGGGCGTTTTAGCATATTCTGCCCCTTAAAACATGTGTTTGAAAATATCAAAAAAAAATGCTATTCTTATAGCACTGTACCAAGATGCACCCTCTGAACAATTGTGCATTTTGGCGCAGATAACAATCCTTACTAGTTCTTGGAGATTTTTTATGTTATTAAAGAACCTAAAGTTAGTGGGATTTGCTACGATCATCATTGCCCTACTGATGACGACCGTACCTACAGCTTTCCTTGCCTCGGATGTACCCCAAGCATCCCCCATTTCGCAGCAACAAGACGTTCCCGAAGCTTTCGCTGGTGATGCGGCGCCAACCGTTATCATCGTGCGCCAACTGGATGATGGTGCCTTTATGCAACGCTACCTGGCCGGTGCGGCTTCGATGGCCGAAGAACTGGGCATCGAGTGGCGCGAATTTAACGCGCGTGGCGACGATGCCGAAATGATTACCCAGATGGAAAACGCCATCAGCGAACAACCCGACGCCATCCTGGTGAGCCATGGCGCCACCGAGGCCATGACAGAACTCATCAACGTAGCCGTTGAACAGGGCATTCATGTGGCGACCTTCGACACCATCGTGAATAACCCGGATGTCCCCGAAATCGAGCAAGATGACATCCGTATTGGGTTTGATCTCATGCAGCATGTCACGCAAGAGACCAACGGCGACGCCAATATTGTTTACCTCAACATCCTGGGTATTCCGCCGCTAGATAAGCGCGACCGTACCTATCAGGACTTCATCTGGCGCTATCCTGGGCTGGAAGAAGAAGTGATGGCCGGTGCGCTCTCCGAGAGTGTGGCCGTGGATACGCAAACCCGTATGGAAGCCATCTTGGGTGAGTTCCCCGAAGCCGACACCGTCGTGGCGATGTGGGATGAACTGGCCAAGGGTGCCGTACAAGCCATCAACCAGGCGGGCCTGAACGAAGAAGTCAGCGTGTACGCGGTGGATATTTCCGATGAAAACATCACCCTGATGCGCGAAGACGGTAGCCCCTGGCAGGCTGTTGTCGCAACTGACCCCTTCAACACGGGCCGCGTGGGGATGCGCACGGCTGCCGCGTTGATCGGTGGTAGCGACCCCGGCAAATACATTACGGTCGCGCCGCAACTCATCACGCGCGATTTCCTGCTAGAAAATGACGTCACGAACATGGATGAACTGGTCGCCGCCATGCCTGCGTTGGGTGAAAGCCCCGCCAGTTGGTTCCCGTGGATGGAAACCGTCATCACCGAAAACGGCTTCGA
This sequence comes from Anaerolineae bacterium, assembly GCA_034437075.1. GTDB lineage: Bacteria > Chloroflexota > Anaerolineae > Aggregatilineales > J027 > DAOTVD01. The sequence continues at coordinate 5,404 of DAOTVD010000371.1, forward strand.
GATGCCCGAATTGATCTCCGCTGGTGGTGGCGCTGCGCCGGCTGCTACGTTCACCAACCCCATCCCCGAAGACCTGAGCGGCTTTGCCGATGTCGAACTGCCGGAAGCCTTCGCGGGTGATGAGACGATTGAAGTCATTGTCGTGCGCCAATTGGATGACGGTGCCTTTATGCAGCGTTACCTGGCTGGGGCGGGCGCTATGGCCGAAGAACTGGGCGTTGAGTGGCGCGAATTTAACGCGCGTGGCGACGATGCCGAAATGGTCACGCAGATGGAAAACGCCATCAGCGAACAGCCGGATGCTATTCTGGTGAGCCATGGCGCCACCGAAGCCATGACGGAACTCATCAACGTAGCCGTTGAACAGGGCATCCACGTGGCGACTTTCGACACCATCGTGAATAACCCGGATGTCCCCGAAATTGAACAAGATGATATGCGCATTGGGCTAGAACTGATGCAGCATGTCACCCGCCAGACCAACGGCGATGCCAATATTGTTTATCTCAACATCTTGGGGATTCCGCCGCTGGATAAGCGCGACCGTACCTACCAGGACTTCATCTGGCGCTATCCTGGTCTGGAAGAAGTCGTGATGGCCGGGGCGCTCTCCGAAAGTGTGGCCGTGGATACGCAAACCCGTATGGAAGCCATCTTGGGTGAATTCCCCGAAGCCGACACCGTCGTGGCGATGTGGGACGAACTGGCCAAGGGTGCCGTGCAAGCCATCAACCAAGCGGGCCTGAACGAAGATGTTCACGTCTATGGCGTGGATGTCTCCGATGAAAACATCACTCTGATGCGCGAAGACGGTAGCCCCTGGCAGGCTGTCATTGCCACCGACCCTTATAACACGGGCCGTATCGGCATGCGTACCGCCATTGCGCTGATTGGTGGCGAAGATGTCAGCAAGTTCATCACAGTGGAACCACAACTGATTACCCGCGACTTCTTGCTGGAAAATGACGTCACCAACATGGATGAACTGGTCGAAGCTATTCCTTCTTTGGGTGAAAGCCCCATCAACTACTACGACTGGATGTTCCGGTTGATGCTCGAAAATCAATAATCCGCTACGGATTTGGGGGCAGCCTTAGCAGGCTGCCCTTTCTGTAGAAAGTCTCTCTTATGTCTCTAAAAGCAATAGGTCTTGGAAAACGCTTCCCCGGTGTCGTCGCGCTAGATAACGTCAATATTGAAGTTGAAGCCGGGCAAGTGATGGCTCTCGTGGGCGCGAATGGGGCGGGCAAAAGTACCCTCATCAAAATTTTGACAGGTTATTACAATCACTACGAAGGCGAAATTAGCGTCGACGGCCAGCGCGCCAACATCCATCGCCCCTCGGATGCAACGCGCTATGGTATCCAGGCGGTTTATCAGGAAGTCGATACTGTCCTCGTACCCAGCCTGACGGTGGCCGAAAATCTGTTGATGAACGAAACCGTGCAAACCCCTAGCCGGATTTTCATCAACTGGGGCGCGCAGCATAAGCGGGCCGCCAGCTTCCTAGAAGATATGAACATGCATATCGACGGGCGCCGCCGAGTTGAAGAACTCGTCCTGCACAAGAAGCAAATGCTCGTTATCGCACGCGCGGTACATCAACAGGTGAAGTACCTCATTTTTGATGAACCGACGACCTCGCTCAGCCTAAACGAGGTCGATAAGCTGTTTGAGGTCATCAATCGCTTAAAACAAGAAGGCATCGGCATCATTTATATCTCGCATCGCCTCGCCGAAGTGCAGAGCATCGCGGATGACATTACCGTGTTACGGGGTGGGCAGAAAATCGCGCAATTCCCGATCAGCGAGTACGACATCGGGCGTATCAGCGAGGCCATGCTGGGCGTGCCCGTCACCGAAGCCTACCCGCCCAAGCAAGATATGCGCACCGACAAGAAAATGCTCGAAGTGCGCAACCTGAACCGCAAACATATCTTGCATAACATCAACTTTACGGTCTATCAGGGCGAAATCCTGGGGATTGCCGGTTTGGTGGGGGCGGGCAAAACGGAACTCATGCGGGCCTTGTTTGGCGCTGATTCCATCGACAGCGGCGAAATCTATGTCGAGGGCCAGCGGCGGCGGATCAGTTCGCCGGATGCCGCCGTGCGCGCCGGAATTTACCTGGTGCCAGAAGAACGGCGCTCGCAAGGTGTGTTGGTTGAAGACCCGATTCGCAAAAATACATCGTTGCCCTTTTTGGGTCAATTCTCGTGGGTTTTTGGCATCATGCGCTGGGCCAGAGAACTCCAAACCACGAATAAAATGATGCAGGATGTCGGGCTGACGCCGCCTAATCCGCATATGCTCGTCCGCAACCTGAGCGGCGGCAATCAGCAGAAAGTCGCCATCGGTAAATGGTTCGGCAAACAAGCCAAGGTCATGCTCTTTGACGAGGCCACGCAGGGCATTGACCTGCGCGCCAAGCGAGATGTGTACGAACTGGCTCAGGAACTCGCGCGCGAGGCATCGGTCATTTATGCCTCATCCGATATTGACGAAGTCATCGGCGTAGCCAATCGCGTTATCGTGATGAAAGATGGTGAGATTGTGGCGGAGCTCAGCGGCGACGACATCGACCGCCACTTGATTCTGGAATACGCGACGGGCGCGCGCACCCCGGATGGCGTTCTGATTACCGATGCCGCCGGGGCATTACAAGAAGACATTTAGTTAGATTGAAGATGTGAAAGTGTTGAACTCATGGCTGATGTAGCACAACAAGAACAACGCGCGCCGCGGACCGACCAGGTCGAGCGGTTGCGCGAGAATATTCTGGATTTCATCATCAAGTATGGGATGATCGTCGCGATTTTTGGGGTCATGATTTATTTCTCAGTAGAAACTGATACCTTCTTACAATCCACGAATCTACTAAATATCATGCGCTCCTCGTCAATCTTGATTATTGCCAGCATTGGCGTGACGCTCTCGGTGGCTGTGGGGGGGTTCGATGTCTCGATTGGCTCGGTCGCGAGCCTGGCCTCTATGCTGACAATCGCGCTGATGGTCATCTGGGAATGGTCGCTGGCCGCAGCCGTGGGCGCTGCGCTGGCGGCGGGGGCGGCCATTGGTGTCGTCAATGCGTTTTTGGTCATCAAGCTCAAAATTCCTGATTTGCTCGCCACGCTCGGCATGTTGTACTTTGCGGATGGTCTGCACCGCGTTATCACCAAAGGCGAAGCGGCGGCGGTCGGCATGGCCGATCCCTGGGCCGAAGATGCCAGCACGCGCACCCAGGGCACCATCCCCGATATTTTCGGTGAATTGGGCGCCGGGCAAGTCTTCGCCGGGACCGTGCCTGATTGGATGGTGACAATCTTCCCGGAGAATTTCTTCTTCCGGGGCGACATCTTCCAGGGCCTTCCGTATGCGGTGATTTTTATGCTGGTCATTGCGGTGGTCTTCCACATATTTCTGCAATATACCCGCTGGGGCCGCATGATGTATGCTGTGGGCAGTAACCAGGAAGCCGCCCGCCTGAGCGGTATTCCCGTTAATCGTATTCGCTTGATGGCCTACACCATGAGCGGCTTTTTGGCCGCCATTGCGGGGATTGTGCTGGCGTCGCGCACCGAACGCGGCGCGATTGCCGCCGGGGGCGACTTGCTGCTGGATGCCGTGGCCGCGACCTTCTTCGGCTTTGCCGTGCTGGGCGCCCGGCGACCCAACGTCTTTGGGACGGTCGTAGGCGCGCTGTTCGTCGGTGTTTTGCTGAATGGCCTGACCAAAATGGGCATCGCAGACTACTATCAGGACGTGATTAAAGGCACGGTTTTGATTTCGTCGCTCGCGTTGAGCTTCTACTTATTCCGGACAAAAGATTAGTATCCTAGGAAAATCTCTTATGGCTTACGAACCTTTGAACGAAAACACAGTTATCGATTACGTCAAGAAAACGCCCGACATCATGAATGTCGCGTTTCAAGAAGGCGATACGCTACAAGGTGTTGACCTAGCCGACGGGAATCTGAATCAGGTATTCCGCGTATCGGCAGCCCAAGACCCCGACCGTAGCGTGATCGTCAAACAAGCGCTGCCTTATGTCCGTGTCGTAGGGCCGAGCTTTCCGGTGCCGCTAGAGCGCGCCATTATCGAGGCCGGGGTGCTGGCGGCGGAAGCCGAGCATTGCCCCGATTATGTTCCCCGCGTGTATCATGCCGATAGCGAAATGTTCACGGTCGTGATGGAAGACCTCAAAGATTTGGCCATCATGCGCGAAGGCATGATGAAGCAGGTCGAGTATCCGCATTTCGCGCAGCATATCGGGATTTTCATGGCCCGCTCGTTGTTCTATACCTCGGATTTGTACCTGGATCACAAAACCAAAAAAGAGCAGGTCGCCAAGTACATCAACCCGCACTTATGCAAGATCACGGAAGATTTGGTCTTCACGGATGGCTATAGCCCGACGGTGACCAACAATGATTCGAATCCCGAATTGGAACCCCAAGCCGCCGAGATTCGCGGGAATAATGCGCTGCGCGCGCGCTTCTATATGCTCAAAGAAGAATTCATGACGAAGGCCGAAGCGCTCATCCATGGCGATTTGCACACCGGGTCAATTATGGTGAATCAGGAAAAGACCAAAGTCATTGATCCCGAATTCGGGTTCTATGGCCCCATGGCCTTTGATACAGGTTTGCTGATGGCCAACTTCGTCCTCAGTTATGCCTCGCAAGAGCACCACGCCCCAAACGAAGCAACGCGCAAAGCCTATCGGGGCTGGCTGACAAGCACTATGCGCGAGATTTGGGGGGTCTTCGAAACAGAATTTCGCCGTTTGTGGGATGAAGATTTGAATCCGCAATGGGAAACCGCCGAATTCCGCGAGTTATACATCGCGCGCTTGCTGAAATACACGGCGGGCTATGGCGCGGCGGAAACCATGCGCCGGATTCTCAACTGGGCGCATGTGCCCGACCTGCGCAGCATCACAGACGACAAAGAACGCGCATATGCTGAAAGTATGGCGCTGAATGTAGGCGTTGAATGGGTGATGAACTACGAAAAGTACAACACTATCGACGACCTAGTGCGCGTCCTGGAAAATGCCAAAAGCAGTTACCCGTATAGTTAGAGAAAATGTAAAGCACAAATGACCACACCACCCACCGATTACAAAACCGCTCGCACGGTTTATTGGGACGATGGGCGAGTCAGTATGATCGACCAGCCCGCGTTACCGCATGCCTATCAGATCAAGACCTACAGCACCTATCAAGAAGTGGCCGATGCAATTCGCACGATGGTCGTACGCGGCGCGCCCGCGATTGGTGCGGCAGCCGGCTTTGGGATGGCGCTGGCGGCGTTCAACAGCGCGGCCACCACGCCCGCAGACCTGCGCGCCGACCTGAAAACAGCGGGGGAAGTCCTCGCGAAGTCACGCCCCACAGCCGTGAATCTGTTCTGGGCCATCAAGCGCATGGAAACCCTGGCCGCGCTGGATTATCCCACCGCCGACGACATGCGCCGCGCTATGCTGGACGAAGCGCAGAAAATCGCGGATGAAGACATCGAGATCAACAAGCGCATGGGCGCTAATGGCGCGGCGCTGGTGCCTCCCAAAGCGACGATTATCCACCATTGCAACACGGGCAGTTTGGCCACGGTCAATTGGGGCACGGCTTTGGGCGTGGTGCGCTCGGCGCACTATGACAACAAAGAAATCATGGTTCTGGTGGACGAAACGCGCCCGCGTTTGCAAGGCGCGCGCCTCACGTCTTGGGAACTCAAGCAAGAGAACATCCCGCATAAAGTCATCGCGGATGGCGCGAGCGGCTACTACATGCGCACCCATGGCGTTGATTTGTGCGTCGTGGGTGCGGACCGCATCGCGGCGAATGGCGACACCGCCAACAAGATTGGTACCTATAATTTGGCTGTGGTGGCCAAGGAAAATGGCGTGCCGTTTTACGTCGTCGCGCCGACCTCGACCATCGACATGGACACGCCCACCGGGGACGAAATCGAGATCGAGGAGCGCGACGCCATCGAAGTGACGCACGTCCGCGAGACACAACTCACGCCGGATGATGTCGAAGTGGGCAACCCAGCTTTTGACGTGACGCCCGCCAAATACATCACGGCGATTGTGACCGAAAAAGGCGTGGTGTATCCGCCATTTGACGAAAATCTCGCCAAGTTATTTGAATAAGACATGAAACCAACCAACGGAACAGGTATGAGCGGAGGGCCAGCTATGATCTCAGCATCAGCCAACGGAAGACGACCGAAATCGGCGCGCGTCCCCGAAAATTGGGAACTCGTCGTGCAGTCCGCAGCGGATAATATCCGGTTGCGGGTTTTTGGGCATATCATGAAGAATCGTGGCGGTTACCTCAGCCAGGCCTGTTCCTCGGCAGAGATGCTAGCCGCGCTTTACCTCAAGATTATGCATCTTGGCGAAAGCACCGCGCCGAAAATCCCGCAACCCTTCGCGGGGGTGCCCGGGCCGGATAACCCGCATTTCTTCAACGGTGGGGAATACAACGGCCCCCAAGCGCCCGAATATGACCGCTTTATCTTTTCGCCCGCGCACTATGCGCTGGTGCTGTATGCCACGCTCATCGAAGTGGGGCGCATGGACGCGCAAGGGCTAGAGATGTTTAACAAGGATGGTACGACCATCGAAATGATCGGCGCGGAACATTCGCCCGGCGTGGAAACCACCACCGGATCGCTCGCGCAAGCCATCAGCCAGGCGGGCGGAATCGCGCTAGCGCGCAAGCTGAAAGGCGAACCGGGCCGCGTCGTCGTCATGATGAGCGATGGTGAATTTCAAGAGGGCCAGACCTGGGAAGCCATTCAGGCGGCCAAGTTCCACGGGCTGGATAATCTCATCGTTTATGTGGATGTCAACGGCCAGCAATGTGATGGCGTCGTCGAAGACGTCATGACGATTGAACCCCTAGCCGAGCGCATCGAGGTCTTTGGCGGGCGCGCGGTTGCCGTGGATGGGCACGACATCCCGGCCTTGGTGCATGCGGCGGATGTGCCGCACGATGGCCGCCCGACGATTGTACTAGGGTATACCGACCCCACGCGCGGCGTGCCCTTGCTGAATGACCGACGCCCGTTTTTGCATACGGTGCGCTTTGGCAGCGAGGCCGAATATCAGCAATATCAGGAGGCTTATCAGGCGATGTTGCGTCAGAACTCGGTGCGCAACTATCACATGGAACAGGTCAAACGGCACCTGGAAGAATATCACCAGATCGTGAACGGAGGCACTCACTAATGGAACTCGTGAAACGGCCCCACGTCGAAAACTTTATTCAATGGTCGAAAGACAAGCCCGAAGTCGTGGTCTTGACCGCCGACCTGACCAACTCTTGCGAGGTCGGCAAATGGCGCGATACCTACCCTGAGCGCTATTTTAGCCTGGGGATGGCCGAGCAAAACATGATGGGCTTTGCCGCCGGGCTGGCCCGCGAAGGCTTCGTGCCTTATATCCATACCTTCGCGGTCTTCATCTACCGCCGCCCCTATGACCAACTCGCCATGTCGATTGCTTACCCGAATTTGCCCGTGAAGTTTATGGCTTTTCTGCCGGGCATCACGACCCCCGGCGGCGTCACGCATCAAGCCATTGAGGATGTAAGCATCATGCGCGCGACGCCCAACATGACCGTTTTGGAAACGGGCGACGCCACCGAGGTCGAAACCGTGCTGGACGTGGCCCATAATATTGATGGCCCGGTGTATGTGCGTTTTCTGCGCGGCGAAATCCCGCGCTTGTTCCCCAAAAACGAGCCAATGAAATTGAATCAGGCGCGCGTACTGAGTGAGGGCACCGATTTAACGGTGTTCTCGTCCGGCATTTGCACAGAAGAAGCCATGCGCGCGACGGAAGTCCTCAAAGAGAAGGGCTTGAGCATCAATCACTTGCACATCAGCACGCATAAACCCTTCACCGACCCGCAAATCCTGGACGCGATCCACAAGGCCCAGCACGGTGTCATCACCATGGAAAACCATACCGTGATCGGCGGCCTGGGGTCAGCCGTAGCGGAACTCATGGCCGAAAATGGCGTGGGTAAGCGCCTGGTGCGCATCGGTTTACAAGACACCTATGCCCATGGCGCCAGTCGTCCGTATCTGATGAAGGAATACGGCCTGGATGCTATCTCATTGGTGGGGGCCATCGAAAACCTGATGGATAGAGACTTCGGCATCACGGAAAACGATTTAAACGCAGTACGCCTAGAAGCCACGCTCAGCGACGCGAAAGCCGACGCCCTATGACTCTGCCCGCGCAGCCGCCGGTCGCTGGGCTGTCTGGCGAACGGTTTCGCATCCACTACACGCTTTTGGCGGATGATGAAGCCGACGCGCATAAGAAAGCGCATGACATCTGCCTGGAGCAAACGGTAGAATTCCCCGATGATCTGGTGCCGGATGGCGACATTCGCGCGCAGGTCGTCGGGCAAGTTGACGATTTCGAAGCGTTGGGCGAGGGGCGTTACGCGGTTTGCATCAGTTACGCCAACGAAACCGCCGGGGATGAACTGCCCCAACTGTTAAACGTCGTTTTTGGCAATATCAGCATCAAGCCAGGGATGCGCGTCGAGCGCTTCGAATTGTCGGAGAGCTTACTCACGCAGTATAACGGCCCGCGCTTTGGGCAGGCTGGATGGCGCGATTTGCTCGGCGTGCACGACCGCCCGCTGCTGATGACCGCGCTCAAACCGATGGGCCTCAGCGCCGAAGAACTGGCCAAAATCGCGTACAAGTGCGCGCTCGGCGGTCTGGACATCATCAAGGATGACCACGGACTAACCAATCAGCCTTTCGCGCCTTATCACGAGCGGGTCGAACGCTGCGCGGAGGCGGTCGCCAAAGCCAATGCCGAAACGGGCCTAAATTGTCAATACATGCCAAATGTGACCGCCCGCGCGGATGAGGTCATCGAACGGGCACGCTTTGCGGTCGGCGTAGGTGCGGGATCGCTGCTCATCTGCCCGGGGTTGGTCGGCTTCGATACCATGCGCTTGTTGGCCGATGATGACGCGATCAACTTGCCCATTTCTAGCCATCCCTCGTTTTATGGCAGCCATGTCACCTGGGGGCAGCATGGTTTTTCGCATTATGCGCTGTACGGCCAATTGCAACGCCTAGCCGGGGCCGATAGCAGCATCTATCCCAATTTTGGGGGGCGTTTTTCCTTCAGCAAAGCGGAATGCGGCGATATTGTGCGCGGATGCACCGATACCATGGGGCCTCTCAAACCCATTTTTGCCACGCCCGGCGGGGGCATGACCATGGAGCGTGTGCCCGAAATGCGCGAGGTCTACGGCACCGAGGTCATTTATCTGATTGGCGGCGGGTTGCATCGTCATAGCGCTGATCTGGTGCAGAACGTCAAGCACTTTATCGACCTAATACGGTAAAGGGCGAAGCGCTCGCCAGTACGATACGACACAACTAAAAAACTAAACAGATTTAGGATAATTCTCGTATGCAAAGCTTATGGAATGATAGCGAAGCGCAAGCCTTCAGCCATGACCCCGTGCAAATGCGGGTCTATACCTCGCGTTTGTTGGGCCGCGATCCTGCGCTGGTGATGCATGGCGGCGGGAATACCTCGGTCAAGGCCACGGTTACAAATTTATTCGGCGAAGCGGTCGAGGTTTTATACGTCAAAGGTAGCGGCTGGGATTTGGCCACTATCGAAGCGCCGGGTTTTTCTCCTGTCAAGCTGGATGTGTTGCTGAAGCTGGCCGACATCCCCGACCTGACCGACTCGGACATCGTGCGCGAACAACGCGCGGGCTTGCTCGACCCCACCGCGCCGAATCCGTCCGTAGAAGCCATTTTGCACGCGGTCATCCCTCACAAATATGTCGATCATACCCACGCCGATGCACTCGTCACACTGACCAATAATCCGCATGGTGATGACATTATCGGGGAAGTTTACGGCGACCGGGTGCTGGTCGTGCCGTATGTGATGCCGGGCTTTACCCTGGCGCGGGATGTCTATTTGCGCATCAAGGACTATGACTGGGCTGGCTCCGACATCGAAGGTATTGTCTTGATGAATCACGGGCTGTTCACCTTCCATGATGATGCGCGCATTGCCTACGAGAACATGATTAAACTGGTCAGCGAAGCTGAGGATTATCTGAAGGCCAAAGGCGCGCCGAACGCCATTGCCAAGTCCGACAACGCGCCCGAAGTCGATACGCTGGCGCTGGCGAGCTTCCGCAAAGATGTCTCCTCCGCTGCCGGAAAGCCGATGCTCGCCCGCTTGAACGACTCCGCCGAGGCGCGCGGCTTCGCGAACCGCGAAAACGTCGCCGACATCGCGACGCGCGGCCCCATCACGCCCGATCATGTGATCCGCACTAAGCAAATTCCCGTCATTTTAGGGGATGGCGACGAAAACGCGGTCGCGGCCTTTGCGGAGGCTTACGCGGCCTATTTCCAACGCAACACGGATGGCAAACTTACGATGCTCGATCCCGCGCCGCGCTGGGCGGTGTGGCAAAAAGTGGGCACGCTGAGCTTCGGCGAAAACGCCAAGGCCGTGAACATCGTGCACGACATCACCGAACACACCATGCAGACCATCCAATGGGCGGAGGTGCTCGGCGGCTGGCAAGCTTTGCCCGAAAACGACATCTTCGACATGGAATATTGGGAGCTAGAGCAGGCTAAGCTGAAGAAGGGCGGTTCGTCGCCGCCTTTGCAAGGCAAGGTCGCCTTGGTGACCGGGGCCGCGAGCGGAATCGGGCGCGCCTGTGCGCAGGCGCTCGCGGGGCAGGGGGCCGCCGTGGTAGGGCTAGACATCAACGCGGCGATAACATCCGAATTAGATAGCCGAGATACACGCGGGCTGGTGTGCGACCTGACCGACCCCGACGCGATAAACGAAGCCATCCGCACCACGGTTAAAACCTTCGGCGGGATTGATATTCTGGTCAGCAATGCCGGGATTTTCCCGCCCAGCTACACTATCGAAGACATGGACGCGGGTATCTGGGACAAGAGTCTCGCCATTAACTTGACCAGCCATCAGCGCTTGCTGCAAGCCTGCATCCCGTATCTGAAATGCGGCATTGACCCCACCGCGATTATCATCGGTTCTAAGAATTTTCCTGCGCCAGGGCCGGGCGCGGGGGCGTATTCTGTCGCCAAGGCGGGCGTCACACAATTGGCGCGTGTGGCCGCGCTAGAACTGGCGAAATTCGGCATCCGGGTTAACACGATTCATCCTGACGCGGTCTTTGATACGGGTATCTGGACGGACGATATTCTGGAAAAGCGGGCCAAGCATTACGGCCTGACTATCCAAGAGTACAAGACCAAGAATCTGCTGAGCACGGAAATCACCTCGGCGGATGTGGCCGAATTGGTCTGTGTGATGGCCGGGCCGGTCTTTGGCAAAACTACCGGCGCGCAAATCCCGATTGATGGGGGTAACGAGCGGGTAATTTAGGCTCGCGTGCTCGGCACCAGCCAGGGATGATACAATGACATAACATAACCCTACAGGAAAAGGCTTCAGGCCCATACTGAGGATAACGTTCAGCCTGTGGATACAATCAATGCCCTAAAACGCTTCGGCCAGTATTTACTCGTCATGTTGCTTGACCTGGCGCTGTTTACTTTGGCTTATGTCGTGGTGTATTTTGTGCGCGTGCCCGCCCGTGCAGAGAATTTCGACGATTTGCTGCCCTACATGCTGGCCTTTAATCTCATAAACGTCGCGTTTTTGTATCTCAACGCGGTCTACCGTTATGTCTGGAGCCA
>DAOTVD010000372.1:0-4013 GCA_034437075.1 Anaerolineae bacterium
GCAAGTGTGCCCAGCAGGAGCAGCAGCCCGGTCAGCGCTAGCGCTGACCGCACCCGTCGCCTGCGACGGGTGGGGCGCGAAGCGCCCGGCTGCTGCTCCCCCCTACAATGCCGCATCATCACCACCAGGCTTTTCGGCGATGAGAATCACCTGGCCTTCAGTCTCCGCTGGCGGATGAATCGCATTCAATGCCACGTCATACACCCCGAGCACCTCAAACCCGACCCGCTCTAATAGGTTGGTTAGCGCGGCAATGGGGTATCCACGTAACGCCAAGGTCACCGTATCACGCTGCCAGGCGCCCTCCTGAAACCGAAAACTATGGATCACCTGGCGGAGTGTCATGCTATCGAAACTAAAGCGATTTTCGATACCGACAAATAACCGCTCCGATAAGGGCAAGACGTGCTCGCGCGTGCCCAGTTCTTCGCCCAGCCCGCGCAAGGTAAAACAATCGAATACCAGGCGCCGCCCTGGCGACAGCGCCGCGAAGCTGCGCGCGAAGACGGCTTCAATTTGTTTCAGGCTCATTAGTTCATTCAATGTATTGCCCAACATCCACACCAGATCAACCCCCGGCGGATATCTCGCGCTGCGTATGTCGTCCTGCATAAGCTCCACATTATACCCCGTATCGGTCAGACGCAGACCAGCGATATGCAGCATTTCTGGGCTGGCATCCAGCGCAATGATATCCATGCCCAGGTGCGCCAGAGCAGCCGTTCCGGCCCCCGTCCCACAGCCTAATTCCAGGATGCGCCGCCCAATCCAGCCTTCGCTTTGCATCTTGGTAATCAGTGGTTGGACGATCTGCATGGCATATTCCGAAAAGCCGCCATCATCGTAAATTGGCGCTAGGGCACGATACGCATCTTGATTGGGTGGATTCATCATTAAACTCCTTCACGACAGTTATAACACGCTGTGCTCATTATTGCATTTGCAGCACATAAGCTATACTTAGATTATGGTTTACGCACGACACGAATGAGACAATGCTGGCTATGACAGAGCCAAAGCAATTACCCATTGGAACCATCTCACGCCCAGCCTATGGCTTCGATGCCCAAGGTCAGTTGGTTAGTGACGTATCCAGCCAAACAATCCGCGCGATTTACGATGCCCTGACCGTGACCCTACGCGAGCATGCACCCAACCACGACCCCGCCGTAGCCAAACAATACGTAGCGGCGACCCTGGATGACTGGATCGGCGCGCTCAACCAAACCCTGATGCAGGTGAATTTGGTCACCGAAGGCTGGATCAAAAGCACTATGCATATGTACTCGCGCGAATTCTTCTTTCTGGCCGACCGTTACGCCCGCCACCTCAGCGGGGATACGGATACTTACCTCAAACACCTGGCGCGGGGCGTCATTGCCACATCATTCATGGAAGCGGGCAAGAATTTGCCCCTCAGCCAACTGTACCAAAACCACGATAAACTATTTCAGCAGACGTATAAACTGGACTTGCGCGTTACCGACATCCGCCCCAACCGCCTGACCATTAGCTGGCATTGCACCAGCGCCCTAACGGGCGTCGCGCCAGATTACCGTAAAGAATTTCTGGAAAATACGCGCGGCTTCCTGCGTGTGATGTTCCGCGAACTGCCCGCCATGGTCAAAAGTATGCCCGCCGCCAACGTGACCGAACACATTCCCAGCGGCGATGTCACCGAATGGCACATCACCTGGGAACGCACCGTGGCCCCCCCGTACCTCGCCATGGCTGGCGGTGCGCTCAGCTTGGTGTTGTTCGTTGCCGCCGTGGCCGCGAATGTGCCCGTGGTGTGGTTTCTGGTGCCCTGGCCCGTGTTGCTGGGCAGCGGTGCCCAAATGTACCGCTTTCAGCAAAAGCGCTTTTTGGCTCAGCAACAAAGCCTGCTGCAACAGGTGGAATATAGCCAGTTGCAAAATCTGGAACTCAGCACTGTGTATGCCAACCTGCGCAGCACCAGCATTGCCCAGGAAGAACAGGTCGCCAGCTTGCAGGCCGTGCGCAAAGCTATTCTGGAACTCAGCAAAGAATTCAATGTCGATCATGTGTTGGATGGTATGATCGACATTATGACCAGCTTGCTCGGCTTCGACCGCGCGCTGGTGTTCCTGAACGACCGCGAACGCCAATTGCTCACCTATGGCGCGCTCTCGCACCCGCCCAATGATCCCGAAGACCAGATTCGCCTCACCCACCTGCGCCTGGACTCCGCCCTGAGCGACGACCACAACGCGCTTGATCCCTTGCTGGGCCCCTGGCTAAAAGGCAAAAGCCTATATGTCGAAGAGCCTGCCTTCTATTTTAACTCTCGCCTGAATTGGGCGTTGGCATTGCTCGAATTCAACAATTTTTACAGCGTGCCCCTCATCCTGGGGGATGAACTGCTCGGCGTTCTGCTGGTAGATAACCACTTTCGGCGCACGCCCATCAGCAAAGAAGACCGTAGCATGGTCGATGCCCTGGCCACCAATATCGCCATCACCATGGAAAACGCGCGCCTCTACCACCGCCAGGACGAACAACTCAGCAAGAGCCTGCAAGAAATGCAGATCATGGAACAAATCGACCATGAACTCTCCGAGACACTGAACCTTAACGCCGTCTTGGAACTGCTCATGGATTGGGCGCTGCGCTTCAGCAATGCCCAGTTGGCCACTGTCACCCTTTACGATGAAACGTCCCAGACGGGCCAAGTGGCCGCCTATTACGGCTGCGAACCATCCCAACTGCCCGGCGGTGGCCCGTACACCCCAGTTCCCATAAATGAGCTAGGCGTGAGTGGGCGCGCCGCCCGCACCAGCCAACCCCAGATCGTGGAAGATGTCAGCCAAGATGCCGATTACATCACCATTATCGAGGGCATTCGGGCGCAGGTGGCTTTTCCGATCAAACGACGCGGGCGCGTGGTGGCCGTCATGGCCATCGAAACCATGCGCGTGGCGGGTTTCGAACCCAAACACGTTACCTTCTTGCAACGGATCTCTACCCGCGCGGGTGTCGCGCTAGAAAACGCGCGCTTGTTCACCGAAGCTCGCCAAGAACGCGACAAAATGAGCGCCATCCTAACCCACACCGCCGATGCCGTCCTGGTGATCGACGCCCAAGAGCATATCGTCCTGCTGAACAACGCCGCCTTGCAAATGTTCGGCCTGCCGCACGACCCCGACCCGTTTGTCGGCAAACCATTCCGCCAGACGCTCAACGCGCCCACCTTTAACGACTTCTTCGATGGCCTCCAGCCCGATAACGTCTTCGACACCATACGCGAAGGCGAAGTGCAACTGAACGACAAAACCTACCATGCCAATAGCGTCTGGGTGCAAGAAGTCGGCTATATCATCATCCTGCATGATGTCACCCCCTTTATAGAAATCGACCAACTCAAAAGCGAATTGGTCTCTGCCGTTTCGCACGACCTAAAAAACCCGCTGGCGGTCATGAAGGGCTACTTGGGCATGCTCGAAATCACCCAGGACTTAAACACCAAAGGCGAAGGCTACGTCGCAAATATCGGGCGCAGTATCGACAATATGCACCAACTCATCGATAATCTGCTAGACTTAGCCAAAATAGAAAGCGGTTTGGAACTGCATCGCGTGCCCATCAACCTGGCCGAGTTGATCCTGGAAAAACAGCAAGAGTTTCAACTCACCGCTGCCACCAAAGGCGTCACCTTTGTCAATCGCTTCGACGACACCTTGCCCACGCTGGTGGCCGATGAAATTCGCATTCAGCAGATTTTGTCCAATCTGTTGAGTAACGCCATCAAATATACCTTGCAGGCCAGCGATATTATCGTCACCATCGAACAAAACGCCGGGTATGTGCGCGTCTCCATACAGGATCATGGCGTCGGCATCGCTGCCGATCAGTTGGACCTCATCTGGGAGCGCTTCACGCGGATGCGCAACGACCAAACCAAAGACATCCAAGGTACCGGGCTGGGCCTGGCCATCACCAAATCATTGGTGGAAGCCCACGGCGGCCAGGTGGGCCTGGATAGTGAACTCGGC
>DAOTVD010000373.1:0-3697 GCA_034437075.1 Anaerolineae bacterium
GGTGAGAAGACGATATGTGACTTCTTGTTCATATCTGGCATAGAACATCGCAAAGAAGTCGGCTATCCTGAAGGACGATACCGAGTAGATTTTGTTGTTGATGGGGTATTCATTGAATACTTCGGCCTGGCTGGCAATCCAGAATATGATGCCAAAATCAAGATCAAGCGCAAAATCTGTCTTGAACACGGCATTCAACTCGTCGAAATATACCCTCAAGACCTAGCCAATATACAGAAGTTAAGGCGCAAGCTTAGCAAGGCAGGAATACGAGAGACCTAAATGCCACGCAAAAAGACCACCGACCAACCCAAAACCACCGCCCAGCGCTTGAACAGCATCATCAAGTCCTGTCGCGACATCATGCGCAAAGACAAGGGCCTGAATGGCGACCTCGACCGGTTGCCCATGCTGACCTGGGTCATGTTCCTCAAATTCCTGGATGACATGGAGCAACTACGCGAGCAGGAAAGCGCCCTGGCCGGGGAACCTTTTCAGCCGACGATTGAAGCGCCCTACCGCTGGCGAGATTGGGCTGCCGATGAACGCGGCATCACCGGCGATGAGTTGATCGCCTTCATCAATAATGACGAAGTGCCGCATATCCTGGGGGAACGCGATGCACACGGCGACCTGAAACGCATGCCGGGCCTATTCGCCTATCTGACCCGGCTACAAAGCACCAATGGCCAAGACCGGCGCGACGTGGTGGCGCGCGTCTTCGAGGGCGTCATCAACCGCATGATTAACGGCTATCTGCTGCGCGATGTGATCAACCGGATCAACGAAATCCACTTCACCAGTAGCGAAGAGATTGCGACACTGGGCTATCTGTATGAGTCCATGCTGAAGGAAATGCGCGACGCGGCAGGCGACTCCGGCGAGTTCTATACCCCCCGCGCGGTGGTGCAATTTATCGTAACTGTCACCGACCCGCGCCTGGGCGAAGTGGTCTATGATCCGGCGTGCGGCACGGGCGGCTTTTTGGCGGAAGCCTTCGCCCACCTGAACAAACAGGTGCAAACCGTCGAAGATCGGCAGATGTTGCAATATACCAGCATCTACGGCGGCGAAGCCAAGCCCCTACCCTATCTGCTATCTCAGATGAATCTCTTGCTACATGGCCTGGAATATCCGCAGATCACCTTCGGCAATAGCTTGGGGCGCAAGCTGACGGACATCCGCGATAATGAACGGGTCGATGTCATCCTGACCAATCCGCCTTTCGGCGGCGAGGAAGAACGCGGTATCCTGAACAACTTCCCCCACGACATGCAGACCAGCGAAACAGCGCTGTTGTTCTTGCAACTGATTATGCGCATGTTGAAACGCGGCGAGCAGCCCGGACGCGCGGCGGTGGTCGTGCCCAACGGCACACTCTTCGCGGATGGCGTGGCCGCGCGCATCAAAGCACGCCTGTTGGCGGAGTATAATCTGCATACCATCGTGCGCTTGCCGAATGGCGTCTTCGCGCCGTATACCTCCATCCCGACCAATATCTTGTTCTTCGAACGGCGCGGAAAAACTGAGACGATCTGGTTTTACGAGCAACCACTGCCGGAGGGCCGCAAGAACTACACTAAGACCAAGCCCATGCAGTTTGAAGAATTCGCCGAGTGCATCGCCTGGTGGGACGACCGACGTGAAACCGACCATGCCTGGCGGGTATCGGTGGACGACGTGGTGCAATATGATGACGCGGGCGATCTGGTCGCGGTCAACCTGGATGTGACCAACCCCAGCAGCCAAGAGGCCTTGCAGCACAAGCCGCCAGAAGAATTGGTCGCCAGCATCATGCAGAAGGAAACGCGGATCATGGAACTGATGCAAGAAATCCGTGACTTGATCGATAAGCGCCCATGAAACTCCCCCATCACGAAAACGCCTATGTACCCGAAGCCAAGATCGTGAAGTATCTCCTCAATGTGGAACACAAGCAGGGGGGGCGGGAGAAAGCGGCCTTCTTCATGCGATTTGGCTTTACAATAGAAGCGTGGCAAGTTCTGGCAGACGCATTGCTGGCCCATGCTGCCGCGCATGAGGTCGCCAGCTCGTCTGAAAAGCCGGGGGTAACCAATTACGCGATTGAAGGCATGCTCAACACGCCCGATGGCCGCCAACCCGTTGTTCGTACCGTATGGGCGCTTGAAGCAGGCAGCCAGGCGCCGCGCTTTGTGACCGCTTATCCCGTGTGAGGAGAGCAAAACATGATACAGGAATTTGAACAGGCAGTTTTAACTGTCGATCTACCCAATGATGGATTGGTCGCGGGAGATGTGGGCACGGTGGTTGACATCACGACCAACGGCCAGGCCGCTACACTTGAGTTTTTCAACTTTGCGGGCGATACGGTGGCGGTGGTGCTGGTTGGTATAGACCAGGTGCGCCCCGTGAGCGTGAATGAGGTCATGCATGCCCGTGCCGTTCAATCGACTTCCGCTTCTAATGAATGACAAAACAATCTACTATGTCTTCATCTAATTGGCCCCTGACGAGACTTGGCAATCTACTACATGAAGTTAGCCGACCAGACAATGTAAGAGCTGATAGGCAATACGAAATACTCGGATGCCACTGGTATGCCAAGGGGCTGTACATCAAGGAAATCAAACCAGGGTTAGACATTCGAGCAAAAAAGCTTTACCGAGTAGAGGAAGGTGATTTTGTTTATAATCGTTTATTCGCCTGGAAGGGATCATTCGCTCTTGCTTCGCCCGATAATCACGGATGCTATGTTTCTAACGAGTTTCCCTGTTTCCTAGTTGATGAAACGCAACTTGACAGGTTGTTTTTGTGGTACTACTTTCGTCGCGAGTCGTCATGGAATGAAGCATTAGGATTGAGTAGTGGAAGCACACCTACAAGTAGAAACCGCTTAAAGGTACAACACTTTCTATCATTAGAAATCCCCCTTCCACCGCTGGAAGAACAACGCCGCATCGTGGCGCATATCGAAGCCCTGGCCGAGCGGATCGCGGCGGCGCGGGGGTTGCGTCGCGGTGCCCTGGAAGAGGCGGAGGCGTTGTTGGCTGCCGAGGAGATGAAGATTTGGAACGACCAAACATTGGAAGGAGCTCCACGTTTACTAGAAGTAACTACTTTTCTTTCGCGTGGCAGACAGTCGAAGCAAGGAAGGTCTGATCATTATTTGATCAAAACTCAACATGTTCAAATGGGTGAGTATGTTAGAACTGATATGACCCTTGCACCTTGGGTAGCAGAGAAAGTCAAAGAGAGCGCCATTGTACGTCCCGGCGATGTATTGATAGCATGTTCTGCTGCCGGATGTCTTGGAAGGGTAGCCTTCTATAATGATTTAGAAAGAACAGCTTCAACAGATACTCATATCGCCATAGCTAGAGCAGATGAAAATAAAATTTTTCCAGAGTATCTCTATGCCTATCTGCGTAGTGCACAAGGACAGCATCAACTACGTAGACGGGAAAGAGGTGACTGGAAAAGAGAGAAGATTGGCTTCCGGCTTACAGAGTTGAATCTAAAAGATCTTAGAGAAGTTCCTATCCCGTTACCAGATTTTGGCGTCCAAAAAGATATTCTGCAATATGTTGAAGGTCTACACGATAGAGTTGTGGAGTTGAAACAACTCCAGGGTGAATGCGCATCCGAACTAGACGCCCTGCTGCCCTCGGTGCTCGACCGGGCGTTTCGCGGCGCGTTGTAGTGCGTTAGGCATTGG
>DAOTVD010000374.1:0-10003 GCA_034437075.1 Anaerolineae bacterium
AGCCTTCGGCCTTCAATTCACCGAGTAGCTTATGCAGGCTGGCGAACACATCCAGAAATGCGGCGGTTCCGGCGTTGCCCAAGTTCGGTGGGAAGTTAAAGAGCACAACCGCCAGCTTTTTCTGCGCGTTGGACTTACGGCGCAAGCGTACCCGGCGCGCGATACGGCGCGCAGCCAGGGCCGATTCAGCATCCAGGGCGGCGAAACCGTCGCCGCTGTGGGTTGGCCCGCCATAGATGACCGGTTCGGTCACGCCGTCCAGTTCTGGCAAGGCGATATTCAGCGCGGTCTGCATCGGGTTCAGGCCGACCTCATTCGGTGCCCAGTCTTCGACGTACTGAAACCCCAGCGGGATCATATCGTAATACGGGATGTCGAGGTCGCTCAGCGCTTCGACGGCTTGGTCGGGGCGACTGCCTGCCGGGCCACCCACCAGCGGAAAGCCCATGCCATTCGCGACGGCATCGGCAGGCGGTAAGCCGCTGTCGGCAGTCAAAAAGGTCTGCATGGCGGGGCGGAAATCTAGCATGGCGCTATAGACCGTGCGCGCTTCGAGACCTTGCGCTTCCAGGTTACGGATAAGCGCGTCCAGATGGGCCGTGTTGCCGCTCAGGATCACCGCGCGATGGATCAGAATCCCCACGACGCCGTTAAAGCCTTCGACAGGCTGGCGACGTTTATTGCGCCATTTAGCATAATCTGCCGCATCGGCGAAGGGGTCGCCCGCGTCAGGATGATAAATCGCCGCGTCGGGATAAGGCATGGCATCCTGGGCGGGCAGATGGTCGTAGCCGGGGACGTAACGCGCCAACAAGAGGGCCATCATGCGCTGCAAATTCTCCGGCGAGCTATGCAGCCAATAATCATGCATGGCGATAAACGTATGCAGGTCGCGCACCTGGCCGGGCACGTACTTCATGAGCTTGGTCAGGTTGCGGATGAGCGCGGTCTGGCGATAGCCTTCTTTTTTGCCGTCCTTCTTGGGGCGTAGCTTGCTCATCCAGCGCTTGACGAGGCCGGGTTCCTCGTCGTCGTCGTTGCTCTTGTTGAATTTGGCCATATTCAGCTTGCCGACGTGCGTGCAATAGATGATGGCCGGGTTGCTGGTGATAACGCAGGTGGGCGTGTCGGTTTCGCCCAAAATGCGCTGCATAGGCCGGACGTATTCTTCGCCGAAGATCATGCAGCCAAAGACGAAATCGGCTTCGTTCACGTCGCGTTCCAGGCGCGCCCACTTGGCCTCATCCCACAGGCCGGTGGTGCTGTAGAGCGCCAGGCTCATTTCGGTGTCGTGGTTGCGGTGGAGGATGCGCGCGGCTTCGCGCAGAGCGGCGTTGTGGCCGCCGTCCATGGTGATATAGACAAACTTGGGCATGGTGGCGCTCCGTAATTTATTTGCTTTGGATGGGTGCTTCGATGATCTCGGCGACAGCGCGCCGAACGCGGGCGTCATCCCCGGCGCTTTCGAGCGGGTCTTTGCGCAGGCGATGCTGAAGGGCCAGCGTCGCGACACTGGCAATGTCTTGGGGCGTTGTATGGAGCTTATTGTTGAACGCGGCTTGCGCCACCGCCGCGCGGCACAGGGTCAACTCACCGCGATGGCCATCCACGGCCAGGGCGGCGCACAAGGCCGCCGCCGCTTCGATGGTGTCGTCGGCCAGTTCCACGGCTGGCAGGTTGCGCTTAGCGCGGCTGATCTTGCGGCGTAACTTGGCTTCTTCTTTGTCCCAGTCCGCCACGAATCTGGCGGGGTCGAGGTCATACGCCCGGCGGCGGCGCACGATTTCAACGCGCTGTTGGATGTCTTCAATGGTTTCGATGCGCGCGTGCAAGCCGAAGCGGTCGAGCAATTGCGGGCGCAAATCGCCTTCTTCGGGGTTGCCACTGCCCACCAGCACAAAACGCGCCGGATGCGCCATGCTGATCCCTTCGCGCTCGACGACGTTCACCCCACTCGCGGCGACATCCAGCAGCAAATCCACCAGATGATCTTCCAGCAGATTGACCTCATCGATATAGAGGAAACCGCGATTAGCCCGCGCCAACAACCCCGGCGCGAACGCTTGCACACCATCCACCAGCGCGCGCTCCACGTCCAGCGAGCCCACGACGCGGTCTTCGGTAGCACCTAGCGGCAAATCCACGACCGGGACGAGGCCGCGCATGCCCTTGAGCGCTTTTCCGGCAGCTAACAACGGCGCGCAATGCGGGCAGTTCGGCGCGGGCGCGTCGGGGTCGCAGTTATACGGACACCCTTTGACGCGGCGCATCTGGGGCAACAGGGCGGCCAGGGCGCGTACAGCGGTGCTTTTGCCCGTCCCACGATGGCCCATGACCATCACACCCCCAATGGCGGGGTCGATGACACACAGCAACAACGCGCGCTTGAGGTCATCCTGGCCGACGATGGCCGTAAATGGAAAGTTAGCCGTTTCGGGTGGGGTTTTGCCATTCGCGGAAGGCATAAGCAGATTGCTTTCGGTTGGTTCGCGGATGCGAAAAGGTGTCGTACAGCATATGCTAAAAAAACTTGTACGACAGAGTTTGTACTACAGAGATAATGAAAAACATTTCTCAGGACAGAAACAAACAAAGACATCTTTTTCATTGTAACGAGGGGGGCAGGGCGCGCTACAGTGCTAGATAGCATACCCTAAAGGTGTGGAATGGCACCTGGGGCACCATTTGGCGGGTGGCCGATAAGCGCGTAGATAAGTACTCCCCCCAAATGGGGGGAGCTAGAGGGGGGTAAAAATTAAATCTGCTTGACGTAGCACGCCAGCGAGAGCGACCTCACCCAGCGCGCGCGGCCAAGTCTTGTTCTATGCGCGCCATATGCTTTTCGAATTGCTTCACCAATGGCTCGGCCAAGGATTCGGTGAAGGTCGTGGCGAGGTTGGCCTTAGCCTGATGTTGCATCAAAACCACCGCATAAGCCACTTCCATCAGAATATGGTCATTGCCGATTTGCGGATGGCGTTCCAAGGCATACACATTCGACCAAGCCTCTTGTAAGGCGATTTGGCTCTGCAAGAGATGCCGGTATGCGCTGGGGAACTCGCCGCCATAAGCTTGGTTGCGCAAGGCCCAGGCACTCTCGCCGATTTCATCGCGGAAGATCAGGTCGGCTTCGGGCATAATGCGCTCTAGCGCGGCGTAAAGATCGCGCTGGCGTGGGCTTATGTCGGGCGCTTGGTATGGCAACACGCCAATGGTCGCGCGGGGGCCGTCATACGCGGCATAATATTGTTCCAGCGTCACGGGCTCGTAACCACACGCGCGCGCCTCATGCGAGAGCAAATATTGCACGAAAGCCGCTTCGGCCATGTGCGCGCCGCCGATTTCTTCGCCATCGAGGTACAGCAGCGTCAGCGGCCCGGCGAAACGACAATGGCTCAATAATTCGGTACGCGCCCAATATCCCGCACCGCCCCGCTCGACCATTTCTTTTTGCATGCTGGTCGTCAGCGCATCATCCACCACGAAGACATCTATCGTGGTGCCATTGGGCAATGCCACTTGATACGGCCCGGCGCCGCCGCGCTCCGGCAGGCCCTCCACCTGATGCACGCGCAGCAAGGTATAGCGAAAGCCCGCATCCGCCGCCGCTTGCAACGTGCCCAAATCCGCCGCGAATTCGGGCAAGAAAACCCCCTGCGGCACTATCCCAAAGCGCTTGATGGCCGCGTTACGCCCCCATACCAACTGCGTGAGGCGATCCCGCGCGGGCAAGAGTGGCAACGGCGCGGGATGCAAAGGCGTGGCCAACACATTGCTGACACCATTCAGCTTTTCATAAGTCCGCACACTGTTCGTAATCGCGCTATACGTTTCGGAAGCACGCGCGCTCAGCCACTGCATGAAGGTTTCGCTAATATCCAGGCTGAGCCGTTCAAAATTGCCACGTTGGGCGTTAGGACGATAAATTTCTTCGGTCACGCGCTCATTCCAATTGCGAAACGGCGCCGCGCTGCTTTCACTGCCGATGACGCCGGTCATGGGGTTGGCGCGCGGCGGATGGTGAAAGTGGGCATGGATACTCAAGCGAAACTTGGTCACGGGGTTCTGACTCCATTTTTTTACATTCTCACACCTATACGATACGTGAAATGTGCAAAATGCACAAGGATATTTAAATCAACCTTAACGAATTGCACAAATTAGCGCTGCATGGCTCGTGCAATCGCCCAATCACGGAGCGGCACCGGCAAGATTTCTAACCAGGCGCGCAAGCGCGAAGGCCAGTCGATAACATAGCGCGCGCGCGGTCGCCGTGCGGTTAAGGCGTGCTCCACCGCCCGCGCGACGCGCTCCGGCGGCATGCCGCCCATTTGAGGGATGGTCTTTTGCAGCCAGCGCAGGGTCCGCCCGTAATACGCCCACGCCTCGGGGGGGTAATCCGCGAACATAGCGTCCGCGTCGCCTTCCGCCTTGGCCCAGATGGGCGTGCGCACCGCGCCCGGCTCGATGATGCTCACGTGCATCCCAAACGGGCGCAGTTCCAAGCGCAGCGCATCGTTCAGCCCCTCTAACGCAAATTTCGACGCGCAATAGGCCCCAAAATAGGGGATGCTATTGACCCCACCCATCGAGCTCATATGCACCACCCGCCCCCGTGCGGGGCGCAGCAGCGGCAAAAAAGCTTGCGTCACGGCCACCTGCCCGATCACGTTAATTTCCATATGACGCCGCACGTCTTCTAGGGGGGCGAACTCTAGCGGGCCGGGGTAAGCCACCCCGGCGTTATTCACCAGCCCATGCAGGCTTCCGGCCACCTGCGCGACCTCTTGCACGGCCTGCGCGATCACCTCCGGCTGCGTAACGTCTATAAATAGCGGATGCACGCCCGGAATCTGCGCGGCCAGCCGTTCGGCATCTGCCGCCTTGCGCACCCCCGCAAAGACGTTGAATCCCCGCCCCGCCAAATGCGCCGCGCAAGCCGCGCCGATACCCGTCGATGCCCCAGTAATGACGACGCTGGATGCCATCTTGTCCCTTTCATATCATCTTGTAATGTGCAGAATTGTAATTGTATCCTGCCTTCACGCCCAAACCGCCCGCCCACAATCCCCGCCCTTGCGCTACAATGAGGCGGTTATCCACCAAAACGCGGAGGGAATGATGCTGCGCGGTTTTACGATCATTCTATTGTTGCTGAGTATGGTGGCCTTGGGCCTGACGGCGCCGGCCCGGGCCCAACGCGAGCCTGGCGACCTAGTCGCGCTGGCCTATGTGCGCGAAGGTACGGTCGCGCTGGCAGATGCCACCGGCGAATTTTTGACCGCCACCGGCCCGGCACTTGCGCCCTGGCAATCGGCAAAATTATTCCGGTCACCCGATGGCGATGCGCTGTACGTCGCCACCCGGCAAGGCTTGTTCGTCACCGGGGCCGAAGGCGGCGCGGCGGTGCGTTTGCCCGGCGAATTTGGCCTGACCGTAACCATCGCGCGGCATGGTGGTGTCTTGTATAACCTGGATACCGAAAACATTCAGGAACTTGAAAATAACTTGGCGGCGTTCCCTTTACGCGAGACCAACGTTAACAATCTGGAAGGCGGGCGCGGGCGCCTGCTGACTTACCTAGGTGCGTATGACCTGGGCACGGCCAATGTGAACGCCGCTGGCGCGGCGGCGCTGTATGCGCGCGATGCAGGCTTGCTCAACGGCGGACGCCCGCGCATTTACCCGACCTATGGCGGATCGCTATTCTATAGTTGCTGTTTCCCGCAACCAGGCATGTATTTGCTCGAACTTGGCTCGTTGACCATCACGGAATATGACCCGAGCTATATCACGGGCGCTTCAGCGCTCAATGCGACCGCCTCGCGCCTGGCCGCTCCGACGACAGACGGCCTCATCCGCATTATCGACCTCATCAGCTCGGGGTCGCGCGATTATGTCATCGATGTGCCGGGCGGGGTTGGGCCAATTGAGCGCATGGCCTGGTCGCTGGACGAAAGCAGCCTGTTTTTCATCAGTCGCTTGACGCCCAATCAACCGCTCGAACTGCTGCCCAGCGTCACCTACCCGGCGGATACGCGCAGCGCGCGCGGGGTGCTGTGGCGGCTCGATCTGGTAACGGGGCGCACGACGGAGGTCGCGCAAATGGGTGATGTTTATGGGGTATCGTCCTTGGCGGTGACGGGGCGCTATGTCTTCGCGGTGGCGGTGGAGCCCAACCGCGCGTTGGTCGAAGCCTTGAACATGGGTGCGCTACCGCCGGACATCCAGCCCAACGACCCCGCTCTGGATGCGTATAACCCGCGCACGGTGCTCTGGCGGGTCGATCTGAGCGATAATAGCTTGCTGGCCATGGATGAAGGCATCTGGGGCGTGGTAGCTCGCCCAGCAGGTTAGTCGGGTTCGTCCCCCGTCAGATAAATTGAATCGGGATTGTCGCGGGCATCCTTCACCATGCGGATGAGTTCGGCTTCACCCGGCCCGCCGCCATTATCTCGCCAGAAACGAAAAAACCAGCGCAGCGTATTCTGAAAGCCGATAATGGCCTCTTTGTTATCCAAGGGCGGGACTTTCTGGTGAAGCTGGCCCATCACCTGGCGGCGGTCTTCCTCCGAAATTTCGGGCATACTGCCCATGATGAACTCCGCGCGCAGCAAAAACAGTTCGCGCTCAATCCCCGGAAAACTGTCGCCAATCTGGCGAATATTGCCCAGATACGCCAGCGTATTCTGGCGCGGTTCGCCAGATGTATCTCGAAAACTTTCCACAAGATAGGCATCATGAAAACTGACATCTGCCGCTTCGCTGTTTCTGTGCCCACGCACGATCCACCGTATATACATAATTGATAGGTCTCGGTTCACCAGGGGTGTTATAGCTTGCGATACTTCTATTCTACAACATCTGGCCCCCGGTTTTGGGGCTTGGGGCCAGGGCGAACGCGGCCAAGAAGCTAGGGGTTGTTATCCAGCATTGATGGAAAAGCGCCGGATACGGGTTGTATCCGGCGCTACATGGCATATTCGAACGGCTACACCGCGCTATTCTTCCTCGGCTTCGCTATTCCGATCCACAATTTCCAGCGTATACGCCCCAGAGAGCGCATCGCCAAACGTGCCGACCTCAACGATGAGCGTGAAGTCCTGCGGGATTTCGATCTCTTCCAGCGCGGAACTCACATTCCCTGGCTCGACATCGTCATTCTCGGCGACTGGGTCTTCCGATCCTTGGATGTACAAGCGCACGACCGTATTCAATTCGCCATCGTTCCCGCTCAAGAACACATCAAAGAAATCGCCAGCGGTGACGTTCATTGTATACTGCACGCGGCTCTGATCGTCGATTTCGCCTTCGACCGTATCGCCAATCGCGATCTCACCCGCTTCGACAATCTCCAGGGCAGTTGCTTCTTCCAGATGTGCTATGGCAGTTTCGAGTACGGGGTCGCCTTCGCTAAAGAGCGTTTCTTCAGTCACCGGAACTTCAATATCCGGCGCCACGCCGATGCCCTCCACGATGAGATTCCTGTCCGCGTCAATCACACGGCTCTGGATGGCGGGCAACTGTTCATCTTCCGGCAAAAAGAAGGGCTGCCAACCGCCGCCGATGCCCTGCGTGGGATATTGGCCGACCGTCGTGGCGCGGTCGTTGAGCGTCAGCGCGCGCGTGACATACTCGCAAGCACTCGCGCAACTGGGCGCGATGAGCACGGCCAATTCGCCGTTATAGCGCAATTCCTCGGCGGGCGGGGTAAAG
Organism: Anaerolineae bacterium; assembly: GCA_034437075.1. Taxonomy (GTDB): domain Bacteria; phylum Chloroflexota; class Anaerolineae; order Aggregatilineales; family J027; genus DAOTVD01. The sequence goes on from DAOTVD010000374.1 coordinate 7,717, forward strand.
CGCGCGGGCAGTTCTTCATAAACGTAAAATTCGCCCAGTTGCTCATCGAAGCGCGCGGAGTATTCGATGATATCTTCACTATCGAAAAAGTACGAGATCATCTGATAGCCAATGTCCGTAAAACCGCCGCCATTCTGGCGCATGTCGACGATGATGCCGGGCACATCCTGCGCGCGCATCACCGCCATAGCGCGTTCCCACAGTTCAATCGTCAGCGGCAAGTTGTCGAAAAAACTGAACAGCTTGATATAGCCAAAACCACTATCCAGAATTTCGAATTCAACGGGCAAATCGGTGGGTTCCAAGCCCTGGTTAAACGACGAGAAATTGAAGCTTTCGCGCTCGCCCGTGGCCGTCAAGGTGACGGTTTCGGGTTCGTCGGCATCCGGGTTCTGGAACGTCACTTCGACTTCGGTATCCAGCGGCACGCGCACCACATAGCGCAACGCTTGCAGACGCTCGACCCAGGGCGTGCTAAATGGCGCGGACCAAACGATCGTATCTTCGATGGCCTCATCAACCGTTTGGCCATCTAGCGCCAAGATTTCCGCGCCGCGCTCGATGCCGGCCATTTCGGCGGGGCCTTCGGGCGTGACGAAGCTGACAATCGTGCGCCCATCATCGACATCACGGATCGCAAAGCCCAAACCGCCACTGGTGGCAAATTGGAAATCCTCGGCCAAAAACGGTCCAAACATATGCCCATCCGGGATCGAATTGGCAAAAGCTAGCAACGCACGCCGGAACATCAGCGGGCTTTCTTCGGCCTCGGCTTCTTCCATCAGGGGCAAGAACTCGGCGCGCAGGGCTTCCCAATCGATGCCTTTTTCTTCCGTAAAAGCATATTCCAGGGTGAATTTATCAATTGTCGCGTTGAAGGCTTCGGTATAGCTCAATTCGGAGAAATCGTCTTGTTCGTTGCCTTCGGACTCCACCAGCGCGACTTCCGGCTCGGCGGAGCGGTCAAACGTGATCGCGCCGTCTTCGTCAATGCGCGCGATGCTCCAACCCGCCGGAATCGACGTGGTGGTGTCGTCCTCGGTGAACAGCTTGCCATCCTCGCCCAGGCTATCGGGGAAGCTCTGTTCATCGTCCGGCGCCCAGACGAGCACCGTACCGCCTAGCACATCATCAAAATCGTCGGCAAAGATACCAAATTCCGCGCTCGTGTAGTCAAACAAGAACTCGTCGCGCTCTTCCATAAAGCCATTGCCCCACAGGTCCTGGATGATTCCCAAAGTAAAGACCTGCACGCCCGTCTCAGCTTCGTCATCATTGTCCACATCGCGGAACTCGCCCTGTGGCACAGCCGGCAGCGTGATCTCATACGTAAAGGGCGATTCGGTCGTATCGGAAGTCGGGAATCCGAACACTTGCGAATCAAAAGACGGCGTAAACTCTAGCTCACGGTCAACGACCCCGGCCATATCGTAAAGGATGATCTGCGGGTCGATCCAGACCTCGTTAAAGAAGCCCAGGGTATAGCTTACCTCGCCCGTGACCACTACCGGCCCTTGGGCGGCGTTGTCTGTCTCTTGTTGGGCGCCCGCCACCAATACCCCCATCGCCTGGATGAGCACAAGCACCAAAAACCAACTTTTTCTAATCATGATATTGATCCTTCCATGATGTATTGCCAATATATATACATGTCTCTCGGAGAGTATACCGTAAGTTAAGCCTGCGGCCTTACTCCGCGCAGCCCAACACGGAGCAATAGCTGGATAGATACTGACTGACGTTACGCAGCCTTATCAAAATCGGCTTTCTTCAAGGGGCTGAAGCCCCTTGTTAAGTGGCCACGAAAGGTCACTATGGGTTAAAAAGGGGTTTTAACCCCTTGGATTCTAAGGCTTTTCCAGAAAAATAATTACCCCTCCCCAGCCCCTCCCCGAACTCAGGGAGGGGCTATTGTGCGCACGAGTAAGTTCTCCCCCCGAATTCGGGGGGAGCTAGAGGGGGGTAAAATCAAGCCGGTATCCTTTTCGACAAAAGCAAGCGGCATAGTTAAATACTTGGAAAAGCCTAAGTGAGTGCGTAACGTCAGATACTGATGTATTAGCCCTGGATGTCGTACGCTCGGCACCATAATTCGAACATAAGCGCCGCCCATAGGGCTTGCGTCAGTTCGCCCCAGGGCCGCGCCTGGCGTTGCAGCAGCTTTTCCAGGTAGCTGACATCAAACCAACCCCGGCGGCGCGTGGCGTCGTCCAGCAGAATGTCACGCGCGAACGTGCCAAAATCGCCCGCGAACCAGTGATGCAACGGCGCACCAAAGCCGGACTTG
>DAOTVD010000375.1:0-3483 GCA_034437075.1 Anaerolineae bacterium
CAAGATATTTACCGGCTGCTGCTGGAACGGCATAATTACAATGTGGTCATCCGGGGGGATGCACATTCGGGCTTAGCCTGGCTAGAGCAAATCTTGCCCGACCTCATCTTGCTCGACCATATGCTGCCGGGCGGCGTTTCGGGCATAGAGATGCTGCACGAGGTTCGCCAACGGCCCAACGGGCGCGAGGTGCCCATCATCTTGGTGACGGCTAGCTCTCACCTCCATCCAGAAGACCTGGCGCAGTATGATATCTCGGCCTTTTTGCGCAAACCGATCCCGCCTAGCGTTTTGTTGCAGCACATCCAAGCCACGTTACCGGGCTGAGGCCCTTGCCAGGTAAACAAGAGCCTCGCGTTTTGAGGACGGACTTAAAACAGCCCGACCACCTTACCGTTTTCGTCAATATCGACGTTCATATAAGCCGGTGTGCTGCCCAAGCCGGGCATGGTGCGCATGGTGCCCACTAGCGGATAGATAAAACCCGCGCCAACACTCGCGCGCACCTCGCGCACAGGCAAGGTATAGCCGCTAGGCGCGCCCTTAAGTGCTGGGTCGTGGCTGATGCTCAGATGCGTTTTGGCCATGCAGATGGGCAGATTCCCGAAGCCCTGCGCTTCGAAATCCGCGAGTTGTTTTTCGGCGGCAGGCTCGTAGCTCACGCCGTCGGCGTTGTAAATCTCGCGCGCGATGATCGCGATTTTCTCTTTGAGCGGCTGATCCAGGTCATACAAAAATTGGAAGTCGCTCGGCTGGGCGGCAGCTTCTACCACCGCGCGGGCCAAATCCGCCGCGCCGGGGCCGCCCTCGGCCCAATGGTTGCTGAAGACCGCCGCGCTGGCCCCGGCCTCTAGCGCCAACTGGCGCACCAAGTCCATTTCGGCGGGCGTGTCGTCCGTAAACTGGTTGACCGCCACCACCACAGGCACCCCAAAGCGGCGCGCGTTGCGGATGTGGGCGGTCAGGTTGGCCGCGCCCGCGCGCACCAGGCCGAGATTCTCCTGCGTGTATTCCGTCGCCAGAGGCCGCCCCGGCACCACGCGCGGCCCACCGCCGTGCATCTTCAGCGCGCGGACAGTCGCCACCAGCACGACCGCATCCGGCGTCAGGCCACTGTAGCGGCATTTGATATTCATGAACTTTTCCATGCCGATGTCCGCACCGAAGCCGCTTTCGGTGATAACGTATTCGCCCAGTTGTAGCGCGATCTGGTCGGCCACGATGCTGCTATTGCCATGCGCGATATTGGCGAACGGCCCCGCGTGGACGAAAACGGGCTGGCCTTCTAGGGTTTGCATCAGCGTGGGCAGCAGCGTATCTTTCATCAGGACCGTTGCCGCACCCGCCACGCGCAAATCCTCGGCGCTGATGGGATCGCCAGCGGTGTTGTAGGCCACCACCATGCGCCCGATGCGCGCGCGCATATCCTGCAAATCGGTGGCTAGGGCCAAGATGGCCATCAGTTCACTGGCCACGGTGATGTCGTAGCCGCTCTGGCGTTCTAGCCCGTCGGCCAGGTCGCCCAAACCAATGATGATATTACGCAAGGCGCGGTCGTTCACATCCACCACGCGCCGCCAGGGGATGGTGTAGGGATCAATATCCAGGCGGGGCAGGCCGGTTTTGTCCCACTTTTCGCCCGGGTTGCGCGTTTCTTGGTACCAGCGCGCGTCGATGGCCGCCGCGATGAGGTTATGCGCCGCGCCGATGGCGTGAATATCGCCCGTGAGGTGCAAGTTGAAGTCTTCCATCGGGATGACCTGGCTATAGCCACCGCCCGCCGCGCCGCCTTTAATGCCAAAGGTCGGCCCCTGGCTGGGTTGGCGAATGCATGCGATGGCGTTTTTGCCGATATGCCCCAGGCCCTGCGTCAGGCCAATGGTGGTGGTGGTTTTGCCCTCGCCCAACGGCGTGGGCGTGATGGCCGTCACATCAATATATTTACCGCGTGGGCGGTCGGCGTAGCGCTGCAAGACATCTAGCTTGACTTTGGCGATGACATCGCCATAGCGCACCAGGTCTTCCGGTTGCAAATCCAGCTTGGCGGCGATGGTTTCGATATGTTGGGGCGTGGCCGCCTGGGCAATCGTCAAATCAGAAGGGACGGACATATAAAAGTGCCTTTCATCTCATTATTTGGGGGGGCGATTTATGTCTAGTTTTGTGGTGTCCGCTTATTGCATTAAGAATGAGCCGATTATACGGCATTGCACCAGCGCGCGCACCTAATTTGATACAATCGCACCTACTCGACAGAATGGACAGATTCCGATGATGAACGACTTTACCCCCCGGCATTATGCGGCGCTATGCGCGGTCGTGGCGACCTACGGCGGCGAGATACTCTTGCAAAGCGAGATCATGCAGCATGGCGCGACGGTCGCGCGCTTCGTGGGCCTGCGTCACGATGTCGATAGCCAGCCCGCGCGCGCGTTGGCCCTGGCGCGCATCGAAGCCGCGCATGGTCTGCGCGCGACCTACTATTTTCGCACCGTGCCTGGCCCCTTTAACCCCGCGATTATCCGCGCGGTGGCCGCTTTGGGGCACGAGATTGGCTATCATTACGAAGTGCTGGCCCAAACGCGCGGGGATGTCTCCGCCGCGCGGGCGTTATTCGCGCGCGAACTCGCGCGCTTGCGCGCCCTGGCGCCTGTGCAAGTGGCCAGTATGCACGGCAGCCCGCTGCATCCCTGGGACAATCGCGGGCTGTGGGCGCAAGCCGCCCCCGCCGATTACGATCTCATCGGCGAAGCGTATCGCGATATTGATTACGCGCGCGTGGCTTACCTCAACGATACCGGACGCACTTGGCACCCCACGCGCTATAATCTGCGCGACCATACCGGCACCGCGCCGGACTTCGCGCCCGAACGTACAGCGGACATCATCGTGGCCCTGCGCGCGGGAACCGCGCCGCCCCGGCTCATCCTTTCCACCCACCCGGAGCGCTGGCAAGCATCGCCCGTCGCGTGGTGGCGCCAACGCGCGCGGGATGTGGCGGGCAATAGCGTTAAGCTCGTGCTGCGGCGTGTGTATCGTTCGCGCTAACCCACTTCGCGCATCAAAAATGCGCTGGCGGCGCGGTAGAGCGGCCCCGGCAAGCCGCGCAGGATCGCGCCGACGAGTTGCGCGCTGCGGCCTTCGCGTTGGATGAGGGGCGGCGCTTCGCGCGTGTGCAGAAAATAATGGTAGGGCAATTCGCTATGTTGGGGCCGAAAGCGGTCTTTGAAATCTAGCAAATTGTCATGATGCAGGGGCGTGGTGCCGAAGTCAAACAGGCGATGCCCCGCCGCGCGCGCCGCCTGGATCGCCTGCCAGAACAGCCAATCATTCGCGCGCAGTTTATTGGTTTCGGGGTCGCGCCAAGAGGCCCCATAGGCATAAATGGCGCGTTCGCCCAACGCCGTCCACAACAGCCCGGCGACCACGCGCCCGGCATGCACAGCCAGCAGCAAATGCGCTTGGGCATTCAATTCAGCGTGT